>NZ_ANBF01000166.1:0-43601 GCF_000341025.1 Nocardiopsis salina YIM 90010 | reverse complement strand
CCCGCAGCAGCGGCTGCTGCTGGAGACCGCGTGGGAGGCCGTCGAACGCGGCCGTCTCGACCCGGCCTCCCTGCGCGGCAGCGACACCGGCGTCTACGTCGGTATCGCCCCGCCCGACTACGGGCCGCGTCCCCTCCACGCCGAGGACGGGCTCGAGGGCCATCTCGCCACCGGTACCGCCACGAGCGTTGCCGCAGGCCGGGTCTCCTACACCCTGGGCCTGGAGGGGCCGGCGATGTCGGTGGACACCGCCTGCTCCTCCTCCCTGGTGGCCCTGCACGCGGCCGTCACCGCGCTGCGCCGCCAGGAGTGCACCCTCGCCCTGGCCGGCGGCGCGACCGTCTTCTCCGACCCCGGCGCGTTCCTCTCCTTCAGCCGCCAGCGCGCCCTCTCGCCGGGCAGCCGCGCCAGGGCCTTCGACGCCTCCGCCGACGGCACCGCCTGGTGCGAGGGCGCCGGCATGGTCCTGCTGGCCCGGCTCGGCGACGCCGAACGCCTCGGCCTGCCCGTGCTCGCCGTGGTCCGCGGAACCGCCGTGAACCAGGACGGCGCCAGCAGCGGCCTCACCGCCCCCAACGGCCTGGCCCAGCGGCGCTTGCTGCGCTCGGCCCTGGCCGACGCCGGGCTCGACGCCGCCGACGTCGACGCGGTCGAGGCGCACGGGACCGGGACCCCGCTGGGCGACCCCATCGAGGCGCGCGCCCTCATGGACGTCTACGGACGCGGGCGCCCCGCCGCCCGGCCGCTGCTCCTGGGATCGCTCAAGTCCAACATCGGACACAGCGTCGCCGCGGCGGGCGTGGGCGGGCTCATCAAATCGGTCATGGCCCTCGGCCGCGACCGGGTGCCGCCCACGCTGCACCTGCGCGAACCCACCCGCGAGGTCGACTGGTCGCCCGGGACCGTGCTGCCCGTCTCCGAGCACACACCGTGGCCAGAGGTGGACCGCCCCCGTGTGGCCGGGGTGTCCTCCTTCGGCATGAGCGGGACCAACGCCCACGCCCTGATCGAACAGCCCCCGCAGGCACCTGCGGAGCCGGCGGGAACCGACGCCGCCGAGGCGTCCGGGCACACCGGACCGGTCCTGTGGCCGCTGTCGGCCCATACCCCCGACGCGCTCTCCGCCCAGGCCCGGCGCCTGCTCGACCACCTGGAGGCCCGCCCCGGCCTCGCCCCCGCCGCCGTCGGCCACACCCTGGCGACCGCGCGTGCCGGGCTCGACCACCGCGCTGTGGCCGCCTCCGCCGACGGCACAGAACGCCGCGAGGCCCTCGCCGCCCTCGCCCGCGGCGAGGACCACGACGCACTCGTGCGGGGGCGCGCCGGGAACGGCCACCGCGTCGCGTTCGTCTTCCCCGGCCAGGGCGGCCAGTGGCCCGGCATGGTGCGCGACCTCCTCGAGGATTCCCCGCGCTTCGCCGCCCACATCGACGAGTGCGAGAAGGCCCTGGCCCCCTACGTCGACTGGTCGCTGACCGAGGTGATCCGCGGCGGGCCCGACGCGCCCGACCCCGGACGTATCGACGTCGTGCAGCCCGCCCTCTTCGCCGTCATGGTGTCGCTGGCCCGGCACTGGGCCGACCACGGTCTGACCCCCAGCGCCGTCGTCGGCCACTCCCAGGGCGAGATCGCCGCCGCACACGTGGCCGGCGCCCTCACCCTCGACGAGGCCACCCGCATCGTCGTGCGCCGCGGACAGCTCTTCGGGCGCATGTCCGGCAGCGGCGGCATGGTTGCACTGTCCTTGCCCGCGTCCCGCGTCGAGGAGATGCTGGAACGCTGGGAGGGGCGCATCGAGGTCGCCGTCGTCAACGGCCCCAACGCCGTCGTGGCCGCCGGGGACGCCGACGCCGTCACCGAGCTCGTCACCGTGTGCGAGAAGGAGAGCATCCACCACCGGCGCATCGACGTGGACGTGGCATCGCACTGCCACCACATCGTCCCGTTCGAGGACGACATCCTGAACAGCCTGCGCGGTATCGAACCCACGAGCGCCGAGACCGGGTTCTACTCCACGGTCACCGGCGGGGCCTTCGACACCGCCGGGCTCGACCCCGCCTACTGGTACCGGAATCTGCGCGGCAGGGTCCGGTTCGAGGAGGCCGTGCGCTCCATGAGCGAGGCCGGATACACCGCCTTCGTCGAGATCGGCCCGCACCCGGTGCTCTCCCACGGCGTCGCCCAGACCCTGGAGGACACCGGGATCGAGGGGACCGCCGTGCTCTCCACCCTGCACCGCGACCACGGCGGCCCCGACGGGTTCGCCACCGCCCTGGCCCGCGCCCACGCCCACGGTCTGCCCCTGGACTGGGACTCCGTGCACCCCGGGGCGCACACCGTCGACCTGCCGACCTACGCGTTCGAGCACCGCACGTTCTGGCTCGCCCCCACCGGCGGCGGCCGCGCCCTGTCCGCGGAGGGCATCGACGAGGCCGGCCACCCGCTGCTGGGCGCGCGCACGCAGCTGCCCGGTGCCGGGGGAGAGGTGCTGACCGGCCGCATCGGCCCCGACACCCACCCCTGGCTCACCGACCACGGCGTCTCCGGGACTGTGCTGCTGCCGGGTGCCGCTTTCTGGGAGATGGTGCAGCACGCCGCTGCCCCCGGGGAGAGCGTCGCCGACCTCACCCTGCACACCCCGCTGCTGCTTCCCGGCCGCACACGTGTGCAGATCACCCTCTCGCTGCCCGAGCCCTCCGGGAACCGCACCGTGCGGGTGCACTCGCGTCCCGAGGACGCACCCGACGCCGCCTGGACCGAACACGCCACCGGCCTGCTCGTGCCGGCCGAGGCGCCCGCGCCCCGGCCCCTGAGCGCGTGGCCGCCGGAGGGCGAACCGGTCGAGCTCGACGGGTTCTACGCACGGCTGGCCGAGCTCGGGTACGAGTACGGCCCCGCGTTCCAGGGCCTGCACAGCGCCTGGCGCGACGGCGACACCGTGTACTCCGAGGTCGCGCTGCCCGAGGCTCAGCGTGCGGACGCCGCCGGTTTCGGCCTGCACCCCGCGCTGCTCGACGCGGCCCTGCACACGGTGTCCCTGACCACCGACGCCGGGGTGCGCCTGCCCTTCGCCTGGAGCGACGTCGCCCTGTACGCCGAGGGCGCGACCGACCTGCGCGTACGCGTGCGGGCGCTCGACGCCGACGAGTACGCCCTCGACCTGTTCGACCCCGCCGGGCAGCCGGTCGCCTCCATCGCGTCGCTGGCCGTGCGGCCCCTGCCCGAACGCATCGACCTGGGCGCGCCCAACGACCTGTACACGCTGGCGTGGAACCCCGTGCAGCCGCGCTCGACCGGGTTGCCGAACCTGACCGTGGTCGGCGACGACCCGCTCGGCCTGCGCGCTCACCTGGACGCAGCACACGAACCCGACCCGCACGCCCCGCTGCCCGCCGGCACCACTGCGGTTATCGGCCTCGGCGGCGACGGCGGTGTCGACCCGGAGACCGCCCGCCGCACCACCCGCGACGTGCTCGCCCTGCTCCAGGGGTGGGCCGACGACGACACCCGCGAGGACACCCCGCTGGTCGTGCTCACCCGAGGCGCTGTCCCCGTCCTGCCGGGCGAGGACGTCACCGACCTCGAGCACGCGTCCCTGTGGGGGCTCGTACGCGCCGCCCAGACCGAGCGCCCCGGTCGGTTCGTGCTGGTCGACATCGACGACACCGCCGCCGGGGCCCCGCACCTGGCCGCCGCCCTGGCCACCGGGGAGGAGCAGCTGGCCCTGCGCGGGGGCACACCCCACGTGCCCCGCCTGGTGCGCGCCGAGACCACTCCGCCGGAGCAGAACGAGGCGGAGGGCCCGGCCGACCTGTCCGGCGGAACCGTCGTGGTCACCGGTGCCACCGGCACCCTCGGTTCCGAGGTCACCCGCCACCTGGTGCAGAACCACGGCGCTCGCGACCTGCTCCTGCTCAGCCGGAGCGGTCCCGACGGCCCCGCGGCACAGGAACTCTCCTCCGCCCTCGAGGAACTGGGCGCCCGTGCCGACTTCGCGGCCTGCGACGCCTCCGACCCTGACGCCCTGCGCATCGCGCTCGCCCGGGCCACCGAACCCGTCGTCGGCGTCGTCCACCTGGCCGGCACCCTCGACGACGGCGCCCTGGCGTCCCTGACCCCCGACCACGTCGACCGGGTCATGGCGCCCAAGACCGACGCTGCCCTCCACCTGCACCGACTCACCCTCGACCAGCCGGTCAGGGCGTTCGTCCTGTTCTCCTCGGCCGCCAACGTCCTGGGCAGCCCCGGTCAGGCCAACTACGCCGCCGCCAACGCCCTCCTGGACGCCCTCGCCCACCACCGCTGCGCCCACGGCCTGCCCGCCACCTCCCTGGCCTGGGGCCTGTGGGTCGAACGCGGTGGCATGAGCGCCCACCTGGACGCCGCCGCCCAGGCCCGGCTCTCCCGCATCGGCATGGCCCGCCCTCTGGGTACCGACGAGGGACTGCGCCTGATGGACCACGCCCTCGAGCTCCCGGCGCCCTACTTCTTGCCGATGCCCGTGGACACCGCCGGCCTGCGCTCGCGTGCCGAACGCACCGGCACCGTCCCGCCCGTCCACCGCGGGCTGGTGCCCCCGCCCCGGCGCCGGGCCGCCAGGGCCGCGGAGTTCGACGTGGCCGCCCTGCCGCCCGAACAGCGCGCCGAAGCCCTGCTCGACCTCGTGCGTTCGGGAATCGCCGACGTGCTGGGCCTGCCCGGGCCCGCCGACGTGCCCGCCGACCGCGACTTCCTCGAGCTGGGGCTGGACTCCCTCACCGCCGTGCAGCTGCGCGGCGACCTGCGGGAGTCCACCGGTGTGCGCCTGGCGTCCGGCGCGGTCTTCACCCACCGCACCCCAGAGGCGCTGGCCGGGCACCTGGACACCGAACTGCCCGCCGGTGACGGTGGCGCCTCCCCGGCACCGGCCGCGCCCGAGCCCGCCGGGGCCGAGGCCGGGCTGGACGGGGTCGTCGCCCTGTTCCGCGATGCGTGCGTGCGCGGTCGCATCGACGACGGCATCACGCTGATCCGCGCGGCCGCCGCGTTCCGCCCCGCCTTCACCTGCGCCGAGGAGTACGGGACACCCCCGCGCCCCGTGGAGGTGGCCACCGGCCCCGCCCGCCCGCGCATGATCTGCCTTCCGTCGCTGGTCATGGTCTCCGGAGTGCAGGAGTACGCCCGCTTCGGAAGCGCGCTCAAGGGCGAACGCGACACCACCGTGCTGCCCCAGCCCGGGTTCGCGCCCGGCGAGCCGCTGCCCACAACGCGCGAGGCCGCGGTCGACCTCCAGACGCAGGCCGTGCTCGACCTGGCCGGGGACGAACCGTTCGTTCTGGTCAGCCGCTCCTCCGGCGGGTGGATGGCCCACGCGGTCGCCGAGCGCCTGCAGCGGGGCGAGCACGCACCCGAGGCGGTCGTGCTCATGGACACCCCCACCCCGCAGGACCGCACCACGATGCCCGTCATCGAGTCCGGTGTGGTCGAACGCGAACGCCGCTTCGGTCTCATGGACCCCGCCCGCGTCACCGCCATGGGCCGCTACCTCGAACTGTTCGCCGACTGGACCCCGGGCGAGTTGACGATGCCGCTGCTGCTCGTGCGCCCCGAGGAACAGGTGCGCGACGGCGACGGCAACCCCGTCGGCGGCCCGGACTGGCGCTTCGACTGGCCGCGCGAGCACGTGCCCGTCGACGTGCCCGGCGACCACATCTCCATGCTCGAGGAGCACGGCCCCACCACCGCCGAGGCTGTGCACACCTGGCTGGGGAAGAACCTCTGACCGGGGATCTTGCTACCAGAGCCAATTTCAGCGCTGAACCCTGCTCTGGTAGCAAGATCCCGCCCGGTCAACGGCGGCCGGACTTGGCGATGACCGAGAGGATGTAGCCGGGGCGCTTCAGGTCGTCCCACGTGAAGCGGGCGATACGTACACCCGGGTACAGCGCTTGGAGCGCGTTCTGGCGTTTGCGGTCCTTGGCCAGCGCTTCGGGGAGGCTGTGCGGGGCCAATCCGTCCGCCTCCCCGATGAGGCGCAATCCTTCCCACCAGAAGTCGGTGATGGCGAGAGCGCGTCCGTCGGCGTCGGAAAAACGGTGCTGGAGAGCGGTGGGCGGCAGGCCGCCGTCCGTGCAGATGAGACGGACACGTGTCTCGAGCGGACTCTCCGCACGTCCGTCCGCGAGTCCCCACCAAGGGCGGGACCGAACACATCCTTTGCGGCCGTTGTTGGCGACCTCCAGTTCCTCCAGGTCCTCTTCCACGATGAGCTTCTGGTGCAGGGCCGAATCGAGGAGGGAGACCGCGACGGCACGTCCCACTCGGAGCACGGTGTCGCGCAGGGTCCTGTCCGGGGTGGTGGCACGGATCGTCCCGTCCACGCTCGCGATCTCTTCCGGACCGACCTGCCAGCTGTGCAGTGTGACGTGGTGGTGGTGTCGTTGCGCACCCAGCGCCGGGATCACCATGTGGACGGTGTGGCCGTCCCAGGGCGGCAGCCCTTGCATACCCCACAGGTGGGCAGCTGTTTCTCCCCCGGCGAAGGAATGCGGACCCAGCGCAAGCTGGGCTGCCATGACGGACGATCGGAGAAGCTGTCGCTCGTCGGCGCGTTCGTCCAGCGCTCGCAAGGCATAGACCCCGGTGTAGGGGTGCCGGAGCGTCCCGTCGCGCTTGAGGGCGCGGACATCGCTCTTACTCAACCCGGCGTCCCGGGCCTGGTGCCAACTGAACACCCCGAACTGGCGGCCGGCGGTCGGGAGGATCCTGCTCAGGGGCGAGTGGACAGGCGCGAGAGGCATGCCCGGCAAGCACGGACTGGTCACGGTGGTGTTTTCCATGCCACCAGCGTGCAGAGGGGGCGGTCTTTTCGGCAGCAGCCGATCTCCGCCTGTGGACAACCACCCGGGGATCTTGCTACCAGAGCCAACTTCGGCGCTGGAATTGGCTCTGGTAGCAAGATCCCCGCTGGAAAGCACCGCACAGGAACACCCGCGCCCGCGCGCGTGTTGGACCCGACGGCGCACACCCCGCGCCCCGGGTGCCCGGGAAAACCGGTTGCCCGGCCTTCTACCCTTGACTACTGATGAGCACCACCACGCCCGCGACCGCGGAACCGACCCCCGGCGCCCTGCGCGCCCGGCTGCGCGACCTCATGCCCGCCGACCGGCACCGCCTGCGCCGGCGGCTGGACGGTCTCGAGAAGATCCGGGACGAGCGCCGCCGTGCGTCCGTGCTCGCGCAGATCGCCCGCGACACCGACGAGGCCGAACTGCGGGTGCAGCTGCGTCGGGAGTCCCTGCCCGAGCTCCACTACCCCGAGGAGCTCCCGGTCAGCGACCGGCGTGAGGACATCGCCGAGGCGATCCGCGACAACCAGGTCGTCATCGTGGCCGGTGAGACCGGGTCCGGCAAGACCACACAGCTCCCGAAGATCTGTATGGAGCTGGGCCGGGGTGTGATGGGCACGATCGGCCACACGCAGCCCCGCAGGCTCGCGGCCCGCACCGTCGCCGAACGCATCGCCGACGAGGTGGGGACGCCGCTGGGCGAGACGGTCGGTTACAAGGTGCGCTTCACCGATTCCTCCAGCAGCAACACGCTGGTCAAGCTCATGACCGACGGCATCCTGCTCGCCGAGGTCCAGCACGACCGCATGCTGCGCCAGTACGACACGCTCATCATCGACGAGGCGCACGAACGCAGCCTCAACATCGACTTCCTGCTGGGCTACCTCAAGCAGTTGCTGCCCAAGCGCCCCGACCTCAAGGTCGTCATCACCTCGGCGACCATCGACCCGGAGCGGTTCTCCCGCCACTTCGAGGACGCCCCGATCGTCGAGGTCTCCGGCCGCACCTACCCCGTGGAGGTGCGGTACCGGCCCATCAGCGACGAGATCCTCGACCCGGAGGAGAAGAACCCGGGCGGGGGGACCGACCGCGACCAGACCCAGGCGATCCTCGACGCCGTCGACGAGCTCGGCAAGGAGGCGCCCGGCGATGTCCTGGTCTTCCTCAGCGGTGAACGCGAGATCCGCGACACCGCCGAGGCGCTGGAGAAACAGAAGCTCCCGGGCACCGAGGTCCTGCCGCTGTACGCACGGTTGTCGGCGGCCGAGCAGAAACGGGTGTGGAGCTCCCACCGCGGCAGGCGCATCGTGCTCGCCACCAACGTCGCCGAGACCTCGCTGACCGTGCCCGGGATCAAGTACGTCATCGACCCCGGTACCGCGCGGATCTCGCGTTACAGCCACCGCACCAAGGTCCAGCGCCTGCCCATCGAAGCGGTCTCGCAGGCCTCCGCGAACCAGCGCAAGGGCCGCTGCGGCCGTGTGTCCGAGGGCATCTGCATCCGCCTGTACTCGGAGGAGGACTTCCTCTCCCGGCCCGAGTTCACCGACCCCGAGATCCTGCGCACCAACCTGGCCTCGGTCATCCTCCAGATGGCCTCCCTCGGCCTGGGCGACGTGGCCGCGTTCCCGTTCGTGGACGGGCCCGACCACCGCCAGGTCAAGGACGGCGTCAACCTCCTCGAGGAGCTCGGCGCCCTGGCCGCCGGCGACAAGAGCAAGGGGGGCAAGCGCTCCCTGACCAAGGCGGGCCGCCGCCTGGCGCAGCTGCCCGTCGACCCGCGCCTGGGGCGCATGGTGCTCGAGGCCGAGGAACGCGGCTGTCTGCCCGAGGTTCTGGTCATCACCTCCGCGCTGTCCATCCAGGACCCGCGCGAGCGCCCCGCCGACAAGCAGCAGCAGGCCCAGCAGGCGCACGCCCGGTTCAGCGAGAAGGAATCGGACTTCCTCGCCTATCTGAACCTGTGGACGTACCTGCGGGAGAAGCAGCGCGAACTCTCCGGGAACCAGTTCCGCAAGCTGTGCCGCGAGGAGTACCTCAACTACCTGCGTGTACGCGAGTGGCAGGACATCCACGGCCAGCTCCGGCAGGTGCTGCGCCAGTTGGACATCGAGGTGCCCGCCCCGAGCGAGAACGCCGCCGACCCGCGCGGTGTGCACATGTCGCTGCTGGCCGGGCTGCTGTCCCACGTGGGTCTCAAGGACCCCGACAAGCACGAGTACCAGGGCGGACGCGGTGCCCGGTTCGCGATCTTCCCGGGTTCCGCGCTGTTCAAGAAACAGCCCCGCTACGTGATGGCCGCAGAGCTGGTGGAGACCTCCAAGCTCTGGGGCCGCATGGTCGCCAAGATCGAGCCCGAGTGGGCCGAGGAGCTCGCCGGACACCTCGTCAAGCGCCAGTACAGCGAGCCGCACTGGGAACGCAAGCGCGGTGCCGTCATGGCCTTCGAGCGCGTGACCCTGTACGGCGTCCCGATCGTGGCCCAGCGCAAGGTCTCCTACGGGAAGATCGACCCGGTGCTGTCCCGGGAGCTGTTCATCCGCCGTGCGCTGGTCGAGGGCGACTGGGAGACCCGGCACCAGTTCTTCCACGACAACCGCGAGCTCCTGGACGAGGTCGAGGACCTCGAGCACCGGGCCCGGCGCCGCGACATCGTCGTCGACGACGAGACCCTCTTCGACTTCTACGACCGGCGCGTGCCGGAGCACGTCGTCTCGGCCGCCCACTTCGACTCCTGGTGGAAGAAGGCCCGCCGCAGCGAGCCCGAACTGCTCGACTTCACCCGCGACGAGCTCATCAACGAGGGCGTGGACGAGGTCAGCGAGGACGACTACCCCGACACTTGGCGCCAGGGCCCGTTCGTCTTCCCGCTCACCTACCAGTTCGAGCCTGGCAGCGACTCCGACGGCGTGACCGCGCACGTGCCCGTCAAGTACCTCAACCAGGTCGAGAACAAGGGCTTCGACTGGCAGATCCCGGGCCTGCGCGACGAGCTCGTCACCGCGCTGATCCGGTCCCTGCCCAAACCCCTGCGCCGCAACTTCGTTCCGGTGCCCGACAACGCCGCGAAGGCTCGTGGGGGCCTCGACCCGTCGGACGGCTCTCTGCTCGAGGCGCTGGCGGCCGAGCTCGGCAAGATGTCGGGCGAGCGCATCGCGGCCGACGACTTCGACCTGACTCGGGTGCCCGACCACCTGCGCATCACGTTCCGGGCCGTCGACGACAAGCACCGTACGCTCGCCGAGTCCAAGGACCTGGAGAAGCTGCGCGTCAAGCTCAAGCCGCGCCTGCGCGAGGCCATCGTCACCGAGGCCAAGGGTGTGGAGCGCAAGGGCATCACGTCCTGGGACTTCGGCACCCTGGAGCAGACGCTCGAGCGCAAGGCGCTGGGCCCCAACGTCAAGGGGTACCCGGCGCTGGTGGACGAGGGCGAGAGCGTCGCGATCCGCATCTTCGACACCGCACCGGAACAGCGCGCCGCCATGCGGGCCGGGACCCGCCGCCTGCTGCTGCTCACCGTTCCCTCGGCCGCCCATGCCGTCAGCAAGGGGCTGAACAACCCCGACAAGCTGGCGCTGGCCGACAACCCGCACGGGTCGGTGAAGAAGATGCTCGCCGACGCCGAGGAGGCTGCGGTCGACCACCTGCTCGTCCGCGAGGGCGGCCCGGTGTGGGACGCCGAGGCCTTCGCCTCGCTCGCCGAGCGGGTGCGCACCGACCTCGGCGGGGCCCTCGCCGAGATCCTCGACAAGGCCGCGCGGGTGCTCGTGCTCTGGCGCAAGGTCTCCAAGAAGGTCAAGGGCACCACCTCCATGGCGGTACTGCCCTCCCTCAACGACGTGCAGGGCCAGCTCGGCGAGCTCGTCTTCGACGGGTTCGTCACCCACGCGGGCCTGGCGCGCCTGGACGACGTGCACCGCTACCTGCGCGGCATCGAGTACCGCCTCGACAAGCTGCCGGAGAACCCGCGCCGCGACCAGGTGAACATGGCCAAGGTCGTGCAGATGACCGAGGCCGTGCGCCAGGTGCGCGGGCGGCTCGGGCCCGGCCGCGAGGCCGACCCGGACGTCGTCGAACTGCGGTGGATGCTGCAGGAGTACCGGGTGAGCCTGTTCGCACAGGAACTGCGTACCGCCTACCCGGTCTCGGACAAGCGCATCACCAAGGCGATCGAGGCCGTCAAGAACGCCGGCAAGAAGTGAACGGTGGCGTGAGCCCCTTCCCGGGGCCGCTCGGGCCCCGGACGAACGTGGCGGCGGTGTTGTCGGAGCGGGCGTGGAGCGCGCTTCTGCGCAGCCAGGCGCCGGTCGGTACCCCGCCATCGATCAGCTTCAGCGCCGGCCGACCGGGGCGTTGCGGCGCTCCTCGTTCTGTTTCTTCGAGCCGAAGAAGTCGCCGCCCTTGCGCAGGGTGTCGTCGGTGCCCCACGACTCCTCCGCGCCGACCTTGCGCAGGTGGGGGATGTGCTTGCGGCAGTGGATGTAGGCCTCCTCGACCTCGACCACCATCCACGCCAGCGCCTTCTGCCCCGGCACCTGCGGTTCGGGCAGGCCGGGCACACGCGGGCGCAGCTCCGCGTCGACCATGATCCGGACACGGCCGTTGACGTGCAGACCGATGCGTTCGCGCTCGAAGTCCAGGAACATCAGCCCGATGTGCGGGTTCTCGGTCACGTTGCCCACACTTGCGAACACCCCGTTGCCGCGGAACTCGGGGAAGGCCAGCAGGCGGTCGTCGATGACGTGCACGAACCCGGGCGGCCCCGCGCGGAAGCTCGAGTCGCACTCGCCGCCGGCGTCGGCCGTGGCGATGAACAGCATCTCCTGCTGGGCGATGAACTCCCGCATCATCGGGTTGAGGTGGTCGAGCATCTGGTCCCGGTAGAACCGCGAGGCACGGTCGGAGGTCCCCATCGCCTCCTGGACACGGTGCTCACCGTGGGATCCGGGGAGAGGGAGCTGGCTGTCCTGAGTCATGTGCGAGGGCTTTCGACGGTGGGTGTGGTGAAGGCGGTGGGCGGGGACCGGGAGAGGCCGGTCGGGGCCGGAACGGGGGCGTCCGGTTCCTGCTGCCCGGGTCCTACGCGGGGTTTTCGGAACGTGCGGCCGCGTGCTCGGCCCCGTCGATCATGTGGGCGGTGACCCACTGGTACACGAGGACCCACGCCGAGCTCATCGAGGACGACCACGTGGGGGAGACGTCGCTGACCGCGCGGATCAGGGCCCGGCCGACGTGGGGGTAGTGCTCGGCGCGCACACCGAGCTCCTTGTAGTGCTGATACCCCAGTTCACGGAGGTGGTCGGCGATGTCGTCGGGGGTGTCCAGGTGCTGGACGACGGCGATGAGCGCGTCGGCCATGCGCTGTTCCTGCGGTCCGATGTCGGCGGAGAACATGCCCCTGACCTCGGGGACCATCGCGAACAGGTGCTCGTAGAAGGCCGTGGCAAGCCGGGTCGAGCCCTCGGGCAGGCCAACGACCGAATGGCGGACCAGGTCGATGACGTCCTGGCTCGGGAGCGGTACGTCGGAAAGGGAACGGAGTGTCACGGACGGGTCCAGGGTGCGGGAGAGCGGGGAAAGGAAGGCCCGGGACCGGAAGGCCCGAGGAGGGCCCCAGGGGATGCGGGACGGCCGGGGACGGGCCGACCGAAACGGCGCCTCCGGGTTTCGGACACGCCACTTCGGCCTTTTGGGGAGGAACTGTAACAGATTCGCTAAGACGCGGGCAGACGCCGCAATGTGTCTCTCCCGGATCGGTCCGTTTGCCGCGGCCGCCGTGTCACCGCTCCAGGAACCAGTCCGCGAACTCGGCGAGGTCCGCACACACCCGGTCCGGGCGCCAGGGGCCCTCCGCGGCCTGTGCCGCCGTCGTGCTCCCACTGAGGACCAGGGCCGCGGACAGGCCTGCTTCGTTGGCCATCCGGATGTCGGTGGCGAGACGGTCGCCGACCATCCAGCACTGCTCCGGTGCAAGACCCAGCCGGCCCGCGGCCGCGTGCGCCATCGTGGCGGCCGGTTTGCCGACCACGATGTCCACGTCCCGTCCCAGCGCCGTCTCCAGGGCGGCGATCTGGGCCCCGCAGTCGGGAAGCTCGCCGCCCTCCACCGGACAGGTGGCGTCCGGGTTGGTGGCGGCCACGTAGGCGCCTCGGCGGGCGGCCTGGAACGCCGCGTTGAACTTGGCGTAGTCGAGGTTCCGGTCCCACCCCATCGCCACCGAATCGGCCTGTTCCCACCGCGAGGTCGTGGTCAGTCCGGCGGCGGCCAGCTCTTCGTGCAGCGGTGCCTCGCCGATCACCAGGACACGCCGGCCCGGGCCGAGCCGCTCCAGCAGGTGCCGGGCCAGGACGTCGTTGACCGTCACGAGGTCGTCCGGCCCGGCCGGTACCCCCAGCGCGGTGAGCTTGTCGGCGTGGCTCCGGGCGCGCGCCACGGATTTGTTGGTGGCGAACACGACCCGGTGTCCGGCTGCGCGTATCCGGCCCAGGGCGGAGTCGGAGCCCGGGATCAGGCTCTCCCCCCGGTAGACGGTTCCGTCCAGGTCCACAACGAGGCCGGGCATGACACTGCACTCCGTTCCACACGCGATGTGCCGCCCGCGTCAGGCACGAGCGGCACATCCCCGATCATCCGCGGTGCGTCGTCGGCCACCGTTCAGTACAGCGAGTTGCGGCTGAACTTGTAGGCGATCTGCTGCAGGCTGATCACGATCACCAACAGGATCACCGACATCGCCGCGGCCGGATAGCGTTCGCCCCGGAGCAGGTTGTTGAAGATGTCGCGGCTCATCGGTTCCCAGTTGGACGGGGCGATCAGCACGGTCAGGCTGGTCTCCTTGAGCACCGTGACGAACACCAGGATGCCGCCTGCGAACAACGCCGGGCGCAGCAGCGGCAGCACCGTCGTCATCACCGCGGTGATCCGGTTGGCCCCCAGGCTGCGCGCCGCCTCCTCGACATCGGTGCCGATGGCCTGCATGGCCCCGACCGCAGGACGCACCATGTAGGGCAAGCGGCGGATCGCGTATCCGACGACCAGGAGCAGGGCGGTGCCGTACAGCGCCAGCGGCTGGGTGTTGAAGGTCTGCATCAGTGCCAGCGCCAGGGCGATACCGGGCACGATCAGCGGCATCGTCGCCAAGAAGTCCAGGCCGGCCGCGCGGTGGCGCACCGTGTAGTAGGCCACCGTGGCCGCCACGAACAGCGCGATCAGCAGCGCGCCGCCGGCCAGGGTGAGACTGTTGGCGATCGCGCCCCAGGACCGGTCGAGGACCCGCTCGTAGTGCGCGGTGGTGAAGCTGTCCGGCAGGAACGTGCCGCGCCAGGTCGTGGCGAAGGAGAGCACCAGCACCGACAGCAGCGACAGCACCGGGACCAGGGTGAAGGCCATGGTGAACAGCGACAGGGTGTTGCACAGCCCGCGGTGGCGGACCAGTGGTGCCGGCTGCCCCCCGCGTGCGCTGAGAGTGCCGTAGTCGCGCCCGCGCAGCACCAGACGCTGCAACGAGAAGAACAGCGCCACGACCACGACCATGACCATGACCAGTACCGAGCCCGCGGCCCAGTCGAAGAAGCCGGCGATCTCGCGGTAGGCCTGCACCACGATCAGGTTCAGCCCGTCGATGCCCAGGATGATCGCGGCACCGAAGTCACTGAAGGTCGTCGCGAAGACCAGCAGCAGCGCGGACAGCAGCGAGGGCAGAGCCAGTGGGAATGTCACGGTCAAGAACGTGACCACCGAACGCGCGCCGAGACTGGAGGAGGCCTCCTCCACCTGTGCGCTGCTGATCCGGAACGCCGCGACCATGGGCCACAGCGCGAACGGGAACAGGAAGAACAGCAGCACGAGCACGAGCCCGGTCATCGAGTAGGGGTTGATGAGCTGGCCCGACCCGCCCAGCTGCTGCCAGAGGCCGGTGACCCAGCCGGCCTGGCCGAACATGGTGATGAAGCCGCCCGCCGCCGCGAACGTGGGGACCACCATCGGGATCGTGCACAGCACACCCAGCGTGCGCTTGAACGGCATCGCGGTGCGCGCGAAACCGTAGGCGATCGGAGTGCAGAGCACCATCGCCAGCAGCGCGACTCCCAGCGCCAACAGCAGGCTGTTGCGCAAGGCCTCCATGTTCTGCGCCGAACCGACGGTCTCGATGAACGTGGTCAACGAGGCGCCACGGAGGTCGGAGATGTTCTGGTCGCGGATCTCCCCGTCCACGAGCGAACCGAAGATGTTCACGGTCTCGCCGGTGAATGCCACGACCACCATGGACAGCAGCGGGATGATCAGGAACAGGGTGAAGAAGCCCAGCACCAGGACTCTGCACAGGGACAGCAGGTCCAGGTGGAACGAGCGCCGGGAGCGCTTCCTCCGCGGCGGGGGAGCTCCCGGGGAGGACCCTCCGCCCTCGGGGGGATCGGCCACTGCCGTACTCACGATGAGTCCCCCTCCGCCACGATGATCCGGTCCGGGTCGATGGACAGCTGCACCTCGGTGCCGACGGACAGAACCGCGTCGGCGCCCCGGAAGGTGTCGGTGACCTCGACGAGCTGCCGGGTGCCGGTGAGGAGGCCGGTCGCCCCCGAACCCTCCGCCCCGGTGGACGTCGCCCCGTCGTCCGCGCCGACGTCCACCGTGTAGACGATGTTGGGCCCGAGGTAGGTCACTTTGGAGACCGTGCCGTCGAAGGTGTTCCCGGTGTCCGGGCCGGCACCGGACCTGGGTCGGACCGAGAGCGCCTCGGGGCGCATGATCAGCCGCACCTGGTCGCCGACGGCGGCCTCGAAACCGGATACGCGTATCCGCCTGCTGCCCAGCCGCACCTCGGTGCCCTCGGCGTCGGTCCTCTCCACGGTGGTGTCCACGATGTTGGAAGAGCCCACGAAGCGCGCGGCCCACGACGAATTGGGCCGGTCGTAGAGCTCGGTGGGCCGGTCCACCTGCTCCAGGCGGCCGTCACGCATCAGGGCGATGCGGTCGGCCATGCCCATGGCCTCCTCCTGGTCGTGGGTCACGAAGATCGTGGTGATGCCGACCTCGCGCTGGATGTGGCGGATCGTGTCACGCATCTGGATCCGCAGATTCTTGTCCAGGTTGGACAGCGGCTCGTCCATCAACAGCACGGACGGGCGCCGCACCAGGGCCCGGGCCAGCGCCACACGCTGCTGCTGGCCCCCGGACAGCTGGCTCACCTGGCGTTCGTCGTAGCCTCCCAGCCCGACCTGGTCGAGCGCCTTGTGCACCTGTTCGCGGATGTCGGCGGACCTACGGGCGAGGCGTTTGCTGAACAGGCCCGCGAAAGCGCCGATCCTTCCGTTGTAGAGGTCCCGCATCAGCAGGCCGTAGGCAACGTTCTGGAACACGTCGTAGTGGGGGAAGAGCGCGTAACTCTGGAACACCATGCCGGTGTCGCGCTTGTGCGGCGGAACGTGGTTGATGAACCGGTCGCCGATCCAGATCTCGCCCCGGGTGGGGCTCTCGAAGCCCGCGATGCAGCGCATGGTCGTGGTCTTGCCGCAGCCGGAGGGGCCCAGGAGGGCGAAGAACTCGCCGTCCTCGATCTCCAGGTCCACGTTGTCGACCGCGACAGTCGCGTTGGCTCCCGAACCGAAGCTCTTGGACAGGTTCCGCAGACTGACGGATACCATCGTTCACCTTCCTGGCTGCTGCTGAAGCGGGGCCGCGCCCCCGCAGAGGCGGTGCCGGCTCCGGCCCGACCGTGCGGGCGGGCCGGGACCGGCACCTGCGGCACGCTGTGGAATCGGCTCGAGTGAGCGGGCCGGTCAGCCGATCCGCTCGCGCCATTCGTCGCGGGCGTCGTCGTAGTTGTCCACGACCCAGTCGACGTCCAGGTCCTGGGACTGCGCCTCGACCTCCTCCATCGTGATCGGGCTGCTGGCGTCCACGTCCTCGTCCAGCGGGATGTGCTGCCAGTCGGCCCGGATCTGCTGGCCCTCGGTGGACATCATCCAGTCGATGAACTCCTCGGCGCCCTCCTGGTTGGGCCCGTCGCTGATCCGGGCGATCGGGTTGACCAGGACCGGGGTCTCGTCGGGGATGTGGAAGTCCACCGACTCGCCGCGGTCCGCGTGCTGGTAGGCCATGAAGTCGTAGCCCACCGCGATGTTGGCCTCCCCGGTCGTGATGGCCTCGGTCGGAGCCCCGCCGGAGTCCGGGATCGCGGTCGCGTGGTCGGCCAGGGTCTCCAGGTAGTCCCAGCCCTCTTCCTCGCCCATTTCCATCAGCTGGCTGAGCACCAGCAGGGTGGCGGTGCCCGATGCGGCGGGGTTGGGGAACTGCAGCTCGCCCGCCCAACGGTCGTCGGCCAGCTCCGCCCAGGTCTGCGGAAGCTCGTCCTCGTCGATCTCGTCGGGGTTGTAGGCGAGCCCCAGGACGAACAGCTCGGCGCCGGTCCAGCCCCAATCCGCGTCGCGCAGCGGGATGTCGCCCCGGGTCTCCTCCATGTCCTCGACGGTGGAGGGGGTGTAGGGCTCGATGATGCCCTGGTCCAGCGCGTTCTCGAACGGCATCCAGCCACCGCCCCCGTACCAGACGTCCCCTTGGGGGTTGTCGGACTCGGCGATCATCTCGTTCACGAGTTCATTGGTGCCGGAGTAGTTGACCTCCACCTCGTAGTCGTGCTCCTCCATGAACGCGTCGGCCAGCTCCTGGGTCATGTCCGGCGTTTCTGGGGAATAGAAGTTGATCACGCTGTCGTCACCGCCGAAACCCCCGCAGCCGGTGCTGACCAGCACGACCGCACCGGCAGCGGCCGTCAGCCGCAGGCCCTTGTTCATCTGCGCTCCTCTCACACGGCCCGGGGCGGGCACGGCCGCTCGTGGACCAACCCGGCACCCGCGCGGAACCCCGAACGGGTCAGGCAGCGCTCACCGGGCACAGGGCAGCGGGGGCCGCATGCCAACGGCGTGCCTCCTGGATGGGGCAGCCTTGTTCGCTACCGGTTCTGTTCGGATTTCGGACAATAAGCAGGTGTCCACAGCTTCGTCAAGAGAATGGGTAGTGGAAACGTTCGTTCACGTACTTTTTTGTTCCTGGCCGAAAATGTGATGATTTCCTGTTGGTTGCGTTGCTGATTTTTGATGGGGCGGCCGGAGGAATGCGGCGGGCTTCGGTCCGGCCGCGCGGACGGAGCCTCGCGGCGGTGCCGGGGCCGGGCGGTGCCCCGAGCCCTCCCGGCCTCCGTCCCGTGGTATGGACCAAGTGGTACATCCGACCCCGCGGGAACGAGGTCCCACGTGAACGCATCTCCCACACCGTCCCCGGACCCCTCCGGAGCCGATCCTCTGACCGGCCGCCGCATGCTCTACGTCGGCACCTACACCCCGGGCTCCGAACCCGCGGGCCGCGGCGAGGGCGTGTACCGGGTGTGGTTCGACCCGAACACGGGTGAGTTCGAGGACGGGGGCCTGGCCGCGCGGTTGACCGGACCCTCCTTCCTCGCGCTCAACGCCCACCTGCCGTGGGTCTACGCGGTCGGGGAGCGGGCCGAAGGGACCCTCACGGCCCTGCGTATCGAACACGACGGCGGCCTCACCGAGCTCGGGTCCGATTCCAGTCACGGGGCCTCGCCCTGCCATGTGCGCGCGCTCGGCGAGACGCAGGCGGTGGTGGCCAATTACGCGGACGGTCGGGTCGCGATCGACGGCTTCACCCGGGAGGGGGCACGCAACTCCGGACCCGACGTGTACTCGGGCGAGCGCGAACCCCGGCAGCTGTTCGACCACACCGGCCACGGCCCCGACCCCGACCGGCAGGAGGGCCCGCACGCACACAGCAGTCTGCTGGTGCCCGATACCGTTCACCCGGAGCTGAGCACCCTGCTCGTGGCCGACCTGGGCACCGACGAGCTGCGGGCGTACCGGGTGGGGGAGCCGGTCCGGCCCGAGTTCCGAGAACCGTCCGGGGGCCTCGGCCCCGGCATCGAGTTCCTCCCGAACGGCCTCCAGGGCCGGGTACGCCTGAAGCCCGGTTCCGGCCCCCGCCACATGGCCGTGACGCGCGACGGCCGCCACGTCTACGTCACCGGGGAGCTCGATTCGCGCGTGCACGTGGTGCGCTGGACCGGCGACATCGACCATGCGCAGTACCTCGGTTCGGTGCCGGCCACAGCCGAGGAGGCGGCCGGCACGAACTTCCCTGCCGAGCTCGCCCTCCACCGCGACCACCTCTACGTGTCCAACCGCGGCGCCGACGCGGTCTCCACCTTCGCCCTCCGCGACGGCGGTGCGCGTCCGGAGCACCTCGCCGACACTCCGGTGGGGGCCTGGCCGCGCCACTTCGCCGTCGTACGGGGGCACCGAGACGAACCCGACCACCTCGTCGCCGCCGCGCAGAACGGGGACTCCCTCATGTCGCTGCGCCTNGGCCCCCCGCCGACCCCGGGCACCGGCTCGCGCTGCCCGATCCGGTCTGTGTGCTCCCGGTGCCGCTGCGCCGCATCCGCCGGGGAGAGCGGCCCGGGGGCTGACGGGGTGCCGAGCGCGCTTCCGGCTGCCCGGCCACGGGGCGCCCCCGCGGCCGCGGCCGGCCCGTCTCAGCCGCGCAGTTCCTTCTTGAGGATCTTGCCGGTCGGCCCGGTCGGCAGCGCGCTCATGAGGCGGATCTCCCGCGGGTACTTGTAGGCGGCCATGCGCTCCTTGCAGAACGCGACGAGGTCGTCCTCCGTGGCCGCCGACCCGGGCTCCAGCACGATGCACGCCACCACCTCCTCGCCCATGCGTTCGTCCGGGCGCCCGACCACCGCGGCGCCGGTGACCTCGGGGTGCTCGTACAGGACCTCCTCGATCTCCCGCGGGTAGACGTTGTAGCCGCCCCGCACCACGAGGTCCTTCTTCCGGTCGACCACGTAGAAGTAGCCGTCCTCGTCGGAGTGGCCGAGGTCGCCGGTGTGGAACCAGCCGTCGCGCAGCACCTCCGCGGTCGCCTCGGGCCGGTTCCAGTATCCCTTCATGGTGTTGTGGCCGCGCACCACGATCTCGCCGACGTTCTCCCGGCCGGGAGGGAGCTCGCGCCCCTCGGGGTCGACCACGCGCACGCGTACACCCCAGATGGGTTTGCCGATCGAGCCGACCTTGCGCTCCTCGGCGCTGGTGTTGACCGTGGTGCCGCTGGCCGTCTCCGAGAGCCCGTAGCCCTCCAGGACCACGATGCCGGGGAAGGCCTCCTCGACCTCGCGCATGACCTCGGTCGGCATGGGCGCCCCGCCGCACGAGCCGATGCGCAGCGCCGACAGGTCCGCGCCCGAGGTGTCGGCGGCCAACAGCTCCTGGTACATGGTGGGCACCCCCGCGAAGACGGTGCACCGGTACCGCGCCATGGCCGCGACGACCGCGTCCCGCTCGAACCGCTCGACCAGCACGATCGTTCCGCCGCGCCGTACCGCCCCGTTGAGCACACTGGACAGCCCGAACACGTGGAACAGCGGTAGCACCGCCATGGTCACGTCGTCCCCGCGCAGCCCGAGCTGCTCGCCGGCGACGGTGCAGTTCATGTAGAGCTGCACGTGGGTGAGCTCGGCGCCCTTGGGCCGCCCGGTCGTGCCGCTGGTGTAGATCAGGGCGGCGGTGTCGCTCGCCTGCACCGCGGCCGGTTCCCCGCAGTCCTCGGCCCGCAGCAGCCCGTCGAAGGCCGCGGTCCCGTCGGGTCGGTCGCCGGAGCCGGTCAGCAGGACCTGTGGGCGGCCGAGCCCGTCGGGTCGGCGACCGCGGCCTCCACGCCCTTGAGCGCCGTCTCGGCGGCCAGGGTGTGCGCGACGAAGACCCGCGCCCCGGAGTCGTGGAGATGGTGCGCGATCTCGGGCGCCTTGAGCAGCGGGTTGAGCGGGACGACGATCAGCCCGGCCTTGAGCGCGCCGAAGTAGGTGAACAGGAACTCGGGAACGTTGGGCAGCTGCACGGCGACCCGGTCGCCCCGCTCCAGGCCCAGATCCAGCAGGGCGGTGGCGACGCGGCCGGACGCCTCGTCCACGTCGGCGTAGGTGAGGGTGGCGCCCTCGTCGGTGTGGCAGAGGGGCTTGTCGGGGTGGGCGATCCGGGACTCGGTCAGGATGCTGGCGAGGTTGAAGCTCAACGCGGACCTCTTCCGGGGGAGGGCTCACTCGAAGCCATCGGGAACGCACTCGTACCTGATGGCCCGGACGCTACCACGCATGTGATCTGACGCACAGGGACTCGCGTCGCCCTGGAATCGCCGCTCCGAGTCGGGTATGGCGGTGAAACGCCTCCGCGGGTAGTATCAATACTGATACTTTCCAGGGGTGGCCAGTATTGACGACCTCCTCGAACACATGCGGAACCAGCCGGCCGCGGTGAGGTTCACCGACCTCCGACGCGTGTGCAGGCACTACTTCGGAGAGCCCCGACGGGCCAAGGGCTCTCACGAGATCTACAAGATGCCCTGACCGGGCGATCCCCGCGTCAATATCCAGAACTTCAAGGGCAAGGCGAAGCCGTACCAGGTGAAACAGGTTCTCGCCGCGATCGACAGGCTGGAGGAGCCGTGATGGGCAGAGCAGACCACTACGCCTACCGTGTGCGCTGGTCCGCCGAGGACGAGGCCTACCTCGGCACGGTCGCCGAGTTCCCTTCCTTGTCGTGCCTCGAAGGCGACCGAGCCGCCGCTTTCACGGGGATCCAGGAGCTCGCGGCCGAGGTGGTCGAGGACATGCTCGACGCCGGAGAGCAACCCCCCGAAGCGATCGCGGACCGGGCCTTCTCCGGCAAGTTCATGGTCCGCGTGCCCCCCGAGGTGCACCGGGAACTGGCCATCGAGGCGGCCGAGCAGAACGTCTCGCTCAACCGCCTGGTCTCCGCCCGTCTCTCCGGTCCCGCCGGCGCCGGGGTTTCGGCCGGCGGCACGTCCGGCGGGTGAGGCGTGCGGGGCGGGGGCTCAGCCCTCCGCCTCCAGGTGGCGCATCAGGGCCACCGACGCGCCGGTCAGGTGGTCGACGAGGGCCTCCGGGTCGTCGACCATCCCGCGTTCGATCCAGTCGATGACCACCTGGGTGGCGCCCGAGACCATCGCCAGGAGGACACGCTCGTTCCGGACCCGGTCGCGCGGGCGGTCCAGCGCCCTGCGGGACAGGCGCCCGAACAGCTCGGCGGTGCGGCGCATCAGCCCGCGCCGCCGCATCTCCATGCGCGGGGCGTTGATGTAGATGACCCGCGCCCGGTCAGGGTGCTCCCGCATCAGGCCCACCCAGGCCGACATCATGCCCCGGAGCAGGTCGTCCAGGCCGTCGGGGTCCTCCGGGGCGCCGCGGTGGATGCCGTCGAACAGCCAGTCGATCAGCTCCCGGTGCAGGCAGCGCATGAGGTCGCGGCGGTCGTCGAACTCCTCGTAGAAGTGCCGCTTGGACACCCGTGCGCGCGAGCACACGTCGGCCACGGTCACCTCGTCGTAGGGGCGGACTGCGAAGAGCTCCAGCGCGGCGTCCTTCAGCCGTGATCTGCGGTCGGCGGCGCGTTCCTCCTGGGAGCGTCCGCCGTAGGTCGAGTTCCGGGCGGGGCTTCGGGCTGCGGACGGGCGGTCCTTCGGGGTCACTGTGTCCTCTCCAGGGGATTTCGGGGGTCCGGGGGCGGGCTCGCGGGAACCCAGGGCGAACACCTTAGAGCCGTCGGGTGGCGGGTGGGTCGGGAGACCGCGGCGAAAATTCTGGAACGCGTGCGTTCCGAACTCTTGTGGGTCGACCACACCTTCCCCATACTGTGTCCCACGCCACAAGGGCGAGCGCGACGCCGCAGGGCGGCGGCCTCACGCGCGACCACCACCCCCGGAGGTTGACTTGGCCCTCCCCGACTCGCGCACCAGCGCCGCCGACGCGCGGCGCGGCACCCTCGCCGACCCGCGCGTGATCATCGTCCTCCTCTTCCTCGCCAACCTGCTCAACTTCTACGACCGCACGATCCCCGCGATCGTCACCGAACCCATCAAGGCCGAGTTCTCCATCACCGACGCCCAGATCGGCATGATCAGCGCGGCCTTCACCATCGTCTACGCGCTGTTCGGAATCCCCCTGGGGCGGTTGGCCGACCGCTACTCGCGCAAGGCGATCCTCATCGTCGGCCTCGTGGCCTGGAGCCTGTTCACCGCGGCGACCGGGATGGCCGGCGGGTTCATCATGCTGGTGGTGATCCGCCTGCTCGTCGGGGTGGGAGAGGCGGCCTTCGCGCCCGCCGCCAACTCCCTCATCGCGGACATGTGCCCCTCCAAGAAGCGGGCCGGGGCCGTTGGGCTGTTCCAGCTCGGCCTTCCCGTGGGCCTCACCCTCGCCTTCTTCACCGTCGGCCCCATCACCGAGGCCTTCGACAGCTGGCGGGCCGCGTTCGTGCTCGCCGCGATCCCCGGCCTGCTCCTGGCCGTGGTCATGCTGTTCATGCGCGAACCCGAACGCGGCTCCACAGAGGCCGACCGGGCCGTCGACCGCGGCGACAAACCCTTCCGGCGTCTCGTGGCCGTGCCGACGCTGTGGTGGCTCTCCATCGCGGGGATCGGGATCCAGGTCTCGGCCTACGCCGTGTCGACCTTCAGCGTCCCCCTCTTCCAGCGGTACTTCGACACGAGCATGTCCATGGGCGGCCTCTACGCCGGCATCACCATCGGCGTCACCGGGCTCATCGGCCTGACCCTCGGCGGACGCATCGCCGACTGGGCCAGCCGCGCCTCCGTCGTGGGCCGGGTCCTGACCGGTGCGGTCGCGCTGTCCCTGGCCGCGCCGCTGACCTTCGGCGCCTTCCTGCTCGGGCCGGACGCGGTGGGGCTGTTCGTGCTGATCTTCTCGGCCGGCTGGCTGCTGCAGTACATGTTCTTCACCGCCGCCTACCCCGCCATCGGCGACGTGGTGGGTCCCCGACTGCGCGGGACCGCCTTCGCCCTGTACCTGGCCGCGTCCTACCTGATGGGCGGGGCGTTCGGTCCGGTCGTGGCCGGTGCGCTCTCCGACCGCTTCACCGCGGACGCTGCCGCCGACGGACTCTCCGCCGCCGAGGCCGGCGCCGTGGGGCTGCACGCCGGGCTCATGGTGGTCATCCCCGCCGGCCTGCTCATCGCCGGGCTCGGGCTGTTCGCCGCCGCCCGGTACGTGCGCCGCGACCACCAGCGCATGCGCGAGTCCCTGGAAAGGATCGAGGACGCCTGACCCTGGCCCGCTGGGCCCGCGCCGTGCCCCCGCGCGCCCGGGAACCCCGTAGCCCTGCACCCGCGCGGGCCGAACCACCCCGGGAAAAGGAGAGGGGCCGCACGGTACACGCCGCGCGGCCTCTCCCGCGTTCCCAGGTCTCGTTCCGGGCCGGTCGACCTCACCCCATGGTCTTCTGGCCGTCCAGGGCCTCGCGGATGATGTCGGCGTGCCCGCAGTGCTGGCTGGTCTCCCGAACCAGGTGCAGCAGGACCTTGCGCGCGCTCCAGAAGACCTCGCCCTCCAGCCACGGCGCCGGTGCGAGCTGGTGGCTGCGGTCGAGGTCGGGGAGCGCGCGCACGTACTCCTCGGTCTCGCTCGCGGCCCGGGTGTAGTCTGCGAGCACGCTCTCCAACGTCTCGCCGTCCAGCAGCTGGAACGTGCGCGCCTGCTGTTCGAACGGCTCGGGGGAGCTCCAGTCGACCTCCTCGGGACCGTTCTCGATGAAGTCCATCCACTCCCGCTCGACCGAGGTCACGTGCTTGACCAGCCCCGCCAGGGTCAGTTCGCTGACGGTGGTGGGCGTGGTGGCCTGCTTCTCGTTCAGGTCCTTCAGGGTGTGGAGCAGGAACCCCCGCTGTTCGGCGAGCACCTCCAGAGCGGCCTCGCGCTCGGCGTCGACGGTGCTCCCGGTGCTGGTGGTCGTCTCGCTCATGATCGTTCGCCCCCGTGTTTGTGTGGCCTGTCACACAGAACGCTACGCCCGGCCTCCGACATTTCCCGGGGCTTCCGCGCGGGGTCACCCGGTCGAGAGTTCGCACCTGTGCCCGCATCACACGTAGTCCGCCGGCCGGAACGGGACGGTCGCCTCGTGGGCACGCGCCTCGACAGCAGCGCTGTCGACGATGTCCTCGAGCTCCTCCAGGTAGGAGACAGGTACCAGGACGCAGGCCCCGGTCCGCCAACGCCTGCGCCAGCGCGTGCACGGTGCTGCCCGTGCCTGCGGCGTCCTCACCCATGTCGCCCCTCGCACTCGGCCTGGACCGACCATTTTCGCCGGTCGTCCGGCCCGGTGTGACGCGGGTATCAGTGGGGTCCCCACAACGGCACGGGTACCGAGTCTGTGACCCCCGCCCTCCACACACGTCCCGCGCGTAACGGACAATGGGCTCTGTTTGTGACCTCCCACCACTCACCCCGAGGGGAAGACCCATGCCCGTGCAGCGGACCACCGACGTCCGGTACCGGGGCCTGACCGCCCGCGACCTCGCCCTCATCGCCCTGTTCGCCGCGCTCATCGCCGCCCTCAGCATGTTCGTGGCGATCCCGATCCCGTTCTCCCCGGTCCCGATCACACTCCAGACGCTCGGCGTCATGCTCGCCGGCGCCCTCATCGGGTGGAAGCGNNCCCCGCCCTGCCGCTGTTCGCCGGCGGCCGCGGCGGCCTCGCGGTGCTGGTCGGCCCCTCCGGCGGCATGATCCTCGGCTGGCTCCTGGGCGCCCTAATCATCGGCGCGCTCACCGAACTCATGCTCCGCAACGGCCGGTACCGGTTCTGGAAGGGCGCCGCGATCAACGTGCTCGGCGGCATGGTCGTCATCTACGCCGTCGGTGTGCCGTGGATGGCGGTCGTGCTCGGTGACGGCGCCCTCGCCTCCCTCATGGCCGTCGCGGTCTACCTCCCCGGCGACCTCGCCAAGGCAGTGGTCGCCGCCCTGATCGCCGCGACCGTGCACCGCGCCTACCCGATCCCGCCCGCCGGGCGCCCGGTCACGGCCGCCGAGGAGGGCCGCGCCTGATGCTGCGTCTGGAGGGGGTGAGCCACGCCTACGACGGGAACCCGGTCCTGCACGGCATCGACCTCGAGCTGAGGGAGCACCGGATCGGGGTCATCGGCGCCAACGGGTCGGGCAAGTCCACGCTCGCCCGCACGCTCAACGGCCTGGTCCTGCCCGACGAGGGGCGGGTGTGGTTGGGGGAGTGGAACACCCACCGCCACGCACGGCACATACGCCGCCGGGTGGGGTTCGTCTTCTCCGACGCCGCCAACCAGATCATCATGCCCACGGTCGCCGAGGACGTCGAGGTGGGCCTGCGCCCGCTGAAACTGGGTCGCGAGGAGACCGCGCGCAGGGTCGACCGGATGCTGGAACGCTACGGGCTCGCCGCCCACCGCGACCACCCCGCGCACCTGCTCTCCGGCGGCCAACGGCAGATGCTCGCGCTCGCATCGGTCCTGGCCACCGAACCGGAGATCCTGGTCTGCGACGAGCCCACCACCCTGCTCGACCGGCGCAACACCCGTATGGTCCACCGGGTCCTGGACACCCTGGAACAGCAGGTCGTCCTGTTCACGCACGACCTCGACCTGCTGTCCGGGTTCGACCGGGTGCTGGTGGTCGAAGGCGGCCGTGTGGTGCACGACGGTTCCCCCGAGGAATCGGTCGCCTTCTACACCCGCCTCATGGACGCCGCTCCGGCCACCCCGCACGATCCCGACCCGGCCGTCGGTGCCGACCCCGAGCGGGGCGGCGCCCCGGGCCCGGCGCCGGAACCCGGTGGACGACGGTGAGCGCGGTCGGCCTGTACGTGCCCGGAACGGGCCCCCTCCACCGGGTTCCGGCCGGGGCCAAGCTCCTCTCCCTGCTGGTAGCCGGTGTCGCACTGGTCGCCGTCGCGCACCTGTGGGTCTCGGTGGCGGCGCTCGCCGCGGCCGTGGCGGTCTATCCGGTGGCCGGCCTGTCGCTGCTCCACGCCTACCGGGTGGTGCGGGTCCTGTGGCCGTTCCTTCTGGGTATCGCCGTGTTCCAGAGCCTGATGGGGGAGTGGACCGAGGCCGTGCGCCTGTGCGCCCAGCTCGGTTCGCTGGTGCTCCTGGCCAACGCCGTCACGCTCACCACACGCGTGAGCGCGATGCTCGAACTGTTCCAGCGCCTGGCCCGGCCCTTGCGGCGCGTGGGTGTGGACCCCGACCGGGTGGGCCTGGTCCTGGCCCTGACGGTGCGGTCGATCCCGATGGTCGGCCAGGCCTGGCGCGCGGCCCGGGAGGGGTACCTGGCGCGCGGGATGTCGGGGCGCCCACACCTGCTCGTGGTCCCGGTGATCGTGCAGTTGTTGCGGATGGCCGAGGCGACCGGCGAGGCGTTGGTTGCGCGCGGCATGGACGAGGGCGAACGGGAGGCCTGACCCCCGCTGGGGCACGGTTCCCTCACCATCGCCTCCCCCGTCAGTGCCGAGCCGACATCGGATGGGTGATTTGAGGGTATTTGACCTGAATGATAGACACCCGTCTGTCCGTTCCGTCGACGGAGCCGGTGATGCCATGTCTCGTCGTCCACCCGCTGTGACCCGGACTCGTACCAACGTCGTCGCGGCCGTCGCGGCGGCGCTCTCAATGCTGGTCGTCCTGTCGGCCTCCGGCGCCCCTGCCCACGACGATGCGCACACGGTCGACGCGCTGCTCGCCCGTGACTCCGCCACACTGGAGCCCTCTGACCCGGCCTCCGACCCCGCCGTGCACGGCGTCCCGCTGGATGAGGAGCGCCGCGCCGAGCTCACCGCCGAACTCGACACTCTGGCCCAGGGGCACGACTTCGGGATCGCGGTGCAGGACCTGCGCACCGGTGCGACCTTCAGCCACGGCGCGCACGTCCGGATCCCGACCGCGAGCGTGGCCAAGCTGTCGGTCCTGGCGATGCTGGTGCACATCGCGGAGCAGGACGGCCGCGACCTCACCGACGCCGAACGGGCCCAGGTCGAGGAGATGATCCGGTACAGCGACAACGAGGTCACCGACGACCTCTACGACGACATCGGCTACACCGAAGGTTTCGAGGAGGGCGCCGAGGCGTTCGGTCTGCACCGTACGGAGCCGGACCCGGAAGGATCCTGGGGTTCGACCATGACGACCGCCGCCGATCAGCTCCGCCTCCTGCGCGCCCTGTACCTGGACGAAGGGCCGCTGACCTCGGAGGGCAACGCCCAGATCCGTGAGCTCATGGAGTCGGTCGCCCCCGAACAGGTGTGGGGCGTGAACGCGGCCGCCGGCCCCGGCGACACGGTCGGGCTCAAGAACGGGTGGGTGCCCCGCGAGGACAACGGCGGCCTGTGGACGGTCAACTCCGTCGGGTACGTTGCCGGCGACGAGCGCGAGTACCTGGTCGCCGTGCTCTCCGACGGTCAGGCAGACTACGGGGGCGGTATCGCGATGGTCGAGGAGGCCGTCCTCCACGTCACCGGCGCCATGGAAGGCGGCACCGTGCCCGACGCGGCGTCACCCGAGCGCTGACTGTGCTCAGCCCTTGTGCCGCAGGACGCTCACGGCGAAGTCGGCCCCCTCCGACCAGGCCTTGATGTCCCAGGTCGCGAACCGGTGCTCCACCGCGAGTCCGGCGGCGGTCACGTGCTGGTCGAACTCCGCGAGGGTGAGCGTACGGCCCAGCCCGAAACCCACGACGACGAACCCGTCGGCCCTGACGTGGCGCGCCACGGAGGCCAGCACGTCGGTCTCGGACCCGGGCGCCACGAAGCACATCACGTTGCCGGCCAGGACCGCGGCGTCGAACGGCTCATTGATCCCGTGCCCGGCCAGATCCAGGTCGGCCAGATCGGCGACGGCGTACTCCGGCCCGGGGTGGTCCTGGGCTGAAGCCTCGATCAGGGCCGGATCGACGTCCACCCCGACGACCTGGTGGCCGCGGCGGTGCAGCTCACCGGAGATCCTGCCGCTCCCGCACCCGGCGTCGAGCACCCGGGCCGCGCGTGGCAGCATCGCATCCACGAAACGCGCTTCCCCTGCCAGGTCGGCCCCTTCGGCCGCCATCGTGCGGAAACGGTCGATGTACCACTGGGAGTGGCCTTCCTTGGTCTCGGTGAACCAGCGCGTCGCTCTGCTCATACCCCGGACCCTAGCCGGGGAGCCGAGGTGAGAACACCGTCCTCCGAACTTCGGGGGAGGCCCTGCGCCATGGCCACAACCGGCCACCCCCTGCCGGGGCACCGTACTCGTGGGCGAGAACACGAGAGGGCCCCGCGTTCGCGGGGCCCTGCCGTGTGCGACCGGACGGAGACGCCGCCCGGTGGCCGGTCCCGGACGGCGTTCGACCGATGGGGCGCCCTAGTCGAGAGGACCGCCCGACACATAAATGACCTGCCCGGACACGTAACCGGCGTCCTCACCCGTGAGGAACGCGATCGTGTTCGCGATGTCGTCGGGCTGACCCGCGCGCCGCACGGGGATCTCCGCCTCCTTGAACGCCTTCATCTCGTCGAACCCGACCCCGATGCGATCGGCGGTCGCGCGCGTCATCGCGGTCTCGACGAAACCGGGGGCGACGGCGTTGCAGGTGACGCCGAACTTGCCCAGCTCGATGGAGAGCGTCTTGGTGAAGCCCTGCAGGCCGGCCTTGGCGGTGGAGTAGTTGGCCTGGCCCCGGTTGCCCTGCGCCGAGGAGCTGGAGAGGTTGACGATGCGCCCCCACCCGTGCTCGGTCATGTATGCCTGGGCGGCCTTGCTCATCAGGAACGCGCCCCGCAGGTGCACGTTCATGACGGTGTCCCAGTCCTCCACCGACATCTTGAAGAGGAGGTTGTCGCGCAGGACCCCGGCGTTGTTGACCAGGATCGCGGGCGGGCCGAGGCGGTCGGCCACTGACTTGACCGCCGTCTCGACCTGGTCGGGGTCGGAGACGTCGCAGCCCACGGCCAGGGCGGTGCCGCCCTCGGCGGTGATGCGGTCGACGACCTCCTGGGCGTCGGCCTCCTTCAGGTCCAACACGGCGACGGAACGACCCTCACGTGCGAGGCGCTCGGCGGTGGCGGCTCCGATACCGCGGGCCGCTCCGGTCACGATCGCCACTCGAGGTGTTGCGGACATAGGTGCGTTTACCTCCATCTTTCACGCGGTGGGCGCGGAGGAATCCTATCGCCATGCCTGCCGGTCGGTAAGTGTCCGGGGTCCCTTCCGGAAGGCCCCGTCGGCGCGGGCAGAAGTTTTCCGGGCGCCACGACCAGGGATTAGCCTGTGCACGTGCACCAGGTTTCCGGTTTCCCTGATCTTTCGCGGGCCGTGGCCTACGATTGCCTGCAAGAGTCAGATGCACGTGCATACGACCCGTGCACGGGCACGCGCCCGGAGAGGGGTGGAAGGCATGGAGTGCGCGGAGGCGATCACCGAACCCGCCCGAGGGTGGTGGCTCAGGGTCCTCACGCACGGTTCCCGGCGCTGGAACACGCCTGTCTGCGGCGACACACACGACGCCGTCACATGGACCTTCGATCCGCGGCCCCACACGGTGGGCGTCGCACGTGAGATTTCCGAGGCCCTTCTGCACGAATGGGAGATGCAGTACTTGTCCGGGGGAGTCATGGTCGTCGTTTCCGAATTGGTGACCAATGCCGTCCGGCACGGGGTGCCCTCCTCCTCCGGTCGGCGCCGCGACCGGGATATTCAGCTCTCCCTCATGCGCAGCGGAGGGGAATTCATCTGTGCGGTTCGTGACGGATCGGATACCTTGCCCCGCAGAAGGCAGACCGACCTCACCCTGGAAGGGGGGCGGGGGCTTGCCTTGGTGAGTGCTTTCGCGCGAGAGTGGGGGGTGATTCCCACACAGCCCGGAGGAAAGTTCGTCTGGGCGCAATTCGTGTGAGCCCCGAGGCCGGCGCCCACGGTGCACCGTCCCGGGCACGGACCCCGGTCGGTGCCGACCGGCCTCCCCGCAGGGGTCCGGGGGTCGCGGTGGGCCGATCGGTCCGGGAGGGGACGTCCTCGGTCGGAGGGGCTCGATCCGCTGAGGCCCTGTCGTGTATGTGTAGTCTCCCGTCCGTACCCCCGAACTCTCCTGAACTCGGATACCCTTGTGCGGCGGAATGACAGAGAGGCGGCGAACGTGGATATCGCTCGATTGCGTGCGGGGAGCGGCCCCACTGTGCGTCGCATGCTCCTCGGCCACGAGCTGCGTGAGTATCGCGAGGCGCGTGGTATCTCCCGCGAGGACGCCGGAGAGCGCATTCGCGCCTCCGCGTCGAAGATCAGCCGTATGGAACTCGGCCGCGTCGGTTTCAAAGTGCGCGATATCGAGGACCTCCTCAAGATGTACGGGGTCACCGACCGCACGCGCATGAAGGCCTACCTCCAGATGGCCAAGGAGTCGAACGAGCCCGGGTGGTGGAAGCGCTACGGCGATTCCCTGCACAAGTGGTTCACCCGGTACGTGGGCTTCGAGGAGGCCGCCGACCACATCCGTGTCTACGAGTCCCAGTTCGTGCCGGGGCTGCTGCAGACCGAGCCCTACGTCCGTGAGGTCATCTCCGCGGGGAACGCCTCCGACGAGGTCACCGAGCAGCGCATCCAGGCCAGGCTCGAGAGACAGAAGCGCGTCGAGGAGGACACCGCGATGCGTATGTGGGTGATCCTCGACGAGGCCGCCGTGCGCCGTCCGGTCGGCGGGCAGACCGAGCAGGGGCTGAGCATCATGAGCGGCCAGATGCGCAGGCTCATCGACCTCGCGGAGAACTACCCCAACATCACGATCCAGATCGTCCCGTTCTCCGCCGGTGTGCACGCCGCGGAGGCCGGCTCCTTCACGATCCTGCGGTACTCGGAGTTCGAGCTCTCAGACCTGGTCTACCTGGAGAACCTGACCGGGGCGGAGATCGTGGACCGCCGCCCGGCCGTGGAGGCCTACACCAAGGCGATGACGGGCCTGAGCGTGGCCGCGGCGACCCCCGAACAGACCAAGGGCATGCTCAAGGAGATCCTCGACGAGTTGGAGAAGGGACGCTCCGCCACCGACGGGTGAGAGCGGGGCCGTCCGTGTGCGGCGTTCTCGGGACCGGCGTCCTCCGCCGGGTCTCCGGGGCGCCGCTTCGTCGTGTCCGGAAGGGTTCAGGTGAGGGCCGGGGTTCCGACCCCGGTCCCCCGGGCGCTGCTCCCGTGCGGGAACCGTCGCCCGGGGCCGCGTCCGGCTGCGCGCCGGCCGGAGCGGCCCCGCAGGGTTCGTGTCCGCGGCGATCAGCCGAGGAGGTTGTCGAAGTCCCCGTCCTTGGCGCCCAGGATGAGGCAGTCGATCTCCTCCTGGGTGTAGACGAGAGCGGGACCGGACGGGAAACGCGAATTGCGCACGGCGATGGACCCGTCTCCGAGCCGGGCCATCTCGACGCAGGCGCCCTGGGAGTTGCTGCGACGGGCCTTCTGCCAGGCGGCGCCGGTCAGCTCGGTCGCACGGACACCGTTGTGTGCGGTCATGCTTGCTTGCTCCTTCTCTCGAGGGGATCGAAGTCGCGTGCTGATGCACTGCCAAATGCACGTGCAGAAGCACTGACACCTTCACAAGCATAGCGTGACCCCGGCCACTTGTCCGAGGGTTTCCAGTGATGTGAGTGCGATGTGGCCAACAGCCTGGAAGGGCATTCCGAGCTCAGGTTGCAAGGGGTTGCAGTCGGAGAACATGCAGGTCACGGGGGCGTATCAGGGGATCGGGGTGTCGGGGTAGGAACCGGGCAACCGGGTCGAAACAGTGCCTCGTGAGGCGGTCGGGATGCTCCGAGGGGCCCGCGAGAAGCCCCCCCGGGGACTGCCGGAGATCCGGGGCTCGCACGTCCTGTGCCGCCCCTCGGGGAGCTTGCTGCTGGAGCCGGTTCCAGCGTCGATCTCTGCTCCAGTGACAAGAAGCGTCCCCGCAGCAGGCCGGACGACGAAGGGGGTGGGCGGAACGCGTCCGCCCACCCCGCTGTGAGGTCCGATCAGCCCGGGCCGATCAGCCGGGAACCGGTCAGCTGCACCCGAGCGCGCCGTTCAGCGCGTCCAGGTTGCCGCGCATGATCGAGGGGTAGTCGTCGCCGGGGGAGTCCTCGGTGACACCCTCGAGCGGGTCGAGCACCTCGACGTCGGCGCCGGTCTCCCCGGCAATGGTCTCCGCGGTCTCGGCCGGCATGAGCGGCTCGGTGAAGACCGTGCCGATGTCGCGCTCCTCCACCACGTCGGAGATCTCGGCGATCTGTGCGGGGGAGGGCTCGGTGTCGGGATCGACGCCGCTCACGCCCACCTGCTCCAGGCCGTGCGCCTCGGTGAGGTAGGTGAAGGCGGTGTGGCCGACCACGACGTCGTTGTGCTCACAGGAGCCCAGGCCCTCCTCGTACTCCTCGCTGATCGCCCCGAGCTCCTGGGAGAGCTGTTCGGCGTTGGCCTCGTAGGCGTCGGCGCCCTCGGGGTCGACCTCGCCCATGCGCTCGGCGAGGGCGGCCGCGGCCTCTCCCATGCGGTCGGTGTCGAGCCAGAAGTGCGGGTCGTGGTCGCCGTGGTCGTGGCCCTCGTCGTCCCCGTGCTCATGGTCGTGGTCATGGCCGTCGTCGCCGTCGATGGCCTCGACCGGGATCAGGTCGACCACGTCGCCGACGTCGAGCGCGGTGTCGGAGGCCTCCTGGTCCACGGCCTCGTCCACGGCGGGCTGGAGTCCGCCGACGTAGAAGGCGATGTCGGCCTCGCTGACCTCACCGATCTGGCGTCCGGTCAGCTCCAGGTCGTGCGGTTCGGCCCCCGGCTCGGTGAGCTGGCTGACGGAGACGCGCTCGCCCCCGATCTCCGTGGCCAGCCACTCCAGCGGGTACACGCCGGTGACCAGCGTCATCTCCGCGTCCTCGGGCGAGGCCCCGTTGGCCTCGCCTCCCTGCCCGCCACAGGCGGTGATTGTCATCAGAGCGGCGCCGACGGCAGCGGTCCGCACGGTGGTCCCAGTTCGCATGCCTCAATGATCGTGAGAATGAAAACGGTTGTCAATTTGTCCGGCTCGTCCTGGTCCTCAGCGCACCTCGGCGAAGCGGTCGACGTCATGGGTCCTGCCGGCGACGACGATGAGGTCGCCCGAGTCGAGAACGGTCTGCTGCGTGGCGTACGTGAACGGCTGCCCCGAATGCTTGACCGACACCACGGTGATCCCGTACTCCTTTCGGATGCCGGATTCCCCCAGGGGCACACCCTGTAGTCGCCGGGGGGTGGGCGTCTTGATGAGCGAGAACCCCTCCTCGATCTCCACGTAGTCGAGGACCCGGCCCGACATGAGGTGCGCGACCCGCTCACCCATGTCGTGTTCCGGCAACACCACGCGATGGGCCCCCACCTGTTCGAGGATGCGCCCGTGGCGGCGGCTCGTGGCCTTGGCCCAGATGAGGTCGATGTCCAGGTCGACGAGCAACGACGTGCAGAGGATGCTCTCCTCCAGGTGAGTGCCGATCGCTACGACCGCGCGTGTGAACTGCTCCGCCCCGATCTGGCGGAGAGCCTCCTCGTCAGTGGCGTCAGCGACGACCGTGTGGGTGAGGGACTCCGAGTAACGCTGGACGCGGCGGGGGTTGCTGTCCACTGCGAGGACCTCCCAGCCGTAGTTCATCAGTTCCAGGGCGAGAGAGCTACCGAATCGGCCCAGGCCGATCACGAGGACGCTCTTGTCCTTCTCACGGCTCTTGCGGTGGGACATGGTCGGCTCCTCCTGCCGTTGTACGAAGGGAATACTGCGGGTTCCCTCAACCGATGACCGGGCGGTCCTCGGCCAAGGCGTAGCGGCGCTTGCGATCGCTCATGGCGAGCGCGGTGACGAAGGTGATGGGCCCGATGCGCCCGGCGGCCATGAGCACGATGATCATCGACTGTGCCCACGGCGGGAGTTCGGGTGTCAGGCCCATCGACAGGCCGACGACCCCGACAGCCGAAACCATCTCGAACAGCACGGGGAGGAAATTGTACGAGGTGGTGGCGAGCAGGAGCAGGGTGCAGAAGGCGACCACGGTCGCCGACATGAAGATCAGGCTCAGCGACTGCCGGATGACGGCAGCGGGCAGTTGGCGGTCGAAGACGTGCACCCGGTCCTGGGACCGGACCTCGGCGAAGATCACGCAGCTGATGACCGCGAGGGTGGCGACCTTGATGCCGCCGGCCGTGCCCGCGCTCCCCCCGCCCACGAACATGAGCATGATCGTGAACAGGAGCGTGGAGTCTTCCATCGCACCTACATCGGTCACGTTGAGCCCACCGCTGCGCGGCATGACACCGTGGAACACCCCGTCGGTGATCCGGGCCCACCAGTGGAGCTCGCCGAGTGTCTGCGCGTTGTTCCACTCCAGAGCAGGGATCAGAAGGCTGGCGCCCGCGAGGAGCACAGCGGAGGTCGTCAGAGTGATCTTCGTGTGCAGGCTCCACGCCCTGGGAAGCCGGAAACGCCGCCAGAGCTCGATGATCACCGGGAAACCGATGCCGCCCAGAACCACGGCCAACGCGATCGGGAAGAGGACCAGTGCGTCGCCGGAGAACTGGGTCATGCTGTCGTCGTAGAGGGAGAGGCCCGCGTTGTTGAAAGCGGAGACGGAGTGGAAGAGGCCGCTGTAAAGGGCTTCGCTCAGTTCCATGTCGTAGGCGAGCCACATCCGGGGGGTGATCAGAGCGAACGTGATGCTCTGCACCGTGAGGAAAATGAGGGAGACCCTGCTGACCAGTCCGCGGACGTCCCCGACCCAGAGGCTCTTGGTCTCGGCCTGCACATTGAGTTGCATCCGGAGACCGAACCTGTGGACCACCGCCGTCCCGAGCAGTGCGGCCACTGTCATGATGCCCATGCCACCGACCTGCATGAGTGCAAGGACGACACCTTGGCCGAAGTGTGTGAGATCACCACCGATGGAGATGATGCTGAGGCCGCACACCGCGAGTGCCGTCGTCGCGGTGAAGAGGGCTTCGACGAAGGTGAGGTTGTCCGGGCCGGTGGAAGCTGCCGGTGTCAGCAGCAGTCCGGTGCCGAGGAGGTCCACGGTCACGAACAGCAGTAGGAAGACCCTCGCCGGTTTGAGGCCGCCCTGACCGCCATGCGGATGACGACGGTGGAACGGAGAGGTGCGTCGCCGCGCACGCCTGAGGCGGTCGAAGACGCGGCCCAGATGTGTTTGCGGGGGGCGGCTCGGTCGGCCAGTCATGCTGGCCCCCTGGCAGGCGCGGGTGTCACTTTTCGCTCCTCATCGGTATGGCCCGGAGGAATTGTGCCAGAACTCCACTGCTCGGGCGGCCGCAACCGACCGTCGCGCACACTATCGGGTCGGGAACGGTGTCCTGCCCCGGCCCTCAGAGGTGCCGGGCGCCCTCGTGGTCGAAATGGCCGGGCGGTTCGATCTGCAGCGTGGAGTGTTCGACGTCGAAGTGGCCGGACAGGCACGCGTGGAGCTGGTCGAGCATGAGACCGGTGTCGACCAGGTCCTCCTCGCGCACCACCACGTGCGCGGACATGACCGGGACACCGGAGGTGATGGTCCAGGCGTGCAGGTCGTGCACGTCCACGACCGAGGGATGCCGAAGCAGGTGGTCGCGGACCTCGGCCAGGTCCATGTCCTTGGGGGTGGCCTCGAGCAGCACGTGCAGGGCCTCCCGCAGCAGGGACCAGGCACGCGGAACGATGATCGCGGCGATGATCAGCGAAACGAGTGTGTCGGCCTGGCTCCACCCGGTCAGCCACACGATCGCGCCGCTCGCGATGACCCCGACCGAGGCCAGGGCGTCTCCCATGACCTCCAGGTATGCGCCCTTGACGTTGAGGCTCTCCTTGGCCCCCGAACGCAGGACGAACAGGGCGGCGATGTTGAGGGTGAGCCCGAAGGCAGCCACCACCATCATGCCGGGGCCGGAGACGTCGGTGGGCTCCTGGAGGCGGCCGACGGCCTCGTAGACGATGAAGCCGCACAGCACGAACAGCACGATGGCGTTGACCGCGGCGGCGAGGATCTCGGCGCGCTGGTAACCGAACGTGCGCCGGTCGGTGGCGGGTTTTGCGGCGACCCACACGGCGACGAGCGCCAGGGCGACCCCGAGGGAGTCGGTGACGGTGTGTCCGGCGTCGGCGAGCAGGGCGAGGCTTCCGCTGTAGACGGCGCCGACGACCTGCACGGCCGCGACGGTGAGCATCATCCCCAGGACGATCGCCAGCCGACCGCGGTTGGCGGTCCCGGCGGTCACGTGTCCGTGGTCGTGGCCGGCCCCCATGGGCGCACCTCCTCAGAAACAGTTCAGTCGCCACTGTTTATACAGCCTGCAGTGTCTATACACCAAACTTTGTACAATGATTTTCATGTTGACCTCCACTCAGCGCCTCGACGCGATCCAGCGGCTCGGGCGCGCGCTGTCGGACCCCACGCGCTCGCGGCTCCTCCTCGCCCTCCTGGAAGGGCCCAACTACCCGGCCGGCCTGGCCGACCAGCTCGGCCTCACACGCCAGAACGTCTCCAACCACCTGGCCTGCCTGCGCGACTGCGGCCTGGTGAGCACACATGCGCGCGGGCGCCAGGTCAGCTACGAACTGGTCGACGCCTCCCTCGCTCACGCGCTGGAGGACCTGCTCCAGGTGGTGTGGGGTACGTCGCGCTCCCACCAGAGTCCCGGCGACAGGCTCGACCCGGCCTGAGGGCTCGCCGACGCCGCGGCCGCGTCCGCCCTCTGCCCGCCCCCGTTGCAGACCGTCGTCCCCCCTTGTCCGGAAGGCCGGACCGACCCCGAGGGCCTCTGCTCGCACGTGCCCTGCTTCCGGATGGCCGAAAACGGCCACTGTGAGGTCCGCTACAGCCGTGCGACCCTGAGGTGGGTGTGAAGGACCACCTCAGCCGGGGGAATCTTCGACTTTCGCACGATGTCCCTAACTTTGGTCTGGGGATGACCCCGACCGAAGGCTGACGTGACCCTGAGAGTTCCCTGAACCCGCCCGGGGCGCCGGACTTCCCGATATAACGCGACGTAAGGTGAATCGTGCGTCCGGCGGGGACGAGACCCTCCCTCCGGCCGGACGCGCGCGACGACGCGTACGGGCTGCCGTCGACGGCCCGGCCCACTCACCGGTTCCCCACACGAGGACGTGCGCGGCGCGGTGCGCCCGTGTCTCCGCGGCGGACGTGCGCAGGTGAGGCCCGCGCGTCGCCACCGGTATCCCGGCGGGGCCCCGACGGGGGCGGTTCCCGCCGGCCACACGCCTGACGAAGGAGCGAGGACCTCTCATGTCCAGACTGGCCACCGGAACCGGCGGAGGGGGCGTGCCCCGTGCCGGGCGCACGTGCCGCCGGGCACGACCGGAAGGGGTGGCGGAGTGAACCGTCTTGCGACGATGTCGCTCGGTAACCGGGCGCTCGTACTGCTCATCACCCTTGCGGTGCTCTTCTTCGGGACCTTCGCGGCCAGCTCGGCCAAGCGGGAACTCTTCCCGGACATGGACCTGCCCATGGTCATGGTCAGCGCCGACTACGAGGGCGCCACACCGCAGGTCGTAGAGAGCCAGGTCACCGAGACGATCGAGCAGGCCGTCCAGGGCGTGGAGGGCGTCGAGAGCGTCACCTCCACCTCCAGCACCGGCAACGCCCAGATCATGGCCGAGTTCGACTACGGCCATGAGCAGGACGCCGTCGTCCGCGAGACCCAGGTGGCCGTCGACCAGATGGCAGGGATGCTCCCCGACGACGTCGACCCCGAGGTCATGTCCATGAGCATGGACATGATGCCGGTCATGATGATGGCCATCGGCACCTCCAACGGAGACGAGGCCGGCCTGGTCTCCACGGTCGAGAACGTGCTCGTCCCCGACATCGAGTCGGTGCCCGGGGTGCGCTCGGCCAGCCTCTCCGGCACCGCCGAGGAGCGGGTGGAGGTCGACCTGGACGACGACGAGCTCGAGGACGCGGGGCTCTCCTCGCAGGACGTCACCGAAGCGCTCGAGGCCAACGGCCTGGTGCAGGCCGGCGGCAGCGTCGACGAGGGCGATCGCACCCTCAGCGTCACCACCGGCGAGGAGTTCACCTCGCTGTCCCAGATCGAGGACGTGTGGGTCCAGCCCTCGCAGGGCGTGGACGAGTCCGCCGAGATGCCGGGCGCCCCTCCGGCCGCACAGCCCGAGCCCGTACAGATCAGCGAGGTCGCCGAGGTCAGTCTCCAGGAGGAGGACACCGAGACCATCGCGCGCCTCGACGGCGAGCCCAGCATCGCCCTCATGGTCATGGCCACCCCCGACGGCAACACCGTCGAGATCTCCGAGGGTGTCCACGACGTGATCGACGAGCAGTCCGACCTGCTCGGCGACGACGTCAACGTCGGGGTCGTCTTCGACCAGGCCCCGTTCATCAACGACTCGGTCTCCGACATGCTGGAGGCCGGCGGTTACGCCCTGATCGCCTCGATCATCGTGATCCTGGCGTTCCTGCTGTCGATCAGGTCGACGCTCGTGGTGGCGGTGTCCATCCCGACGTCGGTGCTGGTCGCCTTCATCGGCATGGCCGGGTTCGGGTTCACGCTGAACATGCTGACCCTGGCTGCGGTCACCATCGCCATCGGGCGTGTGGTCGACGACTCCATCGTGGTGCTGGAGAACATCAGACGCCACATGAGTTACGGCAAGGAGCGCATGGCCGCCGTCAAGGACGGTGTCGGCGAGGTCGCCACCGCTGTGGCCTCCTCGTCGCTGGCCACCATCGCGGTGTTCCTTCCGCTGGCCTTCGTCGGCGGTATGGTCGGCGAGATCTTCCTGCCCTTCGCAGTCACCAGCGCCCTGGCCCTGGGCGGTTCGCTCCTGGTCGCGCTGACCATCACGCCCGTGCTGTGCTACTGGTTCCTACGCCCGCGCGAGACCGGCGACCGCAGCCAGGAGGAGATCCAGGCCGAGCAGGCCGAGGCGGAGAAGCGCACGCCGATCCAGCGCCTCTACCTCCCGGTCATCCGCTGGATCACCACCAAGCGCCGTTCGGCCACCGCACTGACTCTGGCTGCGAGCGTCGTCGTCATGGGCGGCACCGTCGCCATGGCCACCAATTCCGAGACGGACTGGCTCGGTGAGGCGGAGGAGAACAACTACTTCGCTGTCCAGGAGCTGGAGCCGGGCACCTCGGTCGCGGCGGCCCAGGAGGAGGCCGAGCAGGTCGAGGACTTGCTGTCCGGCATGGCCTGGATCGACACGTTCCAGACCAACATCGGCGGCGACCCGATGATGGGCGGCGGCGGAGCCGGCGGAGGTGTCGACCAGATCGACTACACCATCACTGCCGACCCCGAGACCGACCAGCTCCGCAACCGCGACGTGCTCCGCGAGGAGTTCGCGCAGGTGGACACCGAGAACGAACCGCGCCTGGACTCCATGGGCGGCATGGGCGGTTCCGACCTCGAGGTACAGGTCACCGCCGACGACCAGGCGACCCTGGCCGAGGCGACCGGGCTCGTCGAGGACGCCATGCGCGACATCGACGGTGCCGAGGACGTCGCCAGCGAGCTGAGCGAGACGCAGTCCTCGCTGGAGGTGCACGTCGACGGTGAGGAGGCCGCCGAGCACGGGCTCGACGAGGCCACGATCGGGCAGATGCTGTCCGCGGCCTTCAACGGCCAGGAGGTCGGCAACGCCACGCTCGACGATGTGCGCCACGACATGGTCGTGCTCACCGACGAGGCCCCCGAGACCCGCGCACAGCTCGAGGACTTGGAGCTGGCCGCGCCCACTGGGGACGACCTGGTGCTCTCCGACGTCGCCGACGTCGAAGAGGTCGAGCAGCCGCCGGAGCTGACCCGCATCGACGGGGTCACCAGCACCAGCGTCACGGCCGCGGCGACCGGCACCGACCTCGGTGCTGTGAGCATGGAGATGGACGAGACGCTCAACGGCCTCGACCTGCCCTCCGGCGCCTCGGCGAGCATCGGCGGCGTGAGCGAGGACCAGACCGAGGGCTTCGCGCAGCTGGGCCTCGCGATCCTGGCAGCGATCGTGATCTCATACTTGATCATGGTGGCCACGGTCAAGAGTCTGATCCAGCCGCTCATCATGCTGGTCTCGGTGCCCTTCGCAGCCACCGGTTCGCTGGGTCTGCTGATGCTCACGAACACGCCGCTCGGCGCGGCAGCCCTGATCGGCATGCTGATGCTCGTCGGCATCGTCATCACCAACGCCATCGTGCTCCTGGACCTCATCAACCAGAAGCGCAAGCAGGGCATGGAGATGGGCGAGGCGATCGTGGAGGGTTCGCGCCTCCGTCTGCGGCCCATCCTGATGACCGCGGTCGGCACGATGGTCGCGCTGGTGCCGCTGGCCACCGGTCTCGCCGGTGGCGGGGTGTTCATCTCCGGTCCGGTGGCGATCGTGGTCATCGGTGGTCTGCTCACCTCGACGCTGGGCACGCTCGTGCTGGTCCCGGTCCTCTACCAGCTGGTGGAGTGGCGCCGGGCCAAGCGTGAGGCCAAGTGGGCCGCGCGTTACGAGCGCAAGCGTCAGCGCCGTGCCGAGAAGGAAGCGAAGGCCGACTGACCCACGGCCCTGAATGAGACGCGGGTCACATTCANGGAGGGCCCCGCCACGGGGACGTTTTCTTTCATGCCCTCCCGTGATGGCCGGTTGCGGCCACCGGGTCGGCTCCCTCTGCCGCCGGAGAGCCGATTTGTGCTATCCGGGCAGTCCAGGCACTCTTTCGAGACATGAGTGAAACGAAGAAGAGCCTCGACGACCTCGTCCGTGACGAGCTCGGCGACGAGCCCTCCCAGGACGCCAAGGACTACGCCCGACAGCTCTACGAGCGCTACCGCATTCCCCACACCGACACCACCGACGACGAGACCGCCGACGACGGCAACGAGAACGCCTCCGAGGGGTCGGCCTCCTCCGGCAACTGACGGGGCCGCACACGCTCGCTCACGCCGGTGCGACGGCGTCGGTGCGTCCGCCGCCCCGCCGGTCCCGGATCCTCCGGGGCTCTGTCAGGTGGGCTCGTCGTCGCTCCACTCCAGCTCGAACCAGACTTCGCGGCCCCTGCCGTCCAGGCGGGGCTCGCTCCCCCATTTGCTCGCCAGCGCCTCGACCAGATCCAGGCCCCGACCGTTCTCGGACGGATCGTAGGGGTCCCGGTGCTGGGGTGCGGGCGTGCGGCTCAGGTTTCCCAGGTCCCTGACCTCCACGCGGGCCCACCCCGGGGCCGCACTGACCCGGATCTCGAACTTCCCGGTCTGTTCCCCGGACGCGCTGTGGGTGATCGCGTTGGTGGCCAGTTCACTGGTCAGGAGTGCCGCGGTGGTCGCTTCGGGTGAGTGCTTGAGGTGTCGTGCCACGAACTGTCGTGCGTGGGCGATCTGATTGGGCAGCCCGGGGAAGCGTCTCCGGTCTGCTCGACTGGTGTGCTCGTTCATGGGGCTCGCCGGTCGTCGGAGGGGCGCGGGTGAGTGGTCGGGGACCGGTGGGTCCTCCGGCGATGGCTGCACGGTCAGGAGCGGACTGCTGTTCGCTGGCGTCTCACACATCTCTACTTCCCGAGTGGACGTGCGCGGGCCCGGTCGCGTCCGTGCCCGGCGCGGGTCACGGCGCGGCGTCGCGCACCCAGGTCGGAGCCCCCTGGGTCAGGGAGGGAAGCGGCGTCGTGGGGGAGAGCCGGGCGGCCTCCCGTGCTGGTCGGTCGTCTACGGCGGTGGACGTGCCCGACGACACTGAAGGGCGCGTGCGGTTCCGAGCATACGCTTTGTCGCTTTTCGGTGACCCGACGACCCCGCGTTCAGACAGGGTAGCCCGGTGTGAGCTGCACGAAGAGGGTCTGGGAGGCCGTCCGGGGTGCTCCCGAGCACGTGAGCCGGTGACTGGTGGGGTGCGTGTGACTCGGCAACGATCCGGTCACATATGTGCCGACGGTAGAGGTCTTGCGTCCCTTATGCCCGGAGCGTCAAGGTATGGGGATGTCCGCCCCCTCTGCCCCCCTCACCCCTGTTCCGCCCGGTCACGGCATCGTTCTGGACCCCGCCACGCGCTTGGCCGACGAAGGGCACCTGCTCGTCGGCGGGCGCCCCACCGGTGTGGTGCAGCTGAGTTCGCCGCAGGTCAGCTTGCTGCTGTGCTGGATGTCCGGGGCCACCCCGGACGCGCCCGGGGCCCGCGCCCTGGCTGCCCGCCTGGTCGCGGCCGGCCTGGCCCGTCCCGCCCCGCCCCCGCCCGGCGAACCGGACGAGGGGGACTCCGGAGATGACGACGTCCTCGTGCTCGTTGCTGCGGGCGTGTGCCCCGAGCCCCGATGGCTCACGCGGGCGCTGGCCCACCTGGAGGACCCGCGCGTGGGCGCCGTCGTACCCGGCGCGGTCGTGGACGAGCAGGACCGCCAGGACGCGGGTCCGCTCCGCGCCGGACTGGCTGCGCTGCTCACACGCCTGATTCTGCCCGAGACCATCGGTGCTGCCGAAGCGCCCGGCGGCCAGGCGGTCGAGCACTCCTGCGACGATCCGCCCCGCCTGGTTCCCGCACTCGTGGTGCGTCACAGCGCGTTGCCCGCCCCGGGTGCCGCTCCTCCCGCCCCCAAGGCGGACACCGCACGCCTGCCGCCCGCCGGGGTTCTCTCTCGGACACTTCCCGCCACCCTGCCCGGAGCGCTCGTCGCGGCCGGATGGTCGGTGCGCCACGAGCCGCGCTCCCGCGTGCGCGTCGGATCCCTGCGGGGGTTCGGTGCCTACCTGTCGGTCTCCTTCGAGCTCGGGGCGGCCGCGGGGGAGGATCCGGGGCCGGTGGCCGGGGGCGGAGAACGCCGGGGCGGGGCAACGCCTGCGCGTGCAGCCGGACCCCGTGTGAGCTGGACGGGGCTGGCCGCTCTGGCCCTGGTGCTCGCGGGGCGCCCGGTCGGCGGGGTCTGCG
>NZ_ANBF01000165.1 GCF_000341025.1 Nocardiopsis salina YIM 90010 | reverse complement strand
CACCGGCTGCCTCCGGCGACCGCTGTACGTGCGGTGGGCGCGTGTGCGTCCGACGACGCCCGTGCGCTGGTGCGCGCGGCTGAACAGGGATGGGCCCCCGTCGTGGGTGCGCTGGCCCTGCGCCACCCCGTCGCAGCGGCCGCCGTGTCGGCCTCTGCGGCGCTGGCCGGACGCTCCACCCCCGCACGTTCGGCCGCCGTGGCCGCCGGTGCGGTGGCGCGCTCGGCCGGAACGTGGTGGGGCGCCTGGCGTGCGCGGTCGGTCGCGGCTCTCGTGCCCCGCGTGCACACCCCGCTGGCCGCACGCCGGGGATCTTGCTGCCAGAGCCAATATCGGCGCTGATTCTGGCTCCAGTAGCAAGATCCCCAGGAGAGGGACGTGCAGCTTGAGCCGGGTTCAACGCCGGGTGTTAGCTCTGGTTAACTTCTTTATTACCCTGAGTGAAAATGGTACGCGGTGCATTTTCGGGGGAGGCGGGGTCTGCAGTGCTGGTGGTGAAGGTGCCCGAGAGGTCTTCGTGATGGGGGCGTTTCCGGCACGTTTCGGGAAATCGTTCCGGAGGTCCGGGTCGCGCGGGTGGTCGTTCGCAGGAGTCAACGAGGTTTACTCCACGGGGGTGCCGGGGTGTCGTGTTCCCCGTGTGGCATGGGCTTCCGTGGCGGGTTCCTTCGTGGTAGCGATGTCCGTCGAAGGTTCGACAAAATGCGAGGTTAGGGTTACCTGAATTGGCGGCGTTGTCTTTTCTTGATGCGCTGGTTACCGCCGAGTGTCTAACGGTCCCGCAGAATCATGACATTCCGGCCACTGATCGTGGTCCGGTAGGAAGTGTGAATCGGCAGTCACCGGGAGTCACCCCATCCGGTGGTCGCGGGGTCACCCGAGCTGAACGAGTACCCCCGGATCAGCTCACGGCTCCGCCCCCCGTGGCCCCTGTTGCGTGACCGACCACAACGCAGACAAGCGCCGGGCTCGGCTGTGAGGTTCGGAGATAGTTTTGGGCAAGTTCCTGGCCAGGCGGCTGTTGAACTACGTCGTGTTGATCTTCCTCGCGACGAGCTTCGCCTACGTGCTCGCCGCGACGAACCTCGCGCCACGCGACTACTTCGAACAGATGCAGCCGCCACCCGATCCCGAGCTGGTCAACGCCGAGCTCGACCGGCTGAACCTCAACGACCAGACGCCGCTGGCCGAGCGCTACGCCAACTGGATGAGCGGGGTTCTCCTGGCCGGTGACTTCGGCCAGACCATCCAGGGCGGCAGCGTCACCGACCAGATGCTCATGAAGGCCGGGGTCACCCTGCGCCTCATCGTCGTGGCCACCCTCATCGGCAGCTTCATGGGCATCGCCATCGGCGCCTATGCGGCCGTCCGCCAGTACCGCGCCTTCGACAAGGCCGCCACCGGCGCCTCCTTCTTCGTCCTGTCGATCCCCACGGTCGTCATCGCCATCGTCATCCAGGTCGGGGCCGCGGCCTTCAACGACTTCATCGGGTTCACGTTCTTCCGGTACTCGGGCGAGTACACGGCCGGTGTCCAGGGCGAGTGGTGGGAACTGCTCATCAACCGCATCTACCACGCGATCCTGCCGACTCTCGTGCTCGCGCTCGCCCTGTTCGCCGCCTTCGCCCGCTACCAGCGCAACATGATGCTGGACGTGCTCGGCTCCGACTTCGTGCGCACCGCCATGGCCAAGGGGCTCACCCGGCGCAAGGCGCTGTTCAAACACGCCCTGCGCACCGCGATGATCCCGACCATCACCTATTTCACGTTCACGTTCGGCATGCTGGTCTCCGGCGCGACCTTCACCGAGAAGATCTACGCCTGGCAGGGCATGGGTGCCTGGCTCATCGACTCCATCGCCCGCCAGGACGTGCACGTGGTCGCCGCGGTCTCCTGGTTCATGGCGGTCACGATCATGCTGGCCTCGTTCCTGTCCGACATCCTCTACGCCTGGCTCGACCCGAGGGTGAGGGTGTGATGAGGCCCCGCAACCCCCGCACCACACAGCCCCAGCGCCCCACCAGTCCCATCTCGGCCGCCCCGTTGGAGACCACGGCATGAGCTCGACCACCGAACGCCCCGACCAGGGCAGCCAGACCGAGGCACCGGCCGTGCCCCCGGCCCCCAGCCGCCTCAAGGACGTCCTGCGCCAGCTGGTCGCCACCCGCCGCGTCATCATCGGTTTCGCGATGCTGGCCGGCCTGGCCCTGCTCGCCTTCCTCGGACCCGTCATCAGCCCGTGGGGCATCACCGAACGGGACTACCTCAGCACCCTCGAAGGCCCCTCGCCCGAGCACTGGTTCGGCACCAACCGCACCGGACAGGACATCTTCACCCAGTCCGCAGCCGGCCTGCAGAAGTCCCTTCTCATCGGCCTGCTCGTCGCGATGATCTCCACGGCCGTGGCAGCGCTCGTCGGGGCCTTCGCCGGCTACTTCGGCGGAATCACCGACCGCGCCCTGATGTGGGTGGCCGACCTCGCGCTGGTCCTGCCCAGCTTCGTGATCCTGGCGATCCTGTCCAAGCACTTCATGGGCGCCAGCGGCTGGCTGGTCCTCGTCGTGCTCCTGGCCGGGCTCAGCTGGATGGTCACCTCCAAGATGGTGCGAGGCATGACCATCTCGCTCCGGGAACGCGAGTACATCCACGCCGCCAGGTTCATGGGAGTGCCACCGCGCAAGATCATCCTGCGCCACATCCTGCCGAACATGTCTTCCCTGCTCATCGCGGACGCCACCATCATGGTCAGCACTGCGATCATCGGGGAGACCGCGCTGAGCTACTTCGGACTGGGTGTGCAGCCGCCCGACATCACCCTGGGCATCGTCATCGCCGACGGCGCCAACTTCGCCACGACCGCCCCGTGGATGTTCCTCTTCCCCACGGCGCTGCTCGTGCTGTTGGTGCTCGCAGTCAACATGATCGGGGACGGGCTGCGCGACGCCCTCGACCCGACCTCGAAGTCGCGCCGGTCCTAGGGGGAACACAGCACCATGAGTATCGACACCATCCAAGGGCACGAGCCCGCACTCGAGGCCGGCGCCACCGCGGACACCCCCGTCCTGGAGGTCACCGACCTCAACGTGACCTTCCGCGGGTTCGGTAACAACCCCGACGTCAACGCCGTGCGCGGCGTCAGTTACAGCGTCCGCAGCGGCGAGGTGCTCGGCATCGTCGGCGAGTCCGGGTCCGGAAAGTCGGTCTCCTCCATGGCCGCCATGGGTCTGCTGCCCGACCACGCGACCATCACCGGGTCGGTACGGCTGCACGGCGAGGAGATCCTCGGCCTGGAGGACAAGGTGATGGCCCGCAAGCGCGGCAAGGTCATCTCCATGGTCTTCCAGGACCCGCTGTCGGGGCTGACGCCCGTCTACACCGTCGGCGACCAGCTCGCCGAGGCCGTCACCACCCACCACCCGAAGATCCCCAGGGCCAAGGCGCGCGAGCGGGCCGTGGAGCTCCTCGACCTCGTGGGCATCCCCAACCCCGAGCACCGGTACCGGTCCTTCCCCCACGAGTTCTCCGGTGGCATGCGCCAGCGCGTCATGATCGCCATGGCCATGGCCAACGACCCCGACGTCATCATCTGCGACGAACCGACCACAGCCCTGGACGTGACCATCCAGGCGCAGATCCTCGACCTGCTGCAGACCGCGCAGAGCCAGACCGGCGCCGCCATCGTGATGATCACCCACGACCTCGGCGTCGTGGCCGGCTTCGTCGACCGGCTCCTGGTCATGTATGCCGGCCGCCCCGTGGAGATCGGCACCGTCGACGAGATCTACTACAGGAGCCGCATGCCCTACACCATGGGCCTGCTCGGCGCCGTACCCCGCATGGACCACGAACGCCGGGGCGCCCTGGTGCCCATCGAGGGCAACCCGCCCTCGCTCACCGACCTGCCGCCCGGGTGTCCGTTCGCGCCGCGCTGCCCCATCGCGCAGCCCGAGTGCGAACTGGCCGAGCCCGAACTGCTCACGGTGGGCGCCCAGCCCTCCGCCGAGACGATCCGCGCAACCGCGGACGAGAACGGGCAGCCCCCCGCGCAGGTCGAGGACACCGGGGACCGACGAGTGGCCTGCATCCGCTCCGGTGAGATCGAGACCAACGACTGGACCGCCCAGGACATCTACCCGGTGCCCGACATCCCCGAGGCCGAAGGCACCGGGGGCGAGCGCGGCCACCGCGACGAGATGCTGCGCGTGCGCGACCTCATCAAGCACCACCCCCTCATGAAGGGGGCCGTGCTCAAGCGCCGCGTGGGCACCGTCTACGCCGTCGACGGCCTCGACTTCGACATCCGTGAGGGCGAGACCCTGGCGCTGGTGGGCGAGTCCGGGTGCGGCAAGTCCTCCACGCTCATGGAGATCCTCGGTCTGGAGAAACCCCAGCGGGGCTCGGTCGAGGTCATGGGCCGCGACGTGTCGACGCTGTCCAAGGCCGAACGGTTCGCCCTGCGCAAGGACATGCAGATCGTCTTCCAGGACCCCATGAGCTCCCTGGACCCGCGCATGACGGTCTTCGACATCATCGCCGAGCCCCTGGTCACCCACAAGGTGCCGCGGGACGAGATCACCCGCCGCGTGTACGAGCTCGTCGGCCTGGTCGGGCTCGACACCGGGCACGTCACCCGGTTCCCCGCCGAGTTCTCCGGGGGGCAACGCCAGCGCATCGGCATCGCCCGCGCCCTGGCCCTGGAACCCAAACTCCTCGTGCTCGACGAACCCGTCTCCGCCCTGGACGTGTCGATCCAGGCCGGCGTCATCAACCTGCTCGAGGAGCTCCAGGCCCGGCTCGGGCTGGCGTACCTGTTCGTGGCGCACGACCTGTCGGTGGTCCGGCACATCGCCGACCGGGTCGCGGTCATGTATCTGGGGCGGATCGTGGAGATCGGCGACACCGACTCCGTGTACAAGAGCCCCTCGCACCCCTACACCCAGGCGCTGCTCTCGGCCATCCCGGTGCCCGACCCGGAGAAGGAACGCGGCCGCGCCCACATTGTCTTGGACGGCGACCTGCCCAGCCCCGCGAACCCGCCTTCGGGTTGCAGGTTCCGTACGAGGTGCCAGAAGTTCGTCACGCTCTCCGCACACGATCAGGAGCAGTGCACGGGCGTGGAACCGCAGATCCTTCCCGTCAACGGCGNCGCCCTGCCATTTCGCCGAGCGGCAGGAGGGGGCCGTGTGAGCGGCCGCCGAGGTTCCGTCTGGCAGGGCCGGCGCCGCCCCGCGCGCTGGTCGACGCACCCCTAGGAGGAAAACCCCCATGCGAATCGGGAAGTGGCGTTATCTCGCCCCCGCCGCAGCCCTGGTCCTCATGGCCAGCGCGTGCGCTTCCGACGACGGCGACGGCCAGGACGGCCAGGAGGAGGCCGAGGCGCTGCCCGCCTCGGACCTCAACCCGGCCGACCGCGACGACCTGCAGGACGGCGGTGACTTCGTCCTCGCCCTCAGCGAGTACGAGGACCAGCACAACCTCGCCCACGTGCAGGGCAACAAGGCAGACGTGCGCCGTGTCATCGGCGCTGCCATGCCCTCCGCCTCGGTCTTCGACGACGAGGGCGGGTACGAGAACGACCCCGACTACGTGCTCGACTACGGGGTCAGCGACGACGGCCTCGAGGTGTGGTACGAGCTCAACCCGGACGCCGAGTGGTCCAACGGCGAGCCGGTCACCTGGGAGGACTACGAGGCCAACGCCATCACCCGCAGCGGCCAGCGCGACGGGGACTTCGAGCTGGGCTCCACCGTGGGGTACGAGCGCATCGAATCGGTCGAGCAGGGCGACGACGAGTTCTCGTTCACGCTGCAGCTGAGCGAGCCCTTCGGTGAGTGGCCCACGTTCTTCAACGAGCTCTACCCGGCCGAGTCCATGGAGGACGACGAGGCCTTCGACGAGGACTACTACCGCGACCTGCCCCTGACCGCCGGGCCGTTCGGCGACGCCGAGTTCGACGAGGTCGCCGAGCGCATCACCCTCCACAAGAACGAGGACTGGTGGGGGGACGAGCCCAAGCTCGACCGCATCATCTTCGACGCGATGGACAGCGACGCCATGGCGGGCGCCTTCGACAACGGCGAGATCGACGCCTTCTACCTGGGCTACGACGCCGCCGCCTACCAGCGCCTGCAGGACCAGGAGGGCGACGGTGCCTACTTCACCCGCGCCGTCAACCACGGTCACCGGTTCATCAACCTCAACGGCTCCAGCCCCCGCCTGGAGGACCAGCGGGTGCGCCAGGCCGTGGCCCTGAGCATCGACCGCGAGGTCATGGCCGAGGTCGCGCTCGGCTCCGTGGACTGGCCCATCACCGGCGAGGTCAACCGCCTGCTGCGCTCCAGCCAGCACGGTTACCAGGACAACAGCGGCGAGCTGGGCGGCGTCGACATCGAGCGTGCCGAGGAGCTCCTCGACGAGGCCGGGTGGACCCTGGACGGCGACGACACCGTCCGCACCAACGAGGACGGCGACGAGCTCACCATCGACTACATCGTCTCCGAGGGTCTGGAGATCGCCCAGGACGAGGGCGAGATCACCCAGGAGATGCTCGGCGAGGTCGGCATCGACGTGCAGATCCAGCAGGTCCCGGCCAACGCGCTGTTCACCGAGTACATCACTCCGGGCAACTTCGAGATGGCCGCGTTCGTGCTCACCGGGCAGCACCCCTTCCACAGCACCACCAAGGGCAACTACGGCGGTCCGCTCGACGAGGAAGGCGAGGACTGGGGCAACAACAACAGCCAGTACTCCACGCCCGAGATCAACGACCTCTTCGACGAGATGGCCGAGGAGACCGACGAGGACCGCTACGCCGAGATCGCCAACGAGATCGACGCGACGCTGTGGGACGAGGTCGTGACCATCCCGCTGTACGAGCGGCCGGGATTCTGGGTCCAGGACGAGAACCTGCACAACTTCGGTGAGTTCGGGCTCGCGTCCGCGTGGACCTACGAGGACATCGGCTGGGCGGCCGAGGGCGAGTGACCCCCGACCGCCGACTCCACCCGGAACCGACCGGTTCCCCACGGTGACCACCGGGGCGCCGTGCCTTCCCAGCGGAGGCGCGGCGCCCCTCTGCGTGTGCGGGATCGCCTGCTGTGCCGGGTGTCCCGGAGCGTGGCCGGTTCGGATGATGCGACAATCGGGGGCACCATCCCCCGCGGACCGCGCCTTCCCCCACCCCCGCTCGCTGGAAAGTTCTCGATGCGACTGCACCCGATCGTCCTGCAGGTCCCTCTCGCGCTGCTGTGCGCGGTGCTCGTCGCCTGCTCGCAGCAGGCCGACCCCGACCCCTCGGACCCGCCCGTCGGCGCCGATGCCGACCCGGAGCAGGGGGAGGCCGAGGAGTCCGGGCCGTCGCCCGAGGAGGAGCAGGCCGAGACCCCTGTCGGCTGGGCCACCGAGCCCGCACCCGCCGACGGCGAGGAGGACGACGGCGAAGCGTCCGCGGAGCCCGAGGACGGCGGCGGTGTGACCGGGGGAGGCGACACCGAACCGGTGACCGCCACCGGTTCCGACGAGCTGACCGGGTACCTGGAGGAGGACGGTCCCCTCGTCGTCGAGCTGGAGGGCGCCATCGAGCTCGACGGGGACGTGCAGGTGCCCTCCGACACCACGCTCGTGGGGTCCGACGGAGGCACCGCACTCACCGGGGGCGGGCTGGTCGTGGACGGGGCCGACAACGTCGTGCTCAGCGGCCTGGCCTTCGACACCGACGAGACCGCCGTGTCCGTCCGCGGCGGGGCGGGCAACGTGTGGGTGCACCGCTCCACCTTCACCGGCGGCGACGGCGGGACCCTGCTCGAGGTCGCCGACGGCGCCGACCACGTCACCGTGGCCTGGAACCGCTTCAGCGAGGCCGACTCCGCCCTGGCCATCGGCGGCGCCGACGACGAGCCCGGCGCGCTCCACGTGACCGTGCACCACAACCACTTCGACGGGACCGCCGGCCACCACCCCCGCGCCCGCAACGCCGAACACGTGCACGTGTTCAACAACTACTTCCGGTCCAACGCCGAGTACGGGGTGGAGTCCGCCCACGCCTCGAACGTGCTGGTGGAGGGCAACTACTTCCAGAACTCCGAGCTCTCGGTCACCCCCGACGAGGACGACCCCGGCAACATCGAGGCACGCGACAACCTGCTCGTGGACACCCCGCAACCCGAGATCCGCGGCGAGGTGGCCGACCCGCCCTACGTCTACGAGCTCGACCCGACCACAGAGATCCCCGACCTGGTCGGGGACGGGGCCGGCGTCCCGGACTGAGCCGGCCGCGCTCAGGACAGCGCGTGCACGTCGTAGGTCTCCCCGGTGCCCGCCCCGTCGTCGTGCACGAATCGGCGCGGTAGGCCGTCCGTGTCGATCCACAGGTCGAACCCGGTCTCCTCCACCGGTGAGAGCACGTTCTCCTGCTCCTGCGGGTCGTAGCCGCCCACGAGCGCGGTTAAGGTGCCGGTGTAGCGGTGCGCAGGAACCCGCTCCGAACCGTGCGAGTCCCCGTCGTCGGGGTCGTCGGACAACGGAACCAGGTCGGTGTGTTCCTCGCCCTCGTACCGGAGGTCCTCCGACGAGGCCAGCACCTCCCAGAGCTTGGCCGAGGCGAAACCGCGTGTGCACAGGTAGGAGTCGGCGTCGGAGGGTGGCTCGATCACCGACGGTTCCGGATCGCCCGGCCCCGCGGCCAGCGAGCACCGTCCGTCGGACGCCCCGTGGCGCACCACCCGTGTGCCGCCCACCGCGGTGAACGTGTGCTCGAACCGCGGTTCCGATCCGGGGTCGAGGACGGCCCGCCCGTGCCCGCGCTCGGTCGGGGCTGCCTCGACCGAGGCCAGTCCCACCGACGCGTCCGTTCCCGCCCCGTGTACGAAGAAGACCACACGGAACCCCTGTGCGGCGTCCACCCTCAGCGCCGCAGACCGCACNGGGGCCGCCGACAGTGGGCGGGGCTCCTGCGCAGCCGGCGCCCCGGGGTCCGGGCCGTGTGTGATCATGTGCCCCGCCTGCCACCCGGCCACCGTCACGGCCGGGCACAACACCACCGCCGTGGCCACCAGCAGCCAGTGGGGTCTGCGACGCGGCGCGTCGGGTCCGGGGCCGGTCTCGGTGCCGCGGTCGGGTGGATCCGGCGAAGACACGTCCAGGGCCTCGCTTCTGACGGGAGGTGCCCGGCGGGTCGAGGTACCGGCTCCGGGCATGATGCGTACGCGGGGTATGACGCAGCGTCATCGCCTTCCGTTCGAGAACGGGGCGTACGTATTCCGATCCGACCTGGACGAACCGCAGTGCGTACTGCGCACGCGGGTCCTCCACGACCGGACGCAGGAACGCGAACGTGCTCGTGTGGGACAGCCGTTCCCACACCTCCTGCGAGCCGTGCTCCCAGAGCGTGGTCACCACCCGGCGCGCCACCGTCGAGGCACTGAACCGTCCGCTGGTGAACAGCTCGTGCAGCTCCTCCGCCTCCAGACGCAGCACCGTCTGCTCCAACACCGGGGCGTCCAACAACCCCAACAGCGCCAAGGCGCAGTCCACGCGCGACACCGGGTCCGGAACCAAGACCCCGTCCAGGCAGCGCCGCACCGCGTCCGCCGCCTCCAACGGGTCCAGGGTCCACTCGCCCTCCGGGACCGGCACCGGGGCCTCTTCGACGTCCTCGCCCAGAGCCCGCCCCACCGCCGTACTCGTGCCGCCCGAGACGCGGTCCCACGGAACCCCCGCCGCCACCGCGGCCACCGACGCCGCCACCAGCACCACCACCGCCGCGTACTCCAACACCCCCGCACCCCCGTCCCCGCGCACCCGCCGACACCTCACCGCGGCACCGGCGCGCGCCCGCGCAGCCGCCACGGGGCCCGGTGGCCGGCCGCGGAGCGCTGGTGCCCGCGCAGCTCGGTGGCGCGGGCCAGAAGGGTGTCGTGGAACGGCAGGCGGGCGGTGGTGTGCGCTTCGGTGTCCATGGGCCCAGGTTCGGGCCGGGCCGGGCCCGCCACAAGAACGGATCTTCAACCTGTGGACAACCACGGACGCGAGGAACGTCGCCGTGGCCCGCGCGGATCTTGCTACCAGAGCCGGTATCAGCGCTGAACCCGGCTCCAGTAGCAAGATCCCCGACCTGAAACCGGACACCAGTCACCCGAGTCCCACAAGAAACAGCGAACAGATGCGGCCGGGAGTGCGCGGGGCGTGCCGTTGCCGTCGCAGGAACGAGCTGCCGCCCGCACGCCGCAAGCGTTGGTCGCAATGGGGCCACCACAGGGGGTGGTAGTTGCAGTTGGTCGTGGCCACCGTTCTTTTGGGCTGCCAGGGGGCCTCGGGGGAGAGGGTGGTTCGTCGAGATGGGGCGGGTCAGCCCGGCCAACAGGGCCGGAACGCACACCCCGAGGCGCCGTGCCCGACCTACCACCGGCCTGCCACCGTCACCGCACATCCCGAAGGTCCGGCGGGGCGCCGGAGCGGGTTGCGTGCAGGCCCGGCCGGGCTACGATCCCGGCCCCGACGAACGACCACCCCCGAGGCAACACCACAGAGCACCACCCCGGCGACGTTCCGAGCCTCTACTCCGGGCCCCCGGCGACGTTCCGAACTCCTACTCCGGACCCCCGGCGACGTCCCGAACCCCCACTCCGAACCCTCGAAGGCCCCTGGACTCTGCCCCTGGACTCTGCCCCTGGACTCTCCCCTGGACTCCGCCCCTGGAATCCGCCCCTGCAACCCCTCGCCGGGCCGGTCAGCGCATGGGCGGCGGGCCGATCGCCAGGTGGATGTGGTCCACGTGGCCCTGGGTGTTGCCCGCCCCGATACCGTGCGGACGCCCTGTGCCCGGGAACGTGCCGCTCGGGTCGCGGGCTGGGTTCCAGATCTCCCGGTCGTAGATCAGTCCCTTGACCCCGAGCTCCTCGTGGTTGTCGATGACCCAGTTGACGACCGTCAGCGCCGTCTCGTCCATCTGGTCGGTGGGTTCTCCGCCCAGCGGCGCGACCATGTAGTCGATCGCCTGCCCGTGGCCGTGGTCGCTCCCGGGTTCGTCGCGGTAGCCGCCCGCGGACAGGTAGAAGCCGGGGAACTCCTCGTTGAGCACCTCGTGGGTCTCGCAGGCCTCCGGGATCACGTCGAGGGACCCGCAGGAGACCGTGGCGCCGCTGGCGAAGACCACCGCGTCCGGGTCGAAGGTGTACTCGCCCTCCTCGTCGACGAGGTTGACGTCGATGAGCCCCCGGGCCGCCGAGGCGTCGTCGACGCTCGAACCGTTGCAGTTGAGGGCGTCGCCGTCCCGGTCGCAGTCGGTGGGGGAGTGCACGATCGCGATCGCCGAGGCGTTGCCGGTGATGGTGTCGACGTTCTCCTCCTCGCCGTCGCACACCGTGTCGTTCCAGCTCTCGCGGCCGGCGTCCTCCTCCAGCTCCTTCTGGCACAGGGCCCCGCGCACCTCCACACGCACGATGTTGCCGTTGCGCCCCATGGTGTTGTCGCTGGCCCGGATGTCGGTGAGCACCGCGTCGTTGGCGCGCGCGTACTCCTCGGCGCGCTCGGTGGCGGCGTCCTCGTCGTAGACCGGCATGGGGAAGGACCCGCCGGCGAGCTCGGAGGCGGCTTCGTCCTGAATCGCGCTCGCGGCGGCCAGTGCGGCCGAGTCGGCGGCGGTCTGGGCCTGTGAGCGCAGGTCGTTGGCGCCTCCCACACGCACGAACAGGACGGTGAGGGCGAGGAGGGCGAGGGTGAGACCGAACAGCAGCAGGATGCTGGCCTGTCCCTGGTCGTCGCGGAATCGTCCCATGCTGGATCCTGGTGGGTGGGGGAACGTGGGGGCAGTGGCCGCACGCGGCAGGATATCCCGCTGTGTGATGGTTCGGTAGTGGGGTGTGGACAAAACGCAGCGGCACTGTAGGACATTCTGTGCAAGGTCCCGAAACCCACCACCGAGCGCAAATAGTATTGCTGAGCGTGCGGCCTGATAACACCCGGGTCGGAATTTCGGCGCGACTAGAAAGCGGACCCATGAGTGCCCGAAAGGCGATGACCCCCGCCGAGCAGGACGACCTCCTCCGCCGGGTGTCCGGCGAGCTGCTCGCGTCCGCGCCGGCGGACTGGGTCAAGCTCCGGCTCGTCTACACCGGGTTGGTCGACTTCGCGACGGTGCGACTGGAGGCGATGTTCTCCGACGGGCGCATCGAGCACTGGCTGCCCCCGGCGTCGGCCCCCCACCTCATGGCCGAGCTGCGCAGCGGCATGTACCTCGAGGCCAGGGGCACCTGGTACACCGCCCACCTGGAGGTCGACCGCCCCGGGCACTACACCGTGCGTTACGACCACGACGAGGAACCCCACTTCGGGGAGGTCCGCCCCGACCGCAGCTTCGCCCTCGACCACGTGTGCTTCCCCCGCGGGGTCGACCACCGGCCCGACTGGCTGCAGCTCAAGCTCATGGGCGCGGCCGAGGAGAGGGACGAACCGCTGCCCGAGCACGTGGACGACCTTCCGCCGGAGTGGGCCACCCACACCGACGCAGCACTGCTGCGCGAGACCGGCGCCTCCCCCGGCGGGCTCACCCCCGAGGTGATGATGGACGTGGTGCAGGAGATCGTCGACCGCACCTTCGACGCCCTGCGGCCCAAGGGCGAGTGGACCGGCATCCTCATCGACCACAAGGAGGTCGTCGGCGTCGCGGAGACCCGCGTCAGCGTGGACTGGGTGGGCTCCGGGACGGAACTGGAGTGGTTGCCCGCCGAGGCTGACCGGCTCCTGTACACCCTGCGCACCGGCATGTACCAGCAGGGCAAGGGCACCTGGTTCCGGGCGCGTTTCCGGATCGGGGAATCGGGGGATATCGCGCTGGAGTTCGACCAGAAGAACCCGCCGGAGTTCGATCCCGCCCCGGACCCCCGGTGTTACCTGTGGGACGTGCAGCGCTTCCCGCGCAGCTCCGACCACATTCCGGACTGGTTGCTCGACCGGTTGAGCGAGGCGCAGCGGATCACGAAGGCGCAGGCCTGACGCGCCCCTGAAACCCCTGGGGAAATGCGGTCCCTCGCGCCGGGTCCTTTTCGTGTGACCCAAGGTGAATATGGGGTGAATGTACGCCGATGGAGGTTTTCATTCGCCCGGTGTGTTTCCGCGGGCCGATCCGCTCACGTCCAACGTCTCCCCGTAGCGCTGCCGGCAGAAGTCCTGCAACCGCCGCGCCATGGTCTCCAGCACCGCGTGTGCGTGGTGGTCGTGGGCCCACACCGCGTGCAGGGAGACCGCCAGCGTGTCCTCGCCGTCGGTGATGCGCTGCGGCAGGAGTCCGAACCGGGGGTCGTCGGTCACCACCGCCACGCCCCGGCCGGCGCCCGCCAGCGCCTGGGCGATCTCGCCGTTGAAGGTCTCCACCACGGTCCCGTAGTGCGCGCCCAGGCCCCGCACCGTGTGGTCGAGCAGGCGGCGCGCGGCGAAGTCCCGGTTCGGTAGGACGAGGTCCCCGTCCACGAGCGCGCCGACCCCGATGCTCTCCGCGTCCGCCCGCCGGTGGTCCTCCCGCACGTACGCGTACACCGGCAGTCGGGCGAGGGGCAGGCCGGAGAACCCCGGCGGGGGCCGGCGCGTGGTGATGCCCAGATCGACCCTGGAGACCAGGTCCGGCAGGTCGGGGTCAATGTCGATGCTGGTGACGCTGGGTTCGGGGTCGGAGGCGTCGAAACCGGCGATGAAGGGCGCCACGATGTCGACCAGCGTCGTGCTCGGGGCGCCGAAGGACACCGACATCAGGCGCCCGGCCGACAGGTGCGCGGCGAGCCGTTCGGCCTGGTCGAAGCGGCGCATCAGGTCGCGTGCCTCGGTCAGGAACTCCTCGCCGGCGCTGGTCAGGCTCAACCGCACGCCCGTGCGCTGGAACAACCGGACCCCGATCGCCTTCTCCAGCTGCTTGACCTGCCGGGACAGCGCGGGCTGGGTCATGTGCAGGCGCGCGGCGGCGTGGGAGACCGTGCCCTCCTCGGCGACGGTCACGAAGTAGCGCAGCAGGCGGATCTCCATGCTTGCTGAGCATACGTCATCAAAGAAACAGGCATTGGACAGCATAAAAGCTTGTGGGGACCATGAATTGAATCCCACGTCACACCATTCAGGGGGCTTTCATGGCCGACCTCGCTCAGTCCCGACACCTCGGGTCCGCGTTCCCGGGGCCGCGCGCACAGGCGCTGGCCGACCGCCGCGACGCCACCGTGCCCCGGGGCGTCTCCGCCGTCATGCCGACCTTCGCCCACCGCGCCGGCGGAGGCATCGTCGAGGACGTCGACGGCAACCGCCTCATCGATTTCGCCTCCGGGATCGCCGTGACCACCGTCGGTGCCTCCGCCCCGCGGGTGGTCGAGGCGGTGCGCTCCCAGGTCGAGGAGTTCACCCACTCCTGCTTCATGGTCACGCCCTACGAGCAGTACCTGCAGGTGGCCGAGCGCCTCGCCGACCTGGTGCCCGTCGCCGGCCCGGCCAAGACCGCCCTGTTCAACTCCGGGGCCGAGGCCGTGGAGAACGCCGTGAAGGTCGCCCGCGCCCACACGGGCCGCCAGGCGGTCGCCGCGTTCGACCACGCCTACCACGGGCGCACCACACTCACCATGGGCCTGACCGCGAAGAACATGCCCTACAAGCACAGCTTCGGCCCCTTCGCGTCCGAGCTCTACCGGGTCCCGGGCTCCTACCCGCTGCACGACGGGCTCGACGGCGCCCAGGCGGCCGCGCGCACCATCGACCAGCTCGAGAAGCAGATCGGCGCGCAGAACCTGGCCGCTGTCGTCATGGAGCCGATCCAGGGTGAGGGCGGCTTCATCGTCCCCGCACCCGGGTTCCTCGCCGAGGTCGTGCGCTGGTGCCGCTCCAATGGCGTCCTCTTCATCGCCGACGAGGTCCAGACCGGGTTCGCCCGCACCGGCCGCTGGTTCGCCTCCGACCACGAGGGCATCGAGCCCGACATCGTCACCACTGCCAAGGGCATCGCCGGCGGCCTGCCCCTGTCCGCCGTCACCGGCCGCGCCGAGGTCATGGACGCGCCCCACGCCGGCGGGCTCGGCGGAACCTACGGCGGCAACCCCATCGCCTGCGCCGCAGCGCTCGCCGCTGTCGACACCATCGAGGAGGACGGCCTGCTGGAGCGCGCCGTCCAGGTCGAGAAGATCGCCACCGACCACCTGCTCAGCGCCCGTGAACAGGACCCGCGCATCGCCGAGGTCCGGGGACGCGGCGCCATGCTCGCCCTCGAGCTCGTCGACCCCGGGACCGGAGAGCCCGACGCCGCCCTGACCGCCCGCGTGGCACAGCAGGCACGCGACGCCGGGGTCATCACCCTGACCTGCGGTACCTGGGGCAACGTCATCCGACTCCTGCCGCCGCTGACCATCGGCGACGACCTGCTCGTCGAGGGGCTCGAGATCCTCACCGGCGCCCTGCGGCGTTCCTGAACCCGACCGACCCGACTGGAGGAACACGACCATGGAGCGTGCACACGCCGGTGGCGCCGCAGCCACCTTCGACGTGACCGACCCCGCCACCGGCGCCGTGGTGGGCACCGTGACCGATCACGGGCCGGACTCGGCCCTGCAGGCGCTCGCCGAGGTCCACGGAGCCTTCGCGTCCTGGTCGGCCACACCGCCGCGCCGGCGCTCGGAGATCCTGACCGACGCCCACCGGGGCATGATCGCGGCCAAGGACCGCCTCGCCGCCCTCATCGTCGCCGAGAACGGCAAGTCCCGTGCCGACGCCGAGGCCGAGGTGGGCTACGCGGCCGAGTTCTTCCGCTGGTACGCGGAGGAAGCGGTCCGGGTCCCGGGCCACTTCGGCACGGCCCCCGGGGGAGGGGTGCGCAACGTCGTCACCCGTGCCCCGGTCGGGGTCGCTGCCCTGATCACACCCTGGAACTTCCCCGCGGCGATGGCCACGCGCAAGCTCGCCCCGGCCCTGGCCGCCGGGTGCACCGCCGTCCTCAAGCCCGCCGCGGAGACCCCGCTGACGGCGCTGGCGATCGAGGAGATCCTGCTGGAGGCCGGGGTGCCCGAGGGTGCGGTGCGTGTGGTGCCCACGACCGCGGCCGCTCCGGTGGTCTCGGCCTGNCCTGGACCGCCGCCCGCCGTGTGCGCAAGCTGTCCTTCACCGGCTCGACCGGTGTGGGCCGCACTCTGCTGTCCCAGTGCTCCGACCGGGTCCTCAACACCTCGATGGAGCTGGGCGGCAACGCCCCGTTCGTCGTCGCCGAGGACGCCGACATCGACGCCGCGGTGCAGGGCGCGATGATCGCCAAGTTCCGCAACTCCGGGCAGGCCTGCACGGCGGCCAACCGCTTCTACGTGCACAGCCGGGTCGCCGATGCCTTCGTCGAGCGTTTCGGCCGGGCGGTCGAGGCCCTGAAGGTGGGGCCGGGCGAGAAGGGCGCCGACATCGGTCCGGTCATCTCCGACGCCCAGGCCGACGGCATCCGCTCCCTCATCGAGTCCGCCGTGGCCGACGGTGCCGAGGTGGCGCACCGGGCCGAGGTCCCGTCCGACCTGCCGCGTACCTTCGTCGCGCCCACGATCCTGACGGGGGTGGCCCCCGACGCCGCCGTCGTGCGGGAGGAGGTCTTCGGTCCGGTGGCGCCGGTCCTGGTCTGGGAGGACGAGGACGAGCTGGTGGAGCAGGCCAACTCGACCGAGTACGGGCTGGCCTCCTACGTCTACGCCGGTTCGGCCGACGCGGCGATGCGCATCGGTGAGCGCCTGGAGGCCGGGATGGTCGGCATCAACCGCGGGCTCGTCTCCGACCCCAGCGCGCCCTTCGGCGGCGTCAAGCAGAGCGGGTTGGGGCGCGAGGGCGCTGACCAGGGGCTCGACGAATACCTGGAGCCCACCTACTTCTCGGTCGACTGGTCCTGAGGCCGAGGAATCAGTGCGGGGTGATGTGTTGCCCATCACCTCGCACGCCCATAAAATGAACACACATCATTTTTTCGCCGCCGAGGAGACCTCATGGCCAACGCCCTCAGGAACTACGTCAACGGCGCCTTCACCGACGCGCACGGGCAGGGCGCGATCGACGTCGTGAACCCCGCCGACGGGGCCACCGTCGCGGTCTCGCCCGTCTCCGACGGGGTCGACGTCGACCGGGCCTTCACCGCCGCCCGTGAGGCGTTCGAGACCTGGAAGGACGTCACCCCGGCCGAGCGTCAGCGCCTGCTCATCAAGCTGGCCGAGGCGGTCGAGGCCCACGCCGACGAGATCGTCGAGGCCCAGCACCGCAACACCGGCCAGCCGCGCTGGATGATCTCCCAGGAGGAGATCGGCATGGGCGTGGACCACCTGCGCTTCTTCGCCGGGGCCGCCCGCACGCTCGAGGGCCGCGCGGCCATGGAGTATATGGAGGGGCACACCTCCTACGTGCGCCGCGAGCCGGTCGGCGTTGTGGCACAGGTGACCCCGTGGAACTACCCGCTGCTCATGGCGGTGTGGAAGCTGGGCCCGGCCCTGGCCGCCGGCAACTGCGTGGTGCTCAAGCCCTCCGACACGACCCCGGAGTCCACCCTGGTCCTGGCCCGCCTCATCGGCGAGATCTTCCCCGCGGGGGTGGTCAACGTCGTCCTGGGCGACGCCTCCACCGGGCAGCTCCTGGTCGAGCACCCCGAGCCGGCCATGGTCTCGCTCACCGGTTCGGTGCGCGCCGGCCGCGAGGTCGCCGCCTCCGCTGCCAAGGGCCTCAAGCGCGGCCACCTCGAGCTCGGCGGCAAGGCGCCCGCCGTGGTCTTCGCCGATGCCGACCTGGCCGCCACTGCCAAGGCCGTGGTCGAGTTCGGGACCTTCAACGCGGGCCAGGACTGCACCGCCGTCACCCGCATCCTGGTCGAGGAGAGCGCGCACGACGAGTTCGTGGGCCTGCTCGCCGAGGCCGCCCGCGCCACCGCCACCGGCAACGCCGACGAGTCGCAGAACGACTTCGGGCCGCTCAACAACGTGCGCCACTTCGGCTCGGTCAAGGACAAGCTCGAGCGCCTGCCCGAGCACGCCTCGGTGGTCACGGGCGGCGGCCCCGTCGAGGGCTCCGAGGGCTACTTCTTCCGGCCCACCGTGGTCACCGGCCTGCGGCAGGACGACGAGCTGGTCCAGGAGGAGACCTTCGGCCCGGTCCTGACGGTGCAGACCTTCAGCTCCGAGAAGGAGGCCGTCGCCCTGGCCAACGACGTCGATTACGCCCTGGCCTCCAGCGTGTGGACCTCCGACCACGGCACGGCCATGCGCCTGACGCGAGCCCTCGACTTCGGCTGCGTCTGGGTGAACACGCACGTGCTGCTGGCCGCGGAGATGCCCCACGGCGGCTTCAAGTCCTCCGGCTACGGCAAGGACCTCTCGCTCTACTCGGTGGAGGAGTACACCAAGGTCAAGCACATCATGCACGCGCTGGAGGTCTGAACGGCTCCGCGCGGGCCCCGAGCGGAGCCCTCAGCCGGCAGGGTCGGTGTACTTGCGGCGCAGGCCGTCGATCAGCGCGTCGAGTGAGAGCTCGAACGCGCGGTCGGCGGCCTGCCGCGGGTCGCGCGGGCGCTGTGCGGCGAAGCGGGTGAAGGTCGGGGCCAGTTCTTCCATCGCGCCGGGGTCGAAGATGTCGGTGGGGGCCGAGGCGTCGTAGGCGGCGCCGAACACGAGCGCCTCGATGCCGACGATGATGTCGACCGCGTCGGGGCCGTCGATCCCGGCCCCGTGCAGCCCGCGCGCCACCCGCTCGTACATGCGCAGTGTCTGAGGGGAATCGGCCACGGGCAGTACCGCCATGACCGGGATGAGGGCCGTGTGCTGGATGAAGCAGCGGCGGTAGGAGAGCGCCCACCGCCGCAGTGCCTCGTCCCAGGGTTCGGTCGCGAAGGACGAGCAGTCGATCTGTTCGTTGATGCGGTCCTGGATCAGGACGAGCACGTCCCGTTTGGAGGAGACGTGGTTGTACAGCGCCGAGGCCGAGACACCCAGTTCGTGCGCCAGCGAGGCCATGGTCAGGCGCTTGTAGCCCTGCTTCTCCACGATCCGGATCGCTGCCTGGGACAGGCGTCCGCGGGACAGGATCGGCGAGGAGGGGCGGCCCTTGCCTCGGGTGCTGGGGGTTCGCTGGCTCACTGACGCCTTCCTCCTGAGTGCCGGCGCTGGTTGCCGACAGATTTTTTCCCAGTGTAGAAGCCCTGCGGTTGGGGCCGTCCGATGCTCCCCACCGTTCTGGCCTGCCCGACGGGTCGCGCTTCCCCACTTGACAGCGGGGACGTGGCACCTATTAATGAATGAAGTTCATTTTGATGTTCGAAGGAGCACATCCATGAGTGGCACACACGTCATCGGCAGCACCGAGGTGCTCGAACGCGACGTCGTCGTCGTGGGGGCCGGCCCCGCCGGGCTGATGGCCGCCCGCACCCTCCAGGCCGCCGGCCGTACCGTCGCCGTCCTCGAGGCGCGCGACCGCGTGGGCGGGCGCACCTGGTCCCGGGAGATCGACGGGGCCTTCCTCGAGGTCGGCGGCCAGTGGGTCTCGCCCGACCAGACCGAGCTCTACGGCCTGCTCGACGAGCTGGGCATGAGCACCTACCCGCGCCACCGGGAGGGCTCGGACGTCTTCCTGGCCGCCGACGGCACCCGCCACGAGTTCACCGGCGAGATGTTCCCCGCCGGCGAGGCCACCGAGGCGGAGATGAAGCGCGTCATCGGGCTCCTGGACGAGCTCGCGGCACAGATCGGCCCGGAGCGCCCCTGGGACCACCCGCTGGCCCGCGAGCTCGACACCGTCACCTTCGACGCCTGGATGCGGGCCCAGACCGACGACGCCGACGCCCGCGAGAATCTCGCCATCTTCATGGCCGGCGGCATGATCACCAAGCCGGCCCACTCGTTCTCGGCTCTGCAGGCCGTGCTCATGGCCGCCTCCGCGGGTTCCTTCTCCAACCTCGTCGACGAGGACTTCATCCTCGACCGCCGCGTCGTCGGCGGCATGCAGTCGGTCTCCGAGGCCATGGCCGACGCCCTGCAGGAGGGCACCGTCCACCTCGAGACACCGGTGCGCACCATCCGTTGGGACGAGGACGGCCGCGGAGGCGCCACCGTCGTCTCCGACCGCCTCACCGTGCGGGCCGGCCAGGTGGTCGTCGCGGTTCCGCCGAACCTGTACTCGCGCATCTCCTTCGAGCCCGCTCTCCCGTGGCGCCAGGAGCAGATGCACCAGCACACCTCCATGGGCCTGGTCATCAAGGTCCACGCCGTCTACGACCGCCCCTTCTGGCGCGACAAGGGACTCTCCGGTACCGGCTTCGGTGCCAAGGAGTACTGCCAGGAGGTCTACGACAACACCAACCACGGCGACACCCGCGGCACCCTGGTCGCCTTCGTCTCCGACGAGCTCGCCGACGACCTGCTCGAGCGCGGCGACGACGAGCGCCGGGACATCGTCCTGGCCTCGCTCTCCCGCTACCTGGGCGAGGAGGCCCTCGAGCCGGTCGTGTACTTCGAGTCCGACTTCGTCTCCGAGGAATGGACCCGCGGCGCCTACGCGGCCAGCTTCGACGTGGGCGGCCTGCACCGCTACGGGGCCCACCAGCGCGAGCCCGTCGGCCCGCTCCACTGGGCCTGCTCCGACCTGGCCGCCGAGGGCTACCAGCACGTCGACGGCGCTCTGAGGCAGGGGCGCCGCGCGGCCGAGGACATCCTCGCGTCCGCGTCCCGGACCGCCTGACCCGGCGTCCGCACACTCTCAGGGGCCGGCGCACTGCGTACGAACCCCACCCCCTGGTGAGCCCCGCGCGGCTCACCGGTTCCACGGCGCCGGCCCCTCGGCGCCCACACCCCACCCGGCGACCACAGGGAGCAACCATGACCGACACCAGCCGGCCCCCGACCCGGCAAGAGGGCGAGAGCGGCAGCGCCCACTGGAAGGGCTTGAGCACGGGGGCCGTCGGGCTCCTGGGAGGACTGGTCATCGGCGTTTCCACCATCGCCCCGGCCTACACGCTCTCCGGGGCCCTCGGGCCCACCGCCTCGGCCGTCGGCGAGCACCTGCCCGCGATCCTGCTCGTCGGGTTCGTGCCGATGCTCCTGGTGGCGATCGGATACCGCCAGCTCAACAAAGCGATGCCGGACTCGGGCACCACCTTCACCTGGGCCTCGCGCACCTTCGGCCCGTGGGTCGGGTGGTTCGGCAGCTGGTGTCTGCTGGCGGCGACCATCCTGGTGCTGTCCAACCTCGCCGGGATCGCCGTCGACTTCTTCTACCTGGCCCTGTCCCAGATCAGCGGGCAGGAGTGGGTGGCCGGCCTGACCCGCAACGTGCCCGTCAACGTCGCGACCTGCCTGGTCTTCATGGCCGCTGCGGCCTGGATCTCCTACCGGGGCCTGGAGGCCACCAAGACCTTCCAGTACGTCCTGGTCACCTTCCAGGTCGTCGTGCTCGCCTGGTTCGCCTTCGCCGCGTTCGGCAAGGTGGCCGCAGGCTCGGCCTTCGACGCCACCCCGGTGCGGCTGGAGTGGTTCAACCCCCTCGGGGTGGAGTCCTTCTCCGCCTTCGCCGCCGGCGTGGCCCTGTCCGTCTTCATCTACTGGGGATGGGACGTGGTCGTGACCATGAACGAGGAGAGCCGCGGCACGACGACCACCCCGGGCAAGGCCGCCATCGCCACCATCCTCGTGGTCGTGGCCCTCTACACCGCGGTGTCGGTGGCCACCCTGTCCTTCGCGGGAGTGTCCACCGCCGAGTTCGGACTCGGCAATCCCGGCATCCAGGAGAACGTCTTCGCGGCGCTGGCCGGACCGGTGATGGGCCCCTTCGCCGTCCTGATGTCCCTGGCGGTGCTGTCCTCCTCCGCCTCCTCGTTGCAGTCCACGATGATCTCCCCTGCCCGCACCATGCTCGCGATGGGCCACTACGGGGCGCTCTCGTCCAAGTACGCGAAGGTCCACCCGACCTACCGCACACCCGGGTACGCCACCGTCGTCGCCGTGGTCATCGCCTCGGTCTTCTACGCCGTCATGCGCGTGATCTCCGAGAACGTCCTGTGGGACACCATCACCACCCTGGGCATGATGGTCTGCTTCTACTACGGCGTGACCGCTCTGGCCTGCGTCTGGTATTTCCGCCGCGAGGCGACCGCGTCCCTGGGCGACCTGGTGTCGAAACTGGTGGCGCCGCTGCTGGGTGGGATCCTGCTGCTCGTCTTCTTCTTCCAGACCGCCTGGGACTCCATGGATCCCGCCTACGGATCCGGATCGGAGGTCGGCGGTGTGGGGCTGGTCTTCGTCCTGGGCATGGCCATCTTCGTCCTGGGCCTGATCGTCATGGCCGTGCAGTACGCGCGCAGCCCCGAGTTCTTCCGCCGCCGCTTCGAGACCGCCGAGTACCCGACCTAGCCGGCCCACGGGCCGCGCCCCGACACGACAAGGGAACGACATGTTCGCGCACAGCACCGCCGACGCGCCCCTGACCACGGTGATGCCGCCGGAGTGGGCACCGCACGACCGCACCTGGATGGCCTTCCCGCCGGCCAACGACACCTTCGGCCCCGACGGGAGCGCCACCCTGCACCGGGCCCGTGCCGCCTGGACCGCGGTCGCCCGTACGGTCGCCGCCCACGAACCCGTCACCGTCGCGGTGGCGCCCGAGGACGCCACCACCGCGGCGGCGCTGCTGGGCCCGGGCATCGAGACCGTCGAGGTGCCCTTGGACGACGGGTGGATGCGCGACTTCGGCCCGACCTTCGTGCACGGCCCCGACGGGCGCGTGGCCGCCGTCGACTGGGTCTTCAACGGCTGGGGCGCCCAGGACTGGGCCGCCTGGGAGAACGACCGGCGCGTGGGCGCTGCCGTGGCCGAGCTGTCCGAGGCGCCCCGCATCGCGAGCCCGCTGGTCAACGAGGGCGGCGGCTTCCACATCGACGGCAGGGGCACGGTGCTGCTCACCGAGACCGTGCAGCTCGACCCGGGCCGCAACCCCGGGCTGACCAGGGCCGAGGTGGAGGCCGAGGTCCACGCACGCCTGGGCACCACACACGCCGTGTGGCTGCCGCGCGGCCTCTGGCGCGACTACGACGAGTTCGGCACCCGCGGCCACGTCGACATCGTCGCGGCCTTCACCGAATCCGGCACGCTCCTGCTGCACCGCCAGGACGATCCGCGCCACCCCGACCACGAGATCACCCGCGACCTGCGCCGTGTCCTGGAGCAGGCCGTCGACGCCCGCGGCGAGAAGCTGCGCATCGTCGACGTGCCCGCCCCCAGGACCCTCACCGACGAGGACGGCAGCTTCGTCGACTGGTCCTACATCAACCACTACGTCACCGACAGCGCCGTGGTGCTGTGCTCCTTCGACGACCCCAACGACGGGGCCGCCGCGCAGATCCTCGCCGAGGCCTACCCGGAGCACACCGTCGAGCAGGTCGACGCCCGCGACATCTTCCGGTTCGGCGGCGGCATCCACTGCATCACCCAGCAGCAGCCCGCCCCGCGCACCGGGCAGGGGAGCGTGCGCTGATGGCACCCTTCGACGTCGTCGAGGCCACGATCCCGCAGTTGCGCGAGGCCCTGCAGCGGGGCCGCGTCACCAGCGAGGAACTGGTCCACCGCTACCTCGAACGCATCGCCGCACACGACCGCGCGGGGGCCTCCCTCAATGCTGTGGTCGTGATGAACACCCGTGCGGTGGAGGAGGCTCGCGCCTCCGACGCCCGCCGCGCGAGCAGGCAGCTCCTGGGCCCGCTCGACGGCATCCCCTACACCGCCAAGGACAGCTACCAGGCACGGGGCCTCACGGTCGCCGCGGGTTCGCCGGCCTTCGAGGACCTCGTCGCCCAGCGCGACTCCTTCACGGTCGAACGGCTGCGGGAGAACGGGGCCGTGCTCATCGGGCTCACCAACATGCCGCCCATGGCCAACGGGGGGATGCAGCGCGGCGTGTACGGACGGGCCGAGAGCCCCTACAACGGCGCCTACCTCACCTCCGCCTTCGCCTCGGGTTCCTCCAACGGATCGGGAACCGCCACCGCGGCGAGCTTCGCCGCCTTCGGCCTCGCCGAGGAGACCTGGTCCTCCGGGCGCGCACCGGCCTCCAACAACGCCCTGTGCGCCTACACCCCCTCGTGGGGTGTGATCTCCATCCGCGGCAACTGGCCCCTGGTGCCCACCATGGACGTCGTGGTGCCCCACACCCGCACCATGACCGACATGCTCGAGCTGCTGGACGTGATCGTCACCGACGACCGCGAACAACGCGGCGACTTCTGGCGGGTCCAACCCTGGATCGAGGTCCCGCCCGCCTCACGCGTGCGCCCGCCCGCCTTCACTGACCTGGGGGTGGACAGCGCGGACGCCGGGCGCCGGGCTCTGCACGGGCTCAGGATCGGATCCCCGCGCCTGTACACCGGTACCGACCCCGAGGCCGGTACCGCGCCCGAACCCGGCATCGGCGGTCCCACCGGACAGCAGGTGCACACCCGGAAGAGTGTGCTGCGGCTGTGGGAGGAGGCCCGGGCCGACCTGGAGGCCGCGGGCACGCAGGTGCTCGACACCGACCTGCCCGTGGTGGCCAACTACGAGGGCGACCGCCCCGGTGCGCCCACGATCCGGACGCGGGGACTGGTGAGCCGGGAGTACCTGGAACGCGAACTCCTCGACCTGTCGGCCTGGGCCTGGCAGGACTTCCTGCAGGCCAACGGCGACCCGCAACTGGACGACCTCGCCCGGGTCGACGGCGCGCGGATCTTCCCGCACGACCCGGGCACCCTCCCGGACCGCTACGACGGCTTCGACGACGACATCGCCGCCTACCCGGGCTTCGTGCGCGACAACCCCGGCCTGGAGCTCACCGGCATCCCGCACCTGAAGGAGGGCCTCGAGGGNGCTGGACCGCCTGGGCCTGGACGCGATCGCCTTCCCCGCCGTGGCCGACGTCGGGCCGGCCGACGCCGACACCGACCCCGGATCGGCCGACCTGGCCTGGCGCAACGGGGTGTGGGTGGCCAACGGCAACCTGGTCTGGCGCCACCTGGGCATCCCGACGGTCACCGTGCCGATGGGCACGATGGCCGACACCGGGATGCCGGTCGGGCTGACCTTCGCCGGGCGCGCCTACGACGACGCGCGCCTGCTGGGGATCGCGGCGGCCTTCGAGGCGACCGGCGACCGGCGTTCGGAGCCGCCGCGCACCCCGCGTCTGTCCTGATCGCCCCCGGGGCAGTACGCGGGGACGGGCCGCGCTGGGGGAGCAGGGTCCTTCGGCGCGGCCCGAGTACGTCCGCGGCCGGGCCGGGGTCGCGTTCGGCGGTCTCGGTGAGCAGCCCGTCCAGGACGGGTGTTCGAAAAGCGCACCGGTGGCCCGTCGGCCCGCCGCCTCCGTGAACTCGAACGTGCCCCGTGGCCGTGGCGCCTGGTGAGCTCGGGTCCACTGGTGGGCCGACCCGGCCGGACCCCGGGCCGGGCCGTGGCCCGGGGCCGCCGTGTGGGCCCGGAGGGGCGCTGGCACGCCCGCCCCTTCGGGCCCGGAGGGAAGTTCGAGGGGGCGGCGCCGATGCCGGGCCCCTCCCCGAGCCCGGGACCGAGAGCCCGGACGCGGCGATCACATTCGTGCACAGGTCTCCCCCCGCCTTCGCTCGGTCGGGGCCGGCCCCGCCGACCGGGCATGCCCTCCATGTTCGCTGCCCGGCTTTCACCGTCCTTTCATGACTGTTGAGCGGGGCCGTCGCCCTGCGCATCGGTGCAGTCGGCAATGGCGGCACGGTCGGCACGCTCAGCACCCGCAGGGCGCCCACCCCGGGACGGCCCCCGACCGCCCCGACCCGTAACGTTCCGTGGATCGGCGGTTCCGTCACGGAGCACCGATCCACCGGCCGCCCGGGCCGGCGGGCTGCCCGACCTCTACCGGGACGGCCGGACAACAGGTAGGCCGGGAGGCAGGCCGCACGGGCGCGGGGCCCGACCGACGAGGAGGTAGGCGCGCATGGACCGCAGGGACCGCAGGACCCACGGGGCGCACGTGGATCACGAGCACAGCGTGGATCCCGAGAAACGCGGGGGCCACGGGGACCGCGAGGCGTCCGCGGGCCTCGGAGCCCCCGGGGACCTCGAGGCAACTGTGCCCCTCATGGCCTTCACCGAACGCCGTGCCCGCGCCGTCGAAGCCCTCGCCGCGGAAGGGTTCCTCGACGACGACGGCCACCCGCTGATCGGCGTGCTCGACCGGTACCGGGTCCGCGACCGCGTCCGCGAACTCCACGACGCCTTCGACGGCCCCGGCGGGCGGCTGCACACGGTCGCCGCCAAGGCCGCGACCCTGGTCCCGGTGCTCAGGTGGTTCGCAGAGGCCGGAATGGGCTGCGAGGTCGCCAGCCCGGGTGAACTCGCCATGGCGCTCGAGGCCGGATTCGACCCCGCCGACATCGTGTTCGACTCCCCGGCCAAGACCCCCGCCGAGCTGCGCCACGCCCTCGAACTCGGCGCGAACCTCAACATCGACAACGCGCAGGAACTCGCCCGCATCGACGAACTGCGCACCACCGTCCCCGGCCCCGGCCACGCCCGTTCCACGCGCACCCCGAGCATCGGCCTGCGCATCAACCCCCAGACCGGATCCGGCGGTATCGAGGCGATGAGCACCGCCTCGCACACCTCCAAGTTCGGGGTGGGCCTGGCCGACCCGGGGGTCAGGGAGATGCTGGTCGAGGCCTACGCCGAACGCCCCTGGCTCAACCAGGTCCATGTGCACTCCGGCTCCCAGGGGATGGCGTTGCACCGGATCGCCGCCGGTGTCGCGGCCGTGTACGACCTGGCCGAGGAGATCAACGCACGCGTCGGACACCGGCAGGTGGACCGCATCGACATCGGCGGAGGGCTCCCGGTCGACTTCACCTCGGATGAGACCGACCCGACCTTCCACCAGTACCGCGCGGCGATCGAGGACGCGGTCCCGGGCCTCTTCGACGGCCGCTACGCCGTCACGACGGAGTTCGGGCGTTCTCTCCTCGCTGAGGCCGGGACCATCGTGGCGCGGGTGGAGTACGTCAAGCACGTCGGCGGAAGGCAGGTCGTCATCACCCACGCCGGAGCGCAGGTGGCGACCCGGACCGCGTTCGCCCCGGACTCCTGGCCGCTGCGGGTCAGCCTGCACACGCCCGACGGTCGGTTCCGTGCCATGACGCGTGCGCACGACACCCGCGCCGGCGGTGGACCCGCTCCGGAACCCATCCGCCCCACCGACCCCGCCCTGCGCTCGGACGTGGCCGGACCCTGCTGCTTCTCCGGGGACCTCCTCGCCCAGGACGTGGACCTGCCCGCCGCCGAACCCGGGGACCTCGTCGCCGTGCACGACACCGGCGCGTACTACTTCTCGACCCCGTTCTCCTACAACGCCCTCCCGCGCCCGGAGGTGCGCGGTTACGAGGTCGGAGCCGACGGGCGCGTGCGGTGGGAGCAGGTCCGGGCGGCCCAGTCGGTCGGTGAGATCGTCGCCGAGTCCGGCGGCGGCCGGCCGGTCCGGGCCGACTGAGGCGGCCGGGCCCAGCAGAACGCGACGGCGGACGGCACAGCTTGCCGGTCGATCAGGAATGGAGGGCCTCTACCGCCTGGTCAGCGGTGAGTGTGCCCATAGTGCCGATTTGCAGGTTCGCCAACGCCGCTCGGTGCGTCGGCTCGTCGGCAGCGGTCACGCAATCCTCGACCACGTAAACGAAGTAGCCGAGATCGGTGGCGTGTCGTGCGGTCTGTTCGACGGTCAGGTTGGTGGCCCCCCCGGTCAGCAGCAGCGTGTCGATGCCGTTCCGGTCCAACCACTGCGCCAGGTCGTTTCCGGCGATTCCGGAGACCTTCTGGTTGTCCACCACCCGGTCGGCGCCGGTGCGGGGAGGCATCTCCGGAATGATCTCCGTTCCCGGGGCCTCGGGGCGGAACGCGTCCTGCGCTTCGGCCACCGCCGCGATGAGCCCGGTGTTGCGGATCAAGGCGCCTTCATCTTCGGGGACGGTGAAGCGGGTGTAGACGATCGGCACCCCGGTCTCCTGTACGGCCCGGTGGAACCGCGCTGCCCGGTCCACCACACCGCTGGCGGCCACGGGTCCGCTGAGCATGTCGCCGAAGAAGCCTTCGGGTTTGATCACGTTGATGACCCAGTGCAGCCCCAGGACCGCCGTACGAGGTGGCTCGATGCGCATACCCCGACCCTCGCACATGGGGCCTGTCGGTGTCAGTCCCCGGTCTGGTGGAGCCCTTCCGGCCTTCGCGCAGTGCCCGCCGGTTCTGCGGGACGCTGCCGCGGACGAAGGTGTCGGTGCGGTCGGCCGGAACGGTGAGCCGCTTCCGGCCACTTCCGGGAACCGGGACCGTGAACGCCCCGTGCCAGAACGAACGGTGGTCGCGGCCCCCTGGGAGCCAGGGTGCTGCGACCACCTCCAGGACCGGGGGTGTGCTCCGGTCCGCTTCAGCGCATCCGCCGCCGCAGCGCGTCGACCATCCGCACGTCCGCGACCGTCACCCGCACGTCGCCCGAGTCCAACGGCACCACCGTCGCCGACCGCACGAACCCGCCGTGGTGCCACCTCCGGTGGGTGCGTCCCGGCACCGGTCCTGCGGACACCCGGTCCAACGCGCCGGGCGGGCCGACCAGGAACCGCAGCTGCCACGACTCCGGCTCGCCCACCTCGTCCTCCAGGCCGAGCCGCTTCAACTCGCCCTGCAACCGGCTCGTGCCGGCCCCGCGCACGGGGACCTCGTGGAGCGGGAACCGCTGACCGGCCCCGCCCCCGCGTACGACCTCAACCGCGCACTCGGCCCCCTCGGGCAGCACCGTGTCCAGCAGTACGTCCATCTGGATCCGCCCGCGGTGCCGCGGCCGCACGTGCGCCGACTCCACCCGCAGAGTCGGCGGCACCGGCGAGGTCATCAGTGCCAGCCGGTCGTTGATCGTGTAGTAGGGCTGCGCCCGCGAGCCGTAGGCGCGGTTCGGGGAGACCTCCAGCGACGGGTATTCGATGATGCGCTTGTACCCGACCACCCCCGACAGGTGCCGTCCCACCGTGTACTCGGTCCCGTCGGAGAGCACCAGCCTCAGCTCCCAGCGCTCGGACTCCCCGTGCCGTCCGCGCACCACCACGGCGGGGTCCACGACCGCGGTGAACTTGCCGTTGGGCGCCACCGGGGCGGAGAACTCCCGCAGCACCTTGTGCGAGGTCCGCAGCCGCACCGACAGCCGGGCGCGCGGGTCGGCGAGCGTGTGCCCGAGCGCGTGGCCCTGCACGGTGATGAGCCCGTCGTGCACCTCGACGTGCTCGACCTCCGCGTGGTGGCGCGCCCGCCGCACGTGCAGCTGCAGCCGGCCCTTCGCGCTGCGTGTGGGAATGGCCAGCGCCAGGTCCTCGGTCTCCTCCGGCCGCAGCGGATACCCGTTCTGGTGGATCTGCACGTCCTCGACCTGGGACGTGCGCTCCCCGTCGGTGCGCTGCACGTCCCAGGTCCGCGGGCTCAGGTGATCGGTCGCCGGATCGATGACCACCCGGCCCTGTTCGTCGGGTGCGTGTGTGTGGCGTTCACCGGGCACCGACAGCACCACGCTGTCGGGCGGTTCGGTGAAGGTCAGTGTGGTGGTCCCGTCGCCGGTGGCCTCCACGACGCACGCCGGCGGGGTCTCCATGCGTGGTGCGGGCGCCCGCGGGATGTCGCCGCCCGCACCCGTGGCCGGCCCGGGAACCGGGTCGCCGGGCAGGCGCAGGTCCGGGGCCTCCACGTCGTCCGCGGGCCCGCGCGCCCGCGGGATCTCCGTCGTGTGCAGGTGGATCAGCCCGGACTGGGCCTTGTCCAGGCGCAGTTCGTCGAAGAGCTGCTCGTGCAGGCGCACCACCCGCGCCGGGTCGAAGCGTTCGGAGTCGCTGAGCGCGGCATGGGCCATCTTGCGCCGCAGGGGTTCGTCGCCCATGAGCTCGGACAGCCCCTTGGCGATGCCGGGCGTCGACCTGTTGGGAACCAGGATCCCGTCCTGGTGGTCCTTGATGATGCTGGAGGGCCCGTGCGGGCAGTCGGTGCTCACCACGGGCAACCCGGAACGCATGGCTTCGACGATGGTCATGCCGAAGGGTTCCTCGCTGGAGGTCACCGCGGCGAACGCCCCCTGCGCCCAGGCCTCCTCCACGCGCGGGTGGGGGCCCATGAGCCAGATGCGGTCCTGCATACCGAGTTCGCGCACCTGCTCGGCGAGGCGTCCGCGCTGGCTGCCGCGGCCGTAGATGCGCAGGGTCCAGTCGGGGTGCTCGTCGGCGACCGTGGCGAAGGCGTCCACGAGCAGGTCGTGGCGCTTGCTGGGCGCCAGCCGTCCGGCCGAGACGATGGTGTGCGTGTTCGCGCCGTCGGCGGTGAAGGCGGGCCGGGGGACGGAGTTGGGGATCGCCACCAGCCGCACCCCGGGCAGGGGCATACGCACGGAGTAGGTGCGCGCATCCGCCTCGGTGACGGTGACGAACGCGTCCAGGGACGGGTAGGCGCGTGCCATCACCTTGCGCAGGGACTCCCTGTGCTGCTCGAAGGTGAGGTGTTCCTGTCCGATCTTGACGACGCGGTCGGGCGCTGCACGCGCGATCGCGACGTTGAGGCCCGGCCGTGTACCGATCACGACGTCCGCGTCGGTGGTGGCGAGGAATTCTGCCAGCCGGTCGTCGCTGAGCTTGCTGTGCTGGTCGCCGCGGCCGTCCTCGACCGGGAAGACCTCGGGCGGCTGCCCGGCGCGCGGGTCGTTCTCGTGGAGGGGGCGGCCGCCCTCGCCGACGGGGACCTGTTCCTTGTCCCGTGTGTCGACGAGCCAGGCCAGGCGGACCCCGGGCGGCACGGGAAGGACTGGCTCGTCACGGTGGCGGAAGACCGAGACGATCTCCACCTCGTGACGGGCCGAGAGCGCAGCCGTCTGGTTGGCGACGGTGCGCACCGTGCCCCCGATCCCGTACATGTCGTTGATCAGATAGGTGATCTTCACCCTGCCCCCGAAGTGTGGCACCGGAAATGACGCTCCCGCACCCTCGGGGCTCGGGCACGTGCTCGATATGTGGCTGAGCCGTGCCTGCTGAGCGCCCGTGTCCACGGGTGCGGGAGTTCCTTGAGGCTATGGGTGGTTTTGTTGCCTGACAGGGGCAATTGTCGAGTTCTGAATGAAGATTTGCGGCCGAGTGTGGGTGTCGGGATTCGGCGGCCGGAGAGGCGGCCACGGGACGCGACGTGGGGTGTGGCGGGGAGCGAACGCACTGGTGAGGGGGCTGCGGGCTCGGGGTGGGGCGCGGTGCCCTGCGGGGAATCGGAGAAAGGCTGCGGCGCGCGGACCGGGGTGTGGTCCGGTGTGTGGGGAGCAGTCCTGTCCGCGAGGGAAGGTCGATCCGACCGGCTCACCCGGAAACCGCGGGTCCGCCGCCGAGCACTTCACGAAAGGGTTCTGTAGTCGTGTGTCATTGCCTTTCGGCGACCCCCGGCTTACTTAGCGTGCGTGGCATGAATGCAACTCAACGTGGTATGAGCGCGCTGTCGGCGGTCGGGCTGGCGGCGGGGGCCCTGTACGCAGCCGGGGCGGCGCCGGTGGCGGCGGAGACCGTGACGCAGACGTTCGAGCACGGGGACGGCGGGGACCGCGCCGGGAGCGCGGGGCTGTCCTTCACCCTGCCCGGGGACCCGTCGACCACCTGCGAGGTCGAGATCGTCGCGCACGGGTCGAACGGGGAGGGGATCGGCGACCGGGGGCGGGCCGGTCACGCTGCGCAGGTCACCGCGATCGTGGAGGCCACACCGGGGGAGTCGTTCTCGGTGGACACCGCCGGGACCGCCTCGAACGGCCGCGGTGCCCGCGGCGGCGGGGGACGCGACGGGGGAGACGGCGGCACCTCCGGCGGTGACGGGAGCGAGACGTTGCGCGGGGGTGGGGGCGGCGGCGCGACCGCGGTCACCCACGAGGGGGAGGAGATCATCGTTGCCGCGGGCGGTGGCGGGCAGTCCGGCCGCGGCCACGACGGCGGCTCCAGTACCTACTACCCGGGCGGCAGCGGTGGCGACGGCGGAGAGGCCGGCGAGGACGGCAGGCCCTTCCGGGACAACGAGGACATCGGCGGGGGCGGCGGGGGCGCGACCACCACGGCGCCCGGTTCGGGCGGGGTCACCACCGACGACGGGGTCCCCGGGGCCGACGGCAGCGGCGGGACCGGGGGTGCGGGGGCCGACGGGCCGACCGACGGAACCGTGATCGGCGGCGCGGGCGGCGGCGGAGGCGGCGGTCTCCACGGCGGCGGAGGTGCCG
>NZ_ANBF01000164.1:9929-11184 GCF_000341025.1 Nocardiopsis salina YIM 90010 | reverse complement strand
TGCGGTTCCGCCCGGCCAGGAAGCCGGTGGCCGTGGCGGCGCCCACCAGGATGATGATCGCGATGAGTCGGTCGGCCTGGAACTCCTCGAACAACGCGGGTGTCAGGACCACCGCCGCGCTGCCCAGCAGTGCCGTGGCAAGGATGAGTACGGGTGTGGTGAGGTCAGGGATCATCGGGGTCTGCCCACGGTTCTGTTCTCCGGCTCCTGTGTTCTTGAGCGGTCCGAGTGAACTGGTCGAACTGCCTGAGACAGCTTGCTTGCGCAGGCTCTCGCAGCACACCGGGGGCTGTTGCGCGCCCCACGCCCATTCGAACAGCTCCGTTCGCAGCGGAGCCACCGACGAATGCGGAGGAAACCCCTGAGCAACAGGCCTGGCAGATCCAAGGAACCACTGCGGGCGCGCATTGGTCCAAGGGGTGTCTACTCCGAAACCGGCGAACGGAAAGAGGGAGCAGTGCTATGAGGACGAACGTCGAGCGTGGACCGGTTCTCGCGGTCTGTGCGGTCTCCGCGGCCATGGTGTTGGCGGGGTGCTCCGGGGCCTCCGCTGATTCTGCTGATGCCCCTGGTTCTTCTGAACCCCCGGCATCCCCCGAGCCCGACGAGGCGGTTGTCGTGAGCGGGGACCCGTGGATCCTCGTGCACGACTTCTCCGCAGGTGCCCAAGCCCTGTTGCACCTGGAGCTGGAATACCTGCCCGAGCAGGAGTGCCTGCTCGTGCACGGGATCGACCCCGAATCCGGCGAGGTCTCGTATTCGGGTGTTCCTGTGTGGCCCGAGGGAGTTCAGCCGCTGGACGAGGACGCGGACGCGGACGAAGGCGCAGGTGTGCACGTGCCGGACCATGGTCCACTCGTGGACGGTGACACCTTCACCGCGGGAGGTGCCCCCGGTGCCGAGGAGGAGCCGCCTGAAGGTGTGGACCCCTCTGAGCTGGGACCCGAACAGGGATGTGACGGCGAGGGTTACGTGGTGCTCAACGCTGACTCCATCTCCGAGGGCGCAGAGCTCTAGCCAGATCGTTGATGGGGTGCTCCCGCGGGCGGGATCTTGCTACCAGAGCAGGGTTCAGCGCCGATATTGGCTCTGGTAGCAAGATCCCCGCCCCACACGGACCTCGGAGCCGGATCCGGCCTGACCGACGGGGCGGCCGAGCCGAAGGTCCTCAGCCGCACCCAGGACATTCTTGCCCCGATGCCCGCGACCACTGGACAGCAAGATGACAAGTTCTACCGGTCGGCCGCCTCGACCC
>NZ_ANBF01000164.1:0-9922 GCF_000341025.1 Nocardiopsis salina YIM 90010 | reverse complement strand
CCGGGGGGGAGCCGTGGCCACGGTGCAGAGCCGCCCGGAGACGGCGCGGGGCCGTCCGAGGACAGGGGCCGAGGAACACGGGCGTCGGTCGGCATCCCCGGGTGCTCCTAGCCGGCGCGGCGCGGCAGCTCCGCACCGGGGGCGCGGGGAGGCCGGTCGATGAGCTACGTACTCGTGGCCGCGGGGTTGGCCGTGCTCGTGGTCGGCGCAGAGCTTCTGGTCCGCGGCGCCACGGGGGTCTCGGCGCTGTTGCGCATATCGACCATGGTGATCGGCCTGACCGTGGTCGCGATCGGCAGCAGCCTGCCTGAACTGGCGGTCGGTGTCGAAGCCGCGCTACGGGGGCACCCCGGTCTGGTCACCGGCAACATCGTCGGTACCAATATCGTCAACCTGCTGCTGATCCTGGGCATCAGCGCCGCTCTGAGCCCCATTTTCACCCAGCGCCAGATGATGCGCCTGGACCTGCCAGTCGTCGCGGTCGTCTCGGTACTGCTGTTCCTGTTGTCCTTGGGCGGCAGCCTCAGCCGGCCGATGGGTCTCCTGCTGATGGGTGTCGGCGTGGCCTATACCGTGGCGATCGTCCGGAACGCCCGACGCACTCACGCCGTGGAGACGCCCTCCCAGGGTTCGGGCGGTGGCACCGGTGGCACCGACGTGCCCGAGCGGCCGGCTCGCGGTGGCCCGGCTCGTTTCGCCCTGGACGCACTGTTCCTGTTCTGCGGGATCGCCCTGGTGATCCTGGGGGCCGAGTGGCTGGTCAGCGGCGCGGTCGGCATCGCCACAGCGCTCGGCGTCTCGGATGTGCTGATCGGCCTGACGATCGTGGCCATCGGTACCTCCGCGCCCGAGCTGGTCACCTCGATCGTGGCCACCATGAGGGGACAGGCCTCCATCGCGATCGGCAACCTGATCGGCTCCAGTGTCTACAACATCGTGTTCGTTCTGGGCCTGACCGTGGTGGTTGCCCCCGAACCGGTCGCGGTCTCAGCAGAGGTGCTCTACGTCGACATGATCGTCATGGCCGTGGTCTCGATGCTGGTGGTGCTGTTCTTCCGCACCGGTCGACGTGTGACCCGCCTGGAGGGTCTCTTCTTGGTGAGCCTGTACCTGGGGTACCTGGCCTACCTCATCATCGCCCGTACGTGATGCCGAGTGGTCCCATGCCGCCGGAGCCGTCCACGGGAGGGTTCATGGCTCCGAGCTTCGGGGGTGAGGAGCGCCCGACGCGGTGCGCGGGCCGCAGTTGCCGCTGTCGGCGGGACACCGAGGGCGCGGGCCCGGTCCGAGGGTGGGGGCCCGGGGGACGCGTCTTGCCACCGGAGCCGGTGGATGTGTCGGCCGGGCGCGGGAGGGGCGCGAGAAGACGGCCGGGGGAGCGGACCTGGGACAGGAGGCAGGGTTCAGGCGGGGTTAAGGTGGGCCCTCCGCACGCGCCCTGACCCTGACCCTGTGCCCGCCCCCGCTCCACCCCCCGTTCCTCCTTCACCCCCCATCAGGCTTCAGGAGCCCGGTAGCCCCATGAACTCCCCGCCCCCTTTCGAGGTCGACACCTCTCAGGCCCACTCCGCCCGTATCTGGAACTACTGGCTGGGCGGCAAGGACCATTACCCGCCCGACCGCGAGGCGGGGGACCGGATCGCCGCGGCACTGCCGGAGATCGTCGACGTCGCCGTCGCCACCCGCGCCGTACTGGCCCGCATGGTCACCCACCTGGTCGAGGAGCAGGGCATCGACCAGTTCCTGGACATCGGAACCGGCCTGCCCACCGCCGACAACACCCACGAGGTCGCACAGACCGCCGACCCGGCTGCGCGGGTGGTCTACGTCGACAACGATCCGCTGGTACTGACACATGCGCGGGCCCTGCTGACCGGGACGCCCGAGGGGGCGACCGACTACGTGCACGCGGACCTGCGCGACCCGGACACGCTCCTGGCCGAGGCCGCCCGGACCCTGGACCCGACCCGGCCGGTCGCGGTCACGATGTTCGGTGTGTTGCCGTTCGTGGGTGAAGACGGCGAGGCGAAGGCGATCATCGACCACCTGATGGGGGCGCTGCCTTCGGGGAGCTTCCTGGCGATCGTGCACAGCACGAGCGCGGTGACGGGCGAGGCGATGGAGGAGGCGGTGCGCCGGTGGAACGAGGCGGGCTCGGCCGTTTACCACCTGCGCACCCCGGAGCGGATCGCCGGGCTGTTCGAGGGGCTGGAGCTGGTGGAGCCCGGGGTGGTCTCGTGCCCGTTGTGGCGTGCGGAGCAGGTCGAGGCCGGTCGGGTGCGGCAGATGGACGAGTTCTGCGGGCTGGGGCGCAAGTGACAGGACGACGTGCGGCGTGATCCGTGAGGCGCAGGTGCCGGACCGTGCGTCGCGGGATGCGGGCCGCTCGTGATCGCGCAGCCGCGGCCCTCCGTGCACTGGTACTGCCCATGGGTGTTGGCGAGGGGTGGTGATGCATGTTGCCGCCGTCGACGAGCGTGACCCCGGCCTTGGTGTTCCTGTCGTAGCCATCGGTGCCGCGACCGCTGCGCAGGAGCGTGCTCAGGTGCGGGTTGTCGGAGCCCTCGCCGGAGCTCCCCGGAGTCGTCGCCGACCAGGCCGCAGTCGGCGGTGAAGAGCGCGAACGCGCCGCCCAGGGCGAGCAGGCGAAGGCGCAGGGGCGCAGGGGTGCAGGGGAGTGGTGGGGTCTTGCGTTCTCGGGTGGTGTCCACATCTCCCGCTCGGTGTTCGGAAAACGGGCTCCTGCCCGTCCGACCAGGAGTTCGAGGGTGTGATGCGTGCACTTCCCGGGGCAGAAAGAGGTGTGGACGCAGTGTGATGGCGAAAGAACCCCCGGCCATCGGCGGAGGTCGCAGCGGCCGGGGTGGCCACGTAGGAAAGAAGGGCCAGGGCGGTCACGACGGTGGCGACGGCCCCAATGGTCAGGACCCAACCCCATGAGCACGGACCCCACCCGTAGGCCCGGGTGGGGTCCGTGGAGAAGAACTCGGATCGTGGAAGGAACGGGGGTCAGGTGTGGCGGGACGCGACCCCGGGCTCGGGCCCGGAACGGCCTCCGGAACTTTCCGGGTCAGGTACTCGGCGGCGTACCGGGGGAGTCGGAGACGAAGGTGCCCCGCTGCGGCAGTGTCACGACCCAGCCCTCGGAGCGCAGGAGGGCGACCGCGTGGCGGGCAGTCGCGCGGGCCACCCCGTAGTCGGCCACCATCTGTGACTCGGAGGGCACCGGGTCTCTGGGCTTGAGGTCTCCCGACTCGATGCGGGTTCTGATCGCGCGCGCCACCTGCTGGTAGATGGGCGTCGGGTCGAAGCGGTCAACATCCATGGAGGAGAAGTTAAGGACGTGGGGGACGCTTTTCATATGCTATATGTTCTGTACGAGATAGACAAGCTGAAGTAGGCTAGAAGCACTGAACCCCTCAAGCAGGAGCCCGGAGGCACCATCGGTGCCCCCGGGCCCGGGACAAGCGAACGGAGCCGCTTGTCATGTCGCACGTCGTCACCCCAGTCGTCGATATGCCCCCGCGAACACCGACCCCCGGAGTGCAGCGCCCCCGCTCGGGAAGCACTGCGGTCACTGCTTCGGGAGAACGAACACTCCACGTCCCTGCACAGCTCTCAGGAACCCGGCATCTTCCAGGTATCCGGTTGCCTTCAGCACCGTTCCTCTGGAGACCCCGAACTCCTGCAGCAGCTGTGTGAGTGAAGGGATGGCTCTACCCGCCGGATACACCTCGGCCTCGATGCGGGCCAGGAGGATCGCAGCAAGCTGCTTCCACACCGGGTCCATGCCCTCGTCGTCGATTTCCGTGTCAGGCCCGTAGCCACTCGGCAAGTCCATGTGCAGAGCATGGCTGAGTGAGGGTCAACAGTTCCCAGTGGGTCAGTATCAAGAAGTCTATGTACGGGTAGGTAAGAGTGACGTACGATCAGAGCAACCGCTGAACGCAAGGACCCCGGCGACGTGCAGCCACACGCCCCGGGGCCATGGCCGACCTGTAGGAGCAGATCGACATGAAAAGCGTACTTGCGGTGCCACTCGAACGCGGGTTGGCACCTGTCCTCAACCCCAGTCCGCCTCCGCCGCCTCCTCCCTCCGAGGCGGCCTCGCCCCCGGAACGGCGCCCCGCTCAGCCCCCGTGCCGGCCCCCCGAACCCTCCAGTCCTCTCAACCCGTTCAACCTCCGTGACCTTCGCAGCCGCCTCGGCCCCCTGCCTCCCTCGATCTCCCTCGGCCGGGGTCCGCAGGAGCGCCGACAGCGGTCACGTCGGGTGCGCCGGTATACGTCCGACCTGTCGGTGCAACGCGTCTCTCCCGCTGGTTCCGTCGACCCAGTGGCCCCCGCCGCCCGGCCTTCTGTCCCCTCGAGCGGGCCTCCGGCCTCCGCGAGCGGGTGCCCGGGCCCCGCGATCGGAGGTCGCTCCCCCGCGCCCAAGCCCTCCGGGGAAGCCTCCGAAGGGTCCCCGGAGGGGCTGATCGGGGCCTCCCAGAAAATTTTCTCGCCGAATCCGGGGGGCTGAGGCGTGGCGGACGACGAACTCGATAACCCAACAGAAATCGCCCATATGGGTGCTGGGTGGAAAGCCCCCAACGCCGAAACGGGTGAGCCGAAACCCAGAACTCGGTTCCGAGAAGGTCTGAGTTCTTCCCCTATGTCCGGTCCGGGATCCGGTCTCTCGACCGGCTCCCCTGTCGGCCCAGAAACCCGGTCTGACCTGGGCTTTCGTTCTGAAGAGCAGGAAGTTGAGGCGTGCCCGGAGCCCGGATGCGCGCTTCTCGTACACCATCGGGGGTTGTGCATGGGGCTGGATGGCGCGGAGTTCTCCAAAAAGCAAGAATCGGCCTGCGCGTGTCAGGGATCCGAGCCCTCTGTGGGGTCGATAGCCGCCGTGCTTTCCAGTATGCTGCAGGCACCACCCCATCCGGGGAACGAGGTCCAGGTAATCACGCTGGCCGATCTTCTGTTCGGTCGGCTGGACCAGCGTCTCCGGGCAGGGGAGGAGCCTCCATTCTCCTGGAACGTCCTGGGGTCTGACGACGAGGAAGGGCGTGAGTTCGTGACGAAACGGTACGACGCCCTGTCCGAGAACCTCAGGATGGGTTCCTGGTCCGGAAAGCTCGTGGAAAGCGGACGTCGCCTCGAGAAAGCCGGTGTAGAATGGCGGCAGCTCCTCCAGGCAATGGAGGTGGGCTCGGCAATGCCCGAGCCGTGGTGGAGGTCGTATCCGCGGCCCGTGGAGGGGGCGGGCCGTGGGCGATCGAGCCCGGACCGCAGGGTGGATTAGGGGGATGAAGCCCTGCGGTACCGGCCCACCGGAACCGCAAACCGAATGACCACAAGAGCACAAGGCCAAGGCTCAGGAGTTCCTCGATCTCTACGAGGTGCACGAGGTCACTGGCCTGCAAGACCCCGGTTCAAGTTCAGGTGACGCCGAGAAGACACTGGAAGTGAACCGGGATTCCAGGGCCCCCGGGTTTGTCACGGCAGTCGACCCGGGGGTACCTGGACACAAAGCCATATTGGGTAGGGGAGAAGAGGCTCCGCGGCGCAAGCCGCGGAGCCTTTTTTGTGTCAGGGGTCAGTTCGATTCCGGGGCTTCGCCCGAGTCCTGTTCGTCCTGCTCCGCGCTCCACTTTCGAAGAATGTCATCGTGTGGACGAGCTCGACGACGAGAGTGCCGGGGTTGCGAGATGGTGCGGGCGTGATCCGCGGTGGGCGCCGTTGCTGATCAGACGCCCCGGCCCGTCGTAGCGGTTGCTGTGACCGGGGGCGCCTGCGGCGTCGGTCCCCTCCTCATGGCGCTGGTTCCGGAGCGAGAGTGGTTCTCAGCCGGGGAGGGTGTGTCCGGTAGTGGCCACACGGCAACTTCTGATCGACCGCATCGACGGGGCATCTGTCACGAAGTCCGCTCGGTTCATCTGGTTCCCTGATTCACCCGGTCACACCTCACGACGGAGCACGAACATGAACGGCGCGCTGACCCCGCGCATGTCCATGGCCCCGATGAGGGTGTCGTCGTCGACCTTGCGGAAGTGGTCGTTGATGGGCAGCGCGTCATAGGACATGGTCCCGGTCGAGACGCCGCGGTACTCGACCATGCGCAGCCGGGCCCGCGGCTTCGTGGTACGCAGCAGCCTCAAGGAACCACGGCCGAGGCGGCCGAGCATGGGCGTGTGCGCCGCTCCGGGGAACCGGGTCACCGCCCCCATCGGGACGAGCGCCGGGTCGACGGAGAACAGCCCCTTGCCGTCCTCGAAGACCAGGGGGTGGGCGGCCTCGGAACCGGCGAACACCTTGCCGTGCCAGCCGAAGGTTTCCAGCAGGCCGTCCCAGTCATGGCCGGTGCTGAGACCGGAACCCTTCCACGCTCCCAGCATCTCGGCGACCGGGACCGGAGGGAGGGCGTCGAAGAGCTCCAGGGCCTCGGTGCGCGGGATGCTGCCCTCGCGGGCGGCGCGGGCCTCGAGGTGCTCGAGACGCTCGAGGTGGTCGGAGTGCTCGGGGAGTCCGAGCCGTGTGTGCTGGTCGGGCTCTCCGGCCGGGTCCCGCGGCGTTTCACCCTGCTCCGGTCGCATGATCTCTCCCTCAGCGAAACGGCAGCGTTTCGGTGAACCTAGGGGATCGGGCCGGGGGTGTAAAGGAGGAGGTGGGGGCGGTAGGCAGCGCTGACGGGCCGGGGTCGAGGGAGGTCCATGGGGCCCGTTCCGGCGGGCGCACACGGATTCTTCAGCCCCGGTCCTGCCCGTCGGTGAAGGTCGAGCCCCGGTCGTGGTGGTCGCCGCGGTGGTGCGAACTCTCGATGTTGATGTTCTCGCCTTGAATGACCCGGGCGTTGCCGTGGACCCCACCGGAAATGTGGTTCACGGTGCGCGAGGAGGGGACGGACCCGGGGGTCGGTGACGGAGGCGGTTCCGGGGCGTCAGGGTTCGGGCGCTCGCCGCCGACACCGCCGCTCGGCTCGTTCGGAGGTTCGGGCGGTTCGGACCCTCGTGACGTGGCTGCCCAGGTGACAGCGGTGACGACGAGCCACAGGGCTGCGGTGATGCCGGAGGCCCAGGACGCCGCCTCCCATCCGTCACGTGTGGTGGGCCCGCCGCCGAGCCAGAGTCCGGCGCCCAGGGCGGTCGCGATCGCGAGGGCCGCGGTGCCGGCCAGCACCCAGCGTCGTGTCTTGTCCATATGCCGTGGTTCCTGTGTGGTGTCCGTGTCGTCTCGTCGGGGTCGGTGTCTCCAAGGTCGCGGAGGTCTCGAACCGCTGGGGCGACAGGGCACGGGTGTATGAGCGGGCGGAGCCATGCGTGATCCGGGTAGCCGGGCGGTCCCCTCTGTGCGGATCACGGGGGCTACGGCCGCGGGGTCGCGCGAGGCGGTACAGGCGAGATCGGGTCAGTACGAGCGGGAGTCCTCCCACTGCGCCCAGGCCACGCACGGCGTCCCGTGCTCCGCATCGATGTAGTCCAGCCCCCAGGAGATCTGCGAGTTCGCGCTCTCCTCGAAGTCGTCCGGCGGCGGATGGTCGCCGTGCACCTCCGGGTCGTAACCCGGGATTCCCTGGCCGCCGCCGTCGCTGGAGGACTCGAAGTCGGAGACGTTGCTCCAGAGGTTGTTGAGGCAGGTCCACTCCCGGCCGTCCCACCCCCGGTCGCCGGCCATGTCCATCGCGGTGGACTCGTTCTCCGAGGAGTTGCTGACGGTCGTGGTGCCGCCGGAACCGTCGCCGTCGCCGTTCCCGTAGCTCTCCGGCTCCTCGGGCCGGTCCTCCTCGGTCCAGGTCTCCCCGCATTCCGGCCCCTCGACCAGGCACACCATCTGCCGGACACCGTTGTTGAAGATCTGGCTCAGCTCGAGCTGGTAGATGGCCACCATGACGGCCGCGGCGAGGATCAGAACCGCGGCGGTCTCCAGCAGCGCGGCCCCGGAGTCGGATCCGGATCCGACTCCGGAACGGCGGCGGGACCCGGCCTTGGAACGCGAGGTGGACTTGCGGCCAGAGGCTCGGGTGGGGCGGACGGCCCGGGCTGGGCCGGTGCTCGGAGAGCCCGAGTCGGCTCCCTTGTTGGGAGAACGGTCGATGTCTCCCGGACGATCGTTCGGACGCCCCGGCGGGCCGGACGGCCCCGACGGCCCGGAAGGGCGTCTGGGGTCCCCTTGTCGGCGTGGTGTGGGGGTGTTCAACTCCGTCTCCAAGGTGGAAGTGGGAGAAGTGGGGGAGAGGTGGTGGGCGGAAGGCCTGGTGGATCGGTGCCGGTGGCCATCGGTCGTTGGTCAGCGGTCAGTCGATAGGGATGTCCTCGATCGGCTCGAACCCCGGGACCTCAAGGGTCAGTGTCTCGACATCGCTCGGAGTGGAGAAGAGAGACCAGTACGGGCTGTATCCGCCTGCGACCACTTGATTGAAGAACCTGCCGGAAGTATTGCCAGCGCACACACATTCCCCAGCTTGATCCATGAGTGGGTGATAGCGGGTATCGGTTTCAGGGTCCACGATCGTGACACCTGAGTAGTAGTCCCCGCTGTACGTGTAGGTTTCCTGCTCATGGAGCCAAGTAAGGACGACATCGGAGTCGGTCTCATTGACGATGGCCCAGTCTACTGAGACGAGATTTCCTCGTTCGTTTCGCTCGACCTGATTTGCCTCGGCGGTTAGTCCTTGGCTCTCCGTTTCGTTCCCTTGGCTAGTGCCCAGGGCGTGTGAATCTTCATCGGCGCTGGCGCTTCCAGAGGCGAGGGTCAGTAGTGGAACGCAGGCGACAGCTACGAGGGACTTCCGGGTGCAGCTTCCCACGGTTCATCTCCCTCACTTCTCGAACGTGACGGTCACTCGACGATTGAGTTCTTGACCTTCTTCGGTGTCGTTGTCCGCGACGGGGTCACTTGATCCATGTCCTTCCGTTTCGAAGGTGACGTTGTCTCGTGTGACTAGTTCAGAAAGCGCTGACTCCACGGACTCGGCACGCTCTTCCGAGAGCGGGTTGTTCACGGAGTCCGATCCTTGGTCGTCGGTGTGGCCCTCGATGGTTACAGTGTCTGAGCTGGACTGATCGATCTCGCTGGCTACCTGCTCGATCACTTCGTCTGCGTCGGAGGTGAGGTCAGCGCTCTCGAGGTCGAAGAGAACATCAGAAGAGAGCAAGATGCTGAGCTCTTCGTCGGTCTCCTGGTCGCTCCTGCCTTCGTCTTCCGAAATCATGGTAAGTGGAATGATCTCCCCGTCGCTGTAGTCTTCATCGGCGGTATCAGAAGATTCAGCGATAGGGATGTCGAAGAAGGGCGAAGTGACAGGGGTGGTGACCGTCATGGTCTCTGTACCTTCGGGTGGTGCTGGGAACATGACCTCGAGGTCGACGCTGTCGCCGCTTTCCAGCGTTCCTTCCGTGAAGGTGCAGTAGCAAGACCCATCGCCGAGTTCGTTATTCAGGTGGCGTGTTTGAGCGACAGGGTCAACGAGGGTCGCATTGCTGGCTGAGTAGAGGTTGTCTGGGTCGCTGAGCGCATCCTCCAGGATGTAGTCCCTCTCGGAGGTGTTGGACACTTCCATGCTCAGCTTCAGAGTATCTTCTTCGATCAACTCCAGTGGGCGAACATTGATCTCGAGTCCAGCTCCGAGCTGCGTCGATGTGGTGTAGGAGGTCGCGATGAAACCGCGCTCGTCAGATTGCTCCTCCGTGGAACCTCCACCCGGGGTCTGGGGCTCACCCCCTTCGTCGGGTTCGTTCTCTGGGGTGATGACACAGCCAGCCAGGAACAAACTGATCGTGACTGCAGCTACTGTAGCCCTGAGGCTCCGGCCGTTCTCCGTGATTCGTGGATTTTCGGGTCTCATTTTTTACGGGTCTTCGGGACGTTCCGGGCCTTCCCCGCCGCCCCCTCCGAGCAGGGCTGTTTCAAAGTCGGGGGAGGTCGGTATCGGCGCTGGTCAC
>NZ_ANBF01000163.1 GCF_000341025.1 Nocardiopsis salina YIM 90010 | reverse complement strand
CTCCGTGGGGGAAGACGGCACCTGTGGGCAGAAAGTTCACCGAGTGCAGCGTTCGTTCTGTGTTGCCCCGGTGCGTCCGGAACCGGGTGCGCGCTGACCAGCGACGGGGCGTGCACGGTTCACCGAGAATTCACCGCAGCCCGGACCACTGAGGCCCCTGGAAGCGGGGCCTGCATGAGTCAAGGGCACTGCCCGGCCTCCACCGGGCCGCCTCCCGCACACCGCGCTCCGCCTCGCGTGCCGTCGGCCGCCTTCCGCGTTCCGCCTCCGACACCCAGCGCACACAGCAGAGCGCTGCCGGTACTGAGCCACCCCCGCCATGCACCACGCGATCAACAACAGGAAACATGGAGGGAACTTCTCGGCCCTGCCGGACGTCTCAGTCGCAGAAGGCCGGAACCGACCTGGAACCCGTTGGAACCAGATGAAACCGGTCGGCACGACCACAGATGGCCGGAAGTGGCCAAAGGTGGCCGAAGGCGGCCAGGCGCGAACCTCTCGATCCTCTGTCCTCGAACTCGATCCCCTACCCCCGGAACCCGACCCCCGACCTCAGCCCCTCGCTCCTCGACCCCCTATCCACGAGAGGCCTCGATGTCCTCCGACGAGAACCCGCACGATCAGGGCGCGCCTGACCCGAAGGAACCGCAGGGACCGCAGGAACCGCAGAGCGCCGAGAACGCACGGGGCCCACAGGACGCACCGGACGCGCAAGGCGCGCACAACGACTCGGCCGAGCAGCCGCCCCAGACCTGGTCCTCCCCTCCGTACGGGGGCGGGGAGTACCGGGAGACCGGGCGGCTGACTCGGCCGGCTGGTCCCTCCTCGTCGAAGGGGACGCAGCAGCCGGACGGGGACCGGGCGGGCGCCCCCCGACAGTCCCGGCTTTCCGGCGCCGTCTGGCTCGTGACCCTCATCGGCTCGACGGTGTACGCGGTCTCGCTGACGCTCGTGCTGTTCCTGACGACGCCGCTCCTCTGGCTTTCCGTGCTGGAGAGCAACGTGGGAACGGCGATCGCTGCACCCCTCGTGGCCTCGACGCTGGCGGCGTTCCTGTTCTGGGTGTTCCGGCGCATGTTGCGGGCGGCCCGGTTCCCGAGGCCGACCCCGGCGATGGTGCTGTTCACCGTGGTCGTGCTGGCGGGGTTCGCCGGGAGCATGGCCACGCAGTTCGGGTTCGGGTTCGGGGACCTGGGCGACGGGCTGCTGACCGCAGGGGTGCTCTCGGCCCCCTTGTCCGCGCTGGCGATGCTGGCGTCCCGCGGGGAGCGGATGCGCTGGGGGGCCGCGACAGCCGCGGTGGTGATGCTGGTCGCCGGTGTCCTGGTGTGGAACCAGGCCGAGTCGCAGATCGAGTCGATGGCCGCGGAGCAGCGCGAGGTCATCCTCGGGCACGAGGACGACGCGGCGGTGTTGGACGTGGAGGGGTGGGAGCCCTACCGGTCCGAGATCAACGACGCGGTGCACGAGGACGGCGAAGAGGCCGACGGCGAGGACGGCGGCGACAATGCCGCCTCCGAGGTTCCCGGTACCGGTGCCACGGACGACTCGGAGTGGCTGTCCGTGTTCGCCGTCTTCTACCAGGACGGCCACGGCGGTTACCTGCGCAGCGCCACGTGGGCGGACGACCGGACCGCCGAGGATCCGGACGCCGTGCTGCGTGCGTGGTGTGACGGGGAGGGCGCCTACTGCGAGGAGCTGGAGGCCGACGGCGTCGAAGGTGCCGACGGTCCCGTGGTCGCGCAGTGGGGCGTCGAGGGTGCGGAGGAGCCGGAGAGCTCCGAAGAGCTCGGCGCCCCCCAGTCGGTGCGGTACGAGTACGAGCCCGGCCGGGTGGTGTACCTGGGGCCGTGGACGGACGAGCCGGACCGCTCCCGGAACGGCGGGGCCGGGGGTCCCGAGGGAGCCCAGGACTCCGACGGGACCCAGGCGTCCCCCGACAGCGACACGACGCTCGGGCACGCGGACTTCGACGCGCAGGAACTGGCCGGGTTGGTCACGCAAGTGCGTCCGGCCGAGGAGGAGGACCTCACCGAACTGGCCGATCGCACCGTGGAGTACTTCCGGTCGCCGGAGGGTGCGCTGACCGGGGACTGAGGCTTGGGCGTTCGGCCCGGGGCTCCCGACGAACCGGGGCTGTGTCAGCTGGCCCGGAACTGTGACCCACGGGTTGGCCGGAGATGCACAGCTTGCAGGTTTCCGGGGTGGCTGCCGGTAGACATGCAGGTCGGGAAGAGTGGGTGCTCCACGCCACGCGGGGGTGGCTCCCCACCCCGGCGCCCGCATCCGACTGGGTGCACCACGACTCGGAACTCACTAGTCTGCGGCGTCGGTCGAGACGTCCTACCTATTCGGAAGGCAGGACGTAGACGCCCTTGCCGTTCACGATGCGGACGTAGCCGCGCTCCGCCAACAGGGCCGTGGTCTTGCGGATCGTGCCGCGCGCGACGCCGAATTCCTGCTCAAGCTGCGCGAGGCTCGGAATCGGGCTGTGCACCCGGTAGTCGCCACGCTCGATCCGTGCGATGAGAACCGCTGCGAGCTGCAGCCATACCGGGTCAGGCCCGCTCACCAGCTCGCTCTCGGGGCCGTACCCGCTCGGAATGCTCGCTTCTCCCATGTGTCAGAGATTGGCATGGTGCCGACAGGGCAACTAAGGAGGATCAGGGTATGGCAAGGCATGACAGGGTCAATGTATAGTAACGACGTACTCCAATAACGAACCCCCGCGACGTGCTGGAACACGCCCGGGGGCCATGGCCGACCTGAAAGAGGCAGGACGACATGTTCAACCCTATTGCCTTGCTGTATCTGCTGATGCGCATGTTCCGCGCGTCACAGGGGGTCCACACCAGTCCGTTCGGCTGGTTCCGCGAACTCCGCGCAGAGTGGACCTACCGCCAGCGCTCGCGTCGCGTGCGCCGCTACGCCGAGCGCATCCCCGCAGCGTCCCTCGAGCCCAGGACGGAACCCTGGGTCGGAGCCGACCGCGAGCCCGACAACTGGGGCGGCGCCGCGACCGAGCACAGCCCATGGCTCTCAGCCCCGGAGCCCTCCGACTCGGAGTTCCAAAGGCCGGAGCTCCCCGGACCCCGGGTCCCCAGCCCGCGGCGCCCGTCCGATGCCGACTCCAGCACCACGCTCACCTCGCAGGCTGCGCACACGTCTCATGCGACGCATGAGTCGCTCGGAACAGGTCTCACCGTCACACCCCAAGCGCGCATCCCTGCGACGGCGACAGCGGCCGCGCCGGTCAACGTGTCCGTGCCGGCAGCGATCGTGCGCGGGCGCTGCTTCGTGAGCGGGCGCGCCACCGGCGCGCGTCCGGTCGAGAGCCGGAGGCTGGCGCTGGCGGTGCTGTGCGCACTCGCCGACCAGGAGCGCGCCGGACAACACCACTCCCCCACCCACGGTCCCGCCCACGCCGGCGGAACCGTTCCGGCCGGAGGTCCCACCCTCCCCGGGGCTCCCGGGGGCTCCGCACCGCGCAGCGGACCCACCCCGACCGGCGGGCCTGCCCCGACCGGAGGTTCCGTCCTGACGCAGAAGCCGCTCGTGATGGGGGAGGCCGCCTGATGCTGGACATCCACACCGCAGAGTTCCTGGACGCCGTCTCCGAAGCGCTCGCCGTCGAACCCGGCCCGCACCCGGTCGCGGACTTCCTCCTCGTCCGCGGGCTGCGTCGCCGCACCAACGCCGTGCGCGAGGCCCTCGCACTCGTTCAGCGCGACGGCGACGTCGAGGAGGCGCTGGAGCTGCTCGACCGCGCGCTGTCCGAGCCGCCCGTGCCCGGCCGCGTGAGCGGGTGCGACCTCATCGACCCGGGCCCGCGCTGAGGGTTGCTCCGGGGCGCCGGGATTCTCGCGCTCATTGGGTGCCGGGGGCCTGTCCCGCAGGGACGGGTCCCCGGCATACTGGGGGCCTGTGTTCACCTGGCTCGGAACTGTGGCCCTCGTGTCACCCGGACATGCACAACTTGCAGATATCCGGGTTACCCACAGGTAGAAACGCAGGTCAAGAAGGGTGCTCCCCGCGCACGCGGGGGATGACCCCGGGCGCTCAGGCTCCCGCGCCTGAGCCCCCGGCCGACCCGCCCATCCGGCCCCCGGCTCCTGACCGGTAACCAACTCGCACCAGGCGTATCCGGCTCACCAGGAGTAGGCAGCGTGACCGGCGAGGGCGACGCCCAGCACCACGAGGATCCACACCACGGTCGAAGAGCTGCTCCGGGCCAAGTGGTCGTTCAGCCGGTGCAGAAGCGGGTCCAGACGCCGGTGCCAGAAGAACCGGGCCACCGTGATCAGCACCGCGGGCAGAACCATCACCACGTTGTACAGGCCGAGCCAGGTCGCATAGCCGACGACGCCCAACTGCGCGTTCACCAGCATCCCGATGGAGACGAGGTAGGGCAGCATCGTCGCGATCTCCAGCCCCACCGCGATCAGGGCGAGCTTCATGACACCGACGTTGCCGCCGCCCTTGGAGGCCTTGCCGCCNTCCCGCCGGCTTCCCCGGCGCCTTCGGCTACGCCGGGGCCCTCGGCGACACCGGTGCTGCCGGGGCCTCCGGCCTCGGTCATCGCCCGGTCCCGCCAGCGCTGGAGCCTGCCGGGGCCCGCATTCTCGTCGCGCCGACCGGACCGCACACCCCACCAGAGGCCGACCGCGACGAGGGCGAGTCCGAGGCCCGCCTGCGTCGAGAGCAGCACCGCGTCCGGGATCCGCGCGACAGCCTCACGGACCGCGTCGACGGCCACGTCCGCCCCGGCAGCGATCGCCAGGCCGGCCACGAAGTAGAAGCCGGCGACGGTGCCCAGGTAGACCGCCATCCGGCCGAGCCGCACCTTGCCCGGCGCCATCAGCAGCCACAGCGGGATCAAAAGGGTGCCGAAGGCGGTGCTGTCCAGCAGTGCCAGGCCCAGCAGGGCGGTCAGGAGTCCGAGAGTCATCGGTCATCTCCGGCATGAGCGGGAAAGAGTCGGTCCAGGTACTGGGAGACCACCGCACGCATGACCCCCGTGCCCTGGTGGCTGCGGGCGACACCGTTCAGTTGGAGACCGCTCAGCACGGCCACCATCTCCGCGGCGGTGGTCGGGATGTCGGTGTCCGAGGCGAGTTCGCCGGTACTCCGGGCCGACTCCAGGATCGCGCGGAGTTGTTCGAGCACCTCCGCGGCGTACCGGTCGTGGACCCGCGCAAGCTCGGTGTCGTTCAGGGAGATCTGGATAAAGGCCAGCTCCACCCGCACCTCCCGGCTGCGGCTCTCGTCCAACGGCAGGGAGACCTCGGCCAGGTGCTCGACGACCTCCCGCGCCGACATGTCGGGATCGTCCCAGGGGATTCCCCCGAGCCGGGCCTCGGAGCGCTCGTAGACGTACTCGATCCCGAAGGAGAAGAGCTCGGCCTTGGTGCGGAAGTAGCGCTGCACCAGCCCGACGGACACCCCGGCGGTGGACGCGACCTGCCGCAGAGTGGCGCCTTCCATACCGTGTTCGCTGACGACGCCCAGCAGGGCCTCACCGACCTGCCTGCGGCGGCTCTCCTCGTCCTTGTGCGTGGTCATGAAAAAATAATACAGGATTATTTTTTGTGGCCCGGCCGACCACCACCAGGATCCGCGGCGCGGCGCGCGGCCGAGCGCCGCCCAGGGCTCAGCCTGCCGACGAGACCGTCGGACACTCGCCCGAGTGGCCGAGAGCATTCCATGCCGCGTCGAAGAGCGGCTGTTCCGCCTCCTCCCGGGTGAGCACCTCGTCGTAGGTGAGGGTCACGACGGTCAACGCGCTGATCGCCGCCGCGACCCGGACTCGGCGCCGGCGCCACTCGGCCCCGGCCCCGAGATCCCCGAACGCCTCGAAGAGGACATCGCCGGCCGGGGAGATCTGGGAGCGGAGCTGCTCGTTCTCAGGAGCGGAGATGGCCGCGGTGACCAGCCGGGCGAACCCCTGACGCCGGAAGACGTAGTCCCCCAATCGGCGGATCACGAGTGAGTCGCGGTGCTCACCGAGGGGGAGATCGACCGCGGAGTCCCGCAGATCGCCCCCGTCCCGGGTGACCTGCGAGAGGGCCCCTTCGACCAACGCCTCCTTCGAAGGGAACCGGCGAAGGAGGCCGGACTTGGAGTACCCGGCGGCATCTGCGATGGCCTGCACCGATGTCTGCTGGATCCCCCGCGCCGCGATCAGCCCGGCGGTGATGTCGAGGATCTGCGCATCGATCTCTGCGTTGGTCGGACGGATCGGAGCCATGCTGTCCATTCTGTCGCAGGCGGGCCGGTGGGCGATCAGGCGGGGATCTCCACGGCGACCCCCGCCTGCCGCTCCGTCATCTCTCCGGTCGGCCCAGCTGTTCCTCGAGGAACTGCAGACCCAGTGACGTGTGCGCCTGGTAGCCGATGGAGTTGTGTGCCAGCTGGTCGAAGATGTGCCAGCTGAACGGGATCTCGACCAGCTCGATCGGAACCCCGGCCTCAGCTGCGGTCTCGGCGAACGAGAGCACCGAATCGGTGGGCACCAAGGTGTCCTGGGTCGGTTCGACGATCAGGGTCGCGGGCGCGTCCGCCGAGATGAAGCGCTCGGTGCTGGTCGCCTCGTACCGCTCCGGGTACTCCGACGGGGAGCCGCCCGTGTAGGTGCGGGTGAAGTCGGCCCCTGTCATCCCTTCCACCGGGAAGTCACCCTCGTAGATCGCTTCCATGTCGACACCGGGGTAGTCGGTGACCACGGCACCGGGCACGGGGGCGGTCCCCCCGCAGGACGATTCGGCTGTCCCCTGGGCGGCGGAGTACGCAGTGTTCAGCGCGAGGTTGCCGCCGGCGGAGTCACCCCAGTAGGCGAAGCGGTCGAGATCCACCTGGAGGTCCTCGGCGTGATCGGCGATCCATGACGCGGCACAGGTGACGTGCTGCTGAGCCCGGTCCCACGTGGGGTCGCCCTCCTCGGCCAGCTCATAGGTCACGCCGAGAACCGTGTACCCGTTGTCGGCCAGCTCCCGGTTCTGAGCTGCCGTGTGGCGAGGGTCGCCCTCGCTCCATCCGCCCCCGTGGACCTGCATGACGGCCGGCTTCTGGTCGGATCCGGTGCCGGCATCCGCCGCGTGGTACACATCCACGGTCAGATCCTCGCCGGACTCCGTCCGGGTGTAGACGTGCGTCTCGTCGGGATCTGCCGCAGAGATGCCGGAGAGCCCGAAGGTCGCGGAGGCCAGGTTCACGGAGCCGTCGGCCTGGTTCACGGTGCCAATCAGCACCGCGACGATCACGGCGTTGGAAACAAGGCCGATCCCCCCGAGGCCCAGTGCCGCCCCGCCGCTCTTTCGGAGCCCGCGCCGCCGTGCGACCAGGCCGACCACGCTCACGGCCGCGCCCAGCAGGACGAAGTGGGGGCTGACCGTCGCGGCCACCAGTCCTCCGAGCACGCTCAGCAGCCCCAACCCAGGGATCAGAGCGCCGAGGGTGACCAGAAGCGCGGCGCCGATCAGCACGAACGACACCACCAGCAGTAGAGCCCATCCGACCTTCGAGCTGGTCGGCCGCCCCTCGGGCGCACCCTGAACCTCTGCCCCAGGGTCTGTGTCGACCAGGGTCTGTTGTCTGTCCATCATGTCACCTTTCTGCGACCAAACTGGTCGCAAAAAGACCATAATGGTGCACTCTTGGCGTGGCAAGTACGCCCGCGGATGCCTTCTCCCTGCTCATGAGNCGCCAGCCGCGCCGACACACGTGACCCGCGGATGCGGGTGCAGGGGCGGCCGCACGCGACGGGCGGGGGTGCCGTGGGGCCGCGGCGTCTGGGGCCGGGATGCCTGCGGTTCAGGCGCCTGCGGGCTCGGGTGTCTGCGGACTCGGGCGCCTGCGGAATCGGGCGCAGTTGCCGGCCACCCGCCGGTAGAAGTGCAGGTCAGGGAGGGCTTTCCCCGCGCCGCGGGGGTGGTCCCCCAGAAGTGGCCGGGCTTCCACCCCGACGCGGCGTTCCCCGCGTGCGCGGGGATGGCCCCTCACTCCGACCACTCAGGAGAAGACGTGACCGATTTCCGGCCCCAGCATGAGCTCACCGTCGCCTATGACTCCTTGAAGGACAGCGCCCACGCACTTCAAGCCCGCTACATCGCGCTGTCCCGCGACGCGCTCGGCGACCTCCGACAACAAAAGACCTGGAACGCGCGGGCACTGGAAGTGCGCGATGCGGTGACCGAGGTCGACCCCGACAACCTTGAGGCTGTCGCTCAGGGGCAGACTCTTGGAACGAGCGTTGAGCACCGCGACGGTCCCCCATATCGGTGGAACGGAGCGGTTGACTCCGCAGTGCCCCAGCACCGATCGCCGCGCACGTGGGGATGGGCCAGGGCACGTCTCAGGCCTCGGTCCGGTGCTCCCCTCTCGTGGAACCGGGGGCTGGAGCCCCGGATCCGGGAACCCGGCTCACGGACCCGGTCCACACCCACGCAGAGGGTCAGCCCCTCATGCCCGGACACCGGCCGGACGGCGCGCAAGGAAGTAGGCCACGCACGAGAAGACCGTGCAAGCCAGCGCCGGCAGGAAGTACGGGCCGATGGAGAGAATGCTGACCCCGACCACCGCCAGAATCGCGATCCCTGAGAGCCCGGCGCCGATGTGGCGGTAGCGCTCGGGCACGAGCAGGGGAACCAGGGCCAGGACCGTGACGACCCCTCCCCACGTGAACCCTTGTGGCACGGAGAGAACGAAACCGAGCGTCAGCGCAGCCGCGCCCGCCAGGACCGCAGCGCTGATCAGCGCTGTTTTCCCAGCTCTGGCCCATTTGGCGTGAGCACTCGGTGAAGGGTGATCAGACACTTCGAGGCCAATCTTTTGTCCCGGACACAGGAATCGTGGTTTCCGGCCTATCATTCCGTGACTGCGAGGTTCAAGGGCTTGGATATTTTGGGGGTGCACCGCAGTACGCGCAGTACACCCGCACAACTTCAGGCAGGCAGCCCAGCCAGCTAGTTCTACGTGCGCTCGAGCTGGTTATTGAAGGACAGCAGGCCATTGCACCCGCCGGATTTGCTCCAGTTCCAGGCCCCGTCGAGGTCCCCATTCGCCTGGCCGTGCACAGTGTTGCGATCCGCATACGCGTGAGTGGTGATGCCGGCGCAGAAGATCCCGTTCCTGAAGTGCGCGTAGCTACTGGACGTCGTCTGGTTGCTGTTGTAGCTATTCTGCCAGTTCTGCTCTTCGAGGGACCACCCGGAGGTTGAGAAATGCCTGAGGGTATATCCACCGACAGGGGCAGGTGACGAAAGGACATTCGACCCGTCCCATGACCACGTGGTCCTGTTCTCCGCCTCAGTGACCTTGATCCCGGGCGGGTCCTCGTACCAGGACCACAGGCGGCCCGAAGAACGGGTCTGAGCGTCCGCCTCTTCAGTGGAGGGTTGGGCCTCTTCGAGGTCGGCCTCTTCTTCCTGCCCTTCCTGGCCTGGGTCTTCACCTTCGGAGGGAGGCGAGTCCTCACCCCCGATGGGGGCGTCGCTCGTGGCCAACCGGGACTCGCACGTCTCCGGGTTGTAGGCCACCTCCTGCGTTGATACCAGGTCCTCGCCCGGTGAAAGGGATGCACTGTCTTCGAAGTGGCACCCTCCTTCACCGTCGCTGGTGCCCTGGATTGTGTAAATCTCCGCGTCTGCAGGAAGGGAGTCCTCGTAGTGGAACCACCCGTCCTGATCGGGTTCGGGCTGGGAGTAGGGCTGGTCGTCACTTGCGGAGGATTCAGCGAAGGAGGGGGTCGTCATGAGCGCTGAGACCAAGATGCCGACAGCGCCGATCGTGAGGATCTTGCAGGACTTCTTCATAAGAACCCTTGGTCGATGATCAAGCTCTACTCGGGGAACAGTAGTTTCGACCACAGAAGCGGGTAAATGTTGTGGCCACAAGCGGCCGCTCGGGAAATTCTTGGGGGCTTATCCATCAGAAATATTTATTTCGTGCATTTCACCCATGTGCATCGCCTGCGACCTGAAGTCACCTATGAAACCTGGGACGCATCCGCACCGAAGCGGTCGGGAAGACGCAGCCGTCCGCGGCCACCGCCCAGCCGCGGATCAGCACCGCCGCCGGGAGATGCTCGAAAGGTGAGCACTACCGTGGAGTAGGTTGTCCGGGCACGGCTGACCGCTCCCTCCGCCTCCTCCACGGGGCTGCAGTTGCACGCAGGGCAGCTCCCAGCTCGCAACGCCCAGTACGCGGCACACGGCACATGCCACACAGGGGTGCAGGTGTGCGGGGGTACCGGCGTGCCGACCCAGCGCTTCGAAGTCGGAAGTTCGAAGAAGGGGACGACAGGTGTACGAACGATACGTCGCGATCGGCGACAGCCAGANCCCCCCCCGCCACGGTTACCGCGGCTGGGCAGACCGGCTCGCGGAGCAACTGTCCACGCTCAACCCCGACATGGGCTACGCCAACCTCGCCATTCGCGGCAGGCGCATCGGACAGATCCGCGCCGAACAGCTCGAACCCGCGGTCCGGATGAACCCCGACCTGGCCACCGTCGTCGCCGGGCTCAACGACATCCTCCGCCCCACATACGACGAGGACGCGGTGGTCGACCACCTCGACCGGATGATCGGCGAGCTCACCGAGGCCGGCGCCCACGTCGCCACCGTGACCTTCCCCGACATCGGCGCGATCGCCCCGCTCGCGCGCCGCCTTCAGCCGCGCCTGACCTCGTTCAACGCGCGCATACGCGAGGTTGCGGCACAGCACGGCGCGACCGTGGTCGAGGCGGACCGGAACCCGGTGTGCACCGACCGCCGGATGTGGAGCAGCGACCGGCTGCACCTCAACTCCCTCGGCCACGAACGCCTGTGCGGCGGGTTCGCGCACGCGCTGGACGTGCCCGGCAGTGATGAGTCGTGGGCCCGGCCACTGCCCCCGACCGCACCACCGGGGCTGGTCCGCACTGCCGCCGGAGAGGTGCGCTGGGCGGCAACGTTCCTCGCGCCGTGGTTGTGGCGCAGGATCACCGGGCGGTCCTCGGGCGACGGGCGGAGCGCGAAACGGCCGCAGCTGCAGCCACTCGCGTGAGGTGGGGCCGAGGGTGGTGGTCGGTGACCGGTAGCGAACCAGAGATGAGCGCCGGAGGCTGTACCGCAGGAACGGATCCTCGGCATACTGGCGTTGTGACCACTCCCCCTGGAGCCCCGAACCAATCGTTACCCGCACCAGCACAAGTTGCAGATTCTCGGGTTACTCGACGGTAGGAGCCCAGGTCAGAAGGGGTGCTCCCCGCACGCGCGGGGGTGATCCGGACGGTTGCTTTGCCGCCGGAGTCGCGGTGTCGTGCTCCCCGCACGCGCGGGGGTGATCCCGACGGAAGAACCAGTCGGCGCTCCCGATTCGACCCGGTATTCACCCGCGCACCAGTACTTCGCCGGTACGTCTCAGCCCACTCCGCTCCGTTCAGTTGGTCAGCGGGCGCGGGTCCGCGCGTCATCCCCGGCGTGACAGCGCCTGGAGCTGCGCGAGGCGACGGTCGAGCGTCGGATGGTTCGAGAACAGCCGGGAGGCGAACCGGCGCACCGGTCCGCCCTTCTCCCCCGGGGGTGCATCCGGAAGCATCGACAGCGAGGTCAGCGCAGCCATCGCACCGGGCTCAGCGGACGCGTTGGACGTGCCGCGCAGGTCGGTGTCGTCGGGGATCCGCCGGTCCCTGCCCATCACGGTCAGCGCAGCGGCGAGAAGCGAGGGCTGACCGGTGAGCTCCGCCGCGGCGCGGTCCGCACCCAGCTCACGCCGGCGGGCCAGCAAGCGGTACGTGAGTACACCCGGCCAGCACACGGTCACGAACACCAGGAAACCCGCGATCGGTAGCAGCATCATCACCGCGAGGACGCCGAACACGGCGGCGCGGACCAGACCGGCCGACAGCAGCACCCATGGTGCAACGCGCGGCCCGAACACCGGCGCGGATCCTGACCCGGACAGCCGCTCCACCAACCACTGCGCAGCAGGAGTCCTGGTGACCGGCTTCCACGGCCAGCCAGCCATGCGCGCCAGACCGCACGCGAGCACGTCCAGGTGCGCGACCATCGTGAACGGGGTGACGGCCGCGTACATCACCCAGCCACCGGACATGGCCTCGGCGAACGCCAGAGCCTTCTCGTCGCGGTGACCGATGTGCGCGAGCTCGTGGGCGAGCACCGGTTCCCAGTACTGTGGATCGACATCCGTCAGCAGGGCGTCGCTGACAAACACCGTGGGCCGTGAGCGCCTGCCGCACCGGGACCACCCGGACGTCCTGGACGGCCTGGACATCGCGTTCGGCAACGGGGAGGGGTAGCGGCTCAGCTCGGGCCGGCTCTGACCGGACAGAGCGCACAACCGGTCGACCACGGCATGGAGTCCGGGCTCCTCGTCCGCGCTGATGACCTGTGTCCCGTCCCTGCCGTCCTTGACGAAGAGCAGAGCCGACTCGGCGTTCAACAGCGCCAGCACCAGTGGAACCAGGCCGAGCCACCACCACGCAGTGCCCAGGACCAGCGTGGCCAGGACGCAGGCGACCGATGTGTAACCGACCGCCGTGGCGGCCACGAGGAGCCAGGCGCGCAGCATCGGCCAGGGGGAGTTCAAGGGGGAACGCACGCGCTGCACCTTACCGGGCTGCGCGGGAAGGCGGTCAGGAAGGCGGGGTGGAGGGAGAGGCCACGACCTCCGGCGAGCAGCTGCGCTGCCTGCGCCACTAGTGCTGCGGGCTAATCGCGGCGCTTCCGGTGCTTGCGCAGGTTCACCGTCACCACGTTCCCGTCCGGCACAGTGCGCACGCTGGGCCTTCCACTCACCTGACCGTCGATCGTCGGCGCCCGGGTGACCAGGTGCCCGGGGTTGAGCAGCATCAACTGCCCGGCGTCCTCGGCCAGAGCCGGGAAGAACGTCTGGGTGACCACTTCGGTCCCCAAGAACGAGCTCAGCCCCGGCTGCCCCTTCTCCACCTCGAACAGCATCACGTACCGGTTCCCGAGGTCGTCCCACGCACGGGAGAACCCCTCCCACCGGATCGTCGCGAGCTGCCCCGGCATCCCACGGCGCGGGCCCACCACCGGATCCGCCGAAGGCACACTCCCACCGTGAGGGCCGCTCGAAGGGCCGAACATGGAACCGGAGGAGCCGGAGGTCGAGTCGTCGGCGGAGCCGCGGTCGCCGTCGCCGACCGGCCCCGGCGAACCGCTCACCGGTTCCCCGCGCGCGCCGGGGCCCTCAGAACTCTCGGCCCCACCCGGCGCACTGGCCCCGTCGCCCCCTTCGGTCTGCTCGGAGCCGTCGGGCCCTTCCAGGGTCCGTGAGTTCTCCGCCTTGGGCAGCACGACCTCGGTCTCCACACGTGTCCCGTGTTCCCCTCGCACCACGCGCCGCACCGACGTCGGCAGGGTCAGCGTCTTCTCCCCACGCACCGAACGCGGCCGGCGCCGGGACAGCACCTCACCGATCCCGGGAAGGAACCCCGAGTTCACGTGCCGCTCCGGAACGCGCTCGGTGAGCCGCACCTGCTGCACGGCCATCACCACCTCCGACAACAGTCCGCGCAAGACCTTCTTCGGAGCATGCTCGACCAACCACGCCACCGGCCGGTCGTACGCCCTGGCGGAGAGCACCGCGGCCAGCGCCTTGCGCCCGTTCTCCCGGCACAGCGCGAACGCGCGGTCCGGAAAGCCCTGGGAGTCCAGGGCAGCCAGGGCGCGTTCCAGGTCGGCCTCGGACTCCACGACGGGTGGGCGTCCGGGCGGGAACGGGGAAGGGCTCTCGGAAGGGTCGGCACGAGCGGGGCGGTCCGCACTGTCGACGCGCTCAGCGCGGTCTGCGCCGCGGAAGCCGTCAGCGCTGCCGAAGCCGTCGGGGTACTCGGGGTCGGCGGCCAGGTTCCGGCGTGCCGCGGGGCCGACGGCGTCAACGCCGTCGATGGCGTCGGTGGGGCCCGTGGGATCGGTGACGTCGGCGGGATCGGCCCGACCGGAACCCTCGGAGCCGTCGAAGACGTCGGCGCGGCCGACAGCGTGAGACACGTCAGGGTCATCCGGGGCGCCAGAGGCACCGGAGACGTCAGTGGCGAGGGGACCGTCCGCGTGCGGGAGCGGATCCCCGTCGTCCAGGCCGAGGTTGCCGGAGTGCGAACGCAGCCACGACCAGTCGCTCCGCAGCACCATGAAGGCGCAGTGCTCCGCCCCGAGCACCCGGAACGGTCCGTCGTGCCCGTGCTCGACCAGGGCGGTCAGCGCCCGGTGCAGGTCGGCGTCGATCTCCGGGCGGTTCGGCCCCGGCGGCGGCAACGGGTCGGCGGGCAGGCGCTCCAGTGCCCACACCGCTCCGTCGAACTTGTCCTCGAACAGGTCCGCGCCCAAGACGTGTCTCCCTACTCCCCCGTGGTACCGCCCGCCCTGTGCCTGCGCAGGCGACCGGGGCCGCTCGTGCAGCGGTCCGCCGGCCCGCCCCCGCTGGTGGTGGCGGCTCTGCCCCACTATCGGTCACGTGCGGTGTTGTCTCAAAGCGGGCGGGGCCGGCAACGGGGGTGCTGGTGGGACTGCCTGTACACGAAGGGGCGTACTGCCGTGCCAGAGGTGCGGACGCAGGACGGGACCTGCGAGGAGGGCCGGTGGCGGGCGCACGGGCCGGTCGAACCCCCGCAGTGATCTCCCGCATGTGACCAGCGCAGATTCCCAATGGGACGAACAGGGATCAGGGCCGAGAACCGGAGAAATACCCGGAAGCTACAATGTTCGCGAAGTCGGGTGCTTCAGAAAACAAGAAAGAGAATTCATGAATTCATCTGGGTCCCCCACCCTGCTCGGTCTCGCTGCAATGGCCGCGTCGATCGCCGTGCTGGCCACGGCGTGCAGCTCGGATCCGGGAGAAGGAGCTGACGAGACCACGGAGAACGGTTCGGCCGACGGGAACGCAGGCGCACCGCCCCTGAGCGACCCCGGAATTCTCACGGCGGAGTGTTCCGACGAGGAGCTCATCACCGGCCTCTTCTCCGACGAGAGCGGCGAGGAGATCGCGAGCCACACATTTTCCGCCTCCGGCCTCACCGGCGAGGAAGTGCCCGGTCTCCCCATCGGACGTGCGACCGACTCCCAGCGGGTGAGCCTCCCGGTCTGCTCCCAGGAAACGGGGTTCCGGGCCAGGCACGCCGGACAGTTCCTCGTCCCCGAGCACGGCGTGCTGTTGGTGACGGTCCGCGAGGAGGTAGGAGGCACAGACGTCGAAACCTTCGGTGCCCTGGACCCCGAGGGCAACCTCTCCGTGCTCACCGAAGAACAGGACGTCGACGACTTCGAGGAGCCGGCCTCCTTCACCACCGGCCGATACGACGCGGCTCAGGACCGCATCCTCTACCTGGAGGTCGAGGAGGAGGAAACCAATTCGCTGGAGGCCACTTCCCTGAGCGGACCGTTCCACCAGATCGACCTGGATTCGGGGGAGACGACGGAAGCGTTCGAATGCGCCGTCTCGTGCCAGCGCCTGTGGATCGACCAGGACAGCGGACTGCTCTCGTGGGTGCAGGCCGCTCCGCACGACGAGCTGGGCCTGATCAAGTCGCCCGACGGCTCCACCGTGGTGGACCGCGACGGCAACATGTTCTGGGATGCCGACGACCCCGCCGAAGCCACGGTCGTGGATTCGGACGGTCAGGACCCGGTTCCGGACTCCGGCACGTTGGACATCCGGGACTCCTACTACCGGGGCCCGCTCGCCGTGGGCGGCGGCGGTGACATCGTCGCGTTCATCTCCGACACAGAGATCCTGCTCTCGGACAACGAACTGTCCGTGATCGAGGTGGAGGAGAGCGAGATCGGCCCGCTGGACGAGGACGGGGACATGCCGAGCCAGGAGATCCCCGTGGCCTACAGTCTCGTCCCGGAAAGCCCGCGGACCAACGACGATCCCGTGCTCTCGACGGATCTGGACGAAGCGGTGTTCATGTCCACGACCGAATCCGGCGAGGCGAGCTGGTACCGCGTCCCGACCGACGGTTCCGACGACCCCGCCGAGATCGGCCCCGTCCCCGAAGAATCCGAGGGCGCCGTCCCGATCTCCTGGACGTGACCCGAGACCTGACCAGGACGGGTGCCATCGGTGCGCGTACCGATGGCGCCCGTCCTCTTCGGCACGGCCGACCAGAGATCGGTGAGCAGTCCAAACACGGCCCGCACCGCTCCCATCGGACTGGCCCTCGAACGGGTCCGCGCCCGACGTGCCTGTCCGCCCCTGCCCCTGCCCCCACCGGTCACGCGCGGTGTTGTCTCGAAGCGGGCGGGGCAAGGGCCCGAGCGAGTCGATCGGGGGGGGCGGCCCGAACCGTGTCGAACAGGCACGGACAGGGGCGCGGAGGGAGGGTTGACCGCGTTCCGTGCATCATCTAGGTTCGCAGATAGTACAGATGTTCGTATAACGCACGCGGGTAAACGTGCAGGTCGGCCACGGTCCACGGGCTTCCGTCGCGCAGTCGACCGGCCGACCATCACCGCAGTGGAGCAGTCGACAGAAAGCCGAGCCCCACATGGCACACAAGACCACCCCGCCGNGCTCCGCCCCGAGCGGCTGCTCAAGGCCCGCGCCGAGCACGCCGAAGGCAGGATCGACGACGCCGAGCTCCGGGACATCGAGGACGACTCCATCCGCGACGTCGTCCGCATGCAGGAGGACGTCGGCCTCCAGTCCGCCACCGACGGCGAGCACCGCCGCGGCTCCTGGCACATGGACTTCATCTACCAGCTCGGCGGCGTCACCAAGGTCCAGGACGAACTCAAGGTCACCTTCCACAACGAGGACGAGGACATCGAGTTCACCCCGTCCGGCCTGAAGGTCACCGAACCCCTCCGGGCTCCCGAGCACACGATCTTCGGGGAGGCCTTCACCTTCCTGCGCGACACCGTCACGCGCAACACCCCGAAGCTGACCATCCCCTCGCCCAGCATGGTCCACTACCGGGGCGGATCGGCCGCGATCTCATCCGAGGTCTATCCCGACCAGGAACAGTTCTGGGCCGACCTGTCAGCTGCCTACGCCGAGCAGGTGCGGCGCCTGGGCGCGTTGGGCTGCACCTACCTGCAGCTGGACGACACCAGCCTCGCCTACCTCAACGACCCCTCGCAGCGCAGCATGATCGACCAGCGCGGTGACAACGGCGACCAGCTGCACACGCGCTACATCCGCCAGTTCAACGCCGCCCTCGCCGACCGGCCGGAGGGCATGAACGTCACTACGCACATGTGCCGCGGCAACTTCCGCTCGTCCTGGGTGGCCAGCGGGGGCTACGAGCACGTCGCCGAGGAGCTCTTCAACGAGCTGGACGTCGACGGCTTCTTCCTGGAGTTCGACGACGAACGCTCCGGCGGGTTCGAGCCCCTGCGGTTCGTGCCCGAGAACAAGTACGTGGTCCTGGGCCTGGTCACCACGAAGAAGGGCGAGCTGGAGAGCAAGGACGGGCTCAAGCGCCGCATCGAGCAGGCCTCGCAGCACGTGCCGCTGGAACAGCTCTGCCTGTCGCCGCAGTGCGGGTTCTCCTCCACGTTCGAGGGCAACGACCTGACCTACGAGGAGCAGGTCGCCAAGCTGCGACTGATCGTGGAGACCGCCGAAGAGGTCTGGGGGTAGACCCGGGCGATACTGCTCGGAAGTGCCCACCCCTCCGGGCCGGTGATCGGAGCCCAAGGTCACCGGCCCCGAGGGCAGGGCCGGCCGGGTGCCGGTTCAGTCCGCGTCGGTCTCGAAGTCGGCGAAGTCGAAGCCCGGTGAGACGAAGCAGCTCACCAGGGACTCCCCGCCCAACGGCCGGGCACGCTGCCAGGTGTCGGCCGGAACCAGGGCCTGGAGGTGTTCGCCGTCCTCGATCCCCGGTCCCAGCACCAGGCCGCCGCCGGGTACCGGCACCCCTCCCGTGCCGCCGAACTCCAGCCGCAGCGGGCCGCCCCGGTTGAAGACCCACACCTCGTCCGAGCGCACCCGGTGCCAGCGCGACTCCTCCCCCGGCGCCAGCAGGAAATGGATACCGGTGGCCGTGGGCCGGGTCCCGGACCGCCCCTCCGGCAGGACCTGCACACCGGACCGCCACGTCTGCCGGTACCAGCCGCCCTCCGGGTGGGGCAGAAGGTCCAGGACCTCGGCCGTGCGGGGACGCTCCTCGAAAGCGGTGTAACGGCCCGCGGGATCGCGGCGGGGGTGGCGCACCCCGACGACCGCCCCGCGGGGGATCGGGCCGTGGACGTGCGGGAAGAGCACGTCGGCGCCGACCCCGGGCGGCGGAACGGGGTCCGCGGCCTCCCAGAGCACATCGGCACCGACCGCGTCGGTCTCCACCACCAGCACGACCAGCTGCTCGGCCGCTTCTGCGTAGAAGGCATTCGCGACGGCGAGCAGGGTGGGCTCGTCGGGTGAGGCGTGCAGGAAGCCCTGGGTGTGCAGGGAGTCGGCCTCGACGTCACCGTCCGAGTGCCACCGGGAGAGTTCGGTCAGGTGCAGGACATGAACCATGCGGTGAACGCTACGCCCTCGGGGCCGTGCCCCTGGCGAGAGGGCCGTGGTGGGAACCCGTGGACAGCCCGGGCCGTGGCGGGCCCGGGGCGCACGACTCCAGGGCATCAGGACCGGCCGGGCTTGAGCACCACCTTGGTCCAGCCGTCCTCACGCTTGTCGAAGTGCTGGTAGGCCTCCGGCGCGTCCTCCAACGGCAGGTCGTGCGAGACGATGAACGACGGCTTCGCACGGTCGTGGTGGATCAGGTCCCGCAGCTGCCGGTTGTAGACCTTCACCGGCGCCTGTCCGGTCCCGATCCTCTGCCCCTGGAACCAGAACGTGCCCATCTCGAACGGGAGCCGGCCGTTCTGGGCCATCTCGTCCGAGGCCCCGGGGTCGGACGGCAGGAACGCGCCCACGACGCCGATGCCGCCGGTGAACTTCACCGACTCCACCAGCTTGTTCATGGTCATCTCCGGGTGCTCGGTGCCGAGATGGTCGTGCGCGTGGTAACCGACGCACTCGCACCCGCAGTCGGCACGCCGGCCCTCGGTGAGGTTGTGCACCTGCTCGACCGGGTCGCCCTTGGAGTCGTCGACGGGGATCGCCCCCATCTTCTCCACGAGACCCAACCGGTCGGGGTGGCGGTCGACCACCATCACCTGCGACGCCCCCTGGAGCAGAGCCGAGTAGGCCGCCATCAGGCCCACCGGGCCCGCGCCGTAGACGACGCAGGACTCCCCCGGCCTGAGCCCCGCCAAGCGGGTCGCGTGCCAGCCGGTCGGGAAGACGTCGGCGACCATGACGTAGTCGTCCTCCTTGTCCTCCGCGTCCTCGGGCAATCGCAGGCAGTTGTAGTCGGCGAACGGAACACGCAGGTACTCGGCCTGCCCGCCGGCGTACGGGCCCATCCCGACGAACCCGTAGGCCGCACCGGCCATCTCTGGGTCGGGGTTGGCTGTCAGGCAGTAGGAGGGCATGCCGCTCTCACAGTTGCGACAGAACCCGCAGGCGATGTTGAACGGCAGGCAGACGCGGTCCCCGACCCCGATGCGCTCGACGCCGCTGCCGACCTCGGTGACCACGCCGAGGTTCTCGTGTCCGAGGATCTTGCCCGGTTCGAGTTCGGTGCGTCCCTCGTACATGTGCAGGTCGGAGCCGCAGATGTTGGTGGTGGTGACGCGCACGAGCACGTCGGTCGGGCGCTCGAGGCGGGCGTCCGGGACCTCGTCGACCGAGACGTCGCGGGATCCGTTGTACACAAGGGCCTTCATGGCTGTCTCCAGACCGTCTCCGAGACGGGAGCGAGTCGGGCAACGGTCGGGAACCGTCGGGGTCCGCCCCGGAGCCTCACGGAGTTCAGGGACGGCCAGATGCTTCCCGGCCTCACCCACGGCCCTGTTCGAACGGCGCGGGGACGAAACGGACTCAAGCGTCAAGGATTGCTGACCCGGGGCGGGGGACGGAGGCCGGGGCGGACCTGCACGGCCCCGCCCGGGTGGAACGTGTGCTCCAGCGGTCGGGGCGCAGATCGGGAACCGACGCGGACCCTCGCCGTGAACACGGGCGGCGCCATTGACGGTCGACACCGCCCCTCCCTAATGTGATCAGCGTATACATTCGACCGGCGATGCAGCCCGCCGGACGGCAGGAGGAGGGGCGGAGCGATGACGAGCGTTCTGATGGTGATCACGGCGGCGGACCGCTGGACACTGAACGACGGCACGGTGCATCCGTCGGGCTACTGGGCCGAGGAGGTCGCAGTACCGCACCGGATCTTCTCCGAGGCCGGCTGGGACATCACCGTCGCAACCCCGGGAGGAAAGGCCCCGACGCTCGACCAACTCAGCCTGGGACTGGCCGGGGGCACCCCCGGTAAGCGCCGCACGGTGAAGAGCTACCTGGACTCCATCCAGGACGTCCTCGCCCACCCGTTGGCACTCGACAGCGTCGACCCGGACGCCTTCGACCTCGTGTTCTACCCCGGCGGCCACGGGCCCATGGAGGACCTTGCCCACGATGCGGCCTCCGGAGCCCTGTTGGCCCATCGACTGGAGTCCGGGCGGCCGCTGGCGCTGCTGTGCCATGCGCCGGCCGCAATCCTGGCCGCACCCGGCCCCGACGGAACCTCGCCCTTCGCCGGACGACGGATGACCGGACTGTCCAACCGGGAGGAGCTGTTCAACCGGTTCGCGAAGAAGGCGCCGTGGCTGCTGGAGGACCGCCTGAAAGAAGCGGGCGTCGAGTACTCCAAGGGGCGGATCCCGCTGCGCCCCCATGTCGTGGTCGACGGGAACCTCTACTCGGGGCAGAACCCGCAGTCCTCGGAGCGGTTGGCCGAACGGCTCGTCGACGACGTCGGGACCCGCCAGGGCCGTTGATTCCCGCCCGGAACCCGCCTCCGCTCGAACCGTCCTCCCTGGTCGTGGCGTCCGCCACTCAATGTTGACGCCGCATACTTTCCCTCCTAATGTGAACAGTGCATACATCAGGCGTCCCCGACGACCTGGTCCGGCCCTGTGAACGGAGTGTCATGAAGGCGATCACGATCGATGAGTTCGGTGGACCCGAGGTTCTGACGTGGACCGAGGTCGAGGACCCGGTGCCCGGTCCCGGCGAGGTCCTTGTCGACGTCGTGGCGAGCGCCGTGAACCGTGCGGACGCGGTGCAGAGAATCGGGCTGTACCCCGTACCGGAAGGTGAGTCGCCCTACCCGGGCCTGGAGGTCTCCGGACGCATCAGCGCCCTCAGCGATGGGGTGACCGGTCGGCAGGTGGGCGACGAGGTCGCCGCGCTGCTCACCGGGGGCGGTTACGCGCAGAAGGTCGCCGTCCCGGCCGGGCAGCTGCTCACGGTTCCAGAAGGGGTGAGCCTGGTCGAGGCCGCGTCCCTGCCGGAGGCGGTCGCCACGGTGTGGTCCAACGTCTTCATGACCGCGGGACTGAAGGAAGGGGAGACCTTCCTCGTGCACGGCGGCGCCGGGGGCATCGGCACCATGGCGATCCAGATCGCCAAGGCCAAGGGTGCCCGGGTGGTCACCACCGTCGGCGGCGAGGAACAGGCCGCCCGGGCGCGCGAGCTGGGCGCCGACCTGACCGTCGACTACCGCAGCGAGGACTTCGCCGAGCACGGCCCCTACGACGTCGTGCTCGACATCATCGGCGGCCAGTACCTGGAGCGGAACGTCCGGGCGCTCGACGCTGACGGTCGCCTGGTCGTCATCGGCCTCCAGGCCGGCCTGGAGGCCCCGCTCAACCTGGCCGACCTGCTGTTCAAGCGCCTGTCGGTGTTCGGCACCACCCTGCGCGCACGGCCGCTCGCGCAGAAGGCCGCCATCATCTCCGAGGTCCAGGAACAGGTGTGGCCCCTGATCGAGAGCGGGGCCGTGCGACAGGTCATCGACCGGAGCGTGCCGATGGCAGAGGCGTCCGAGGCGCACCGCGCCCTCGAGGAGGGCGGCCACTTCGGCAAGCTCCTGCTGGTGAACGAGTAACCACCGCCACTCCCGTGGCACAGCCACCACCTGCCGAAGGCACCACCTCTGCACGGGGTGGTGCCTTCGACTGCTCCACGACCGCCAATCGCCCCCGAGGACTCCACGAAGGAGTGTCACACCGATGACCAGCAACATCCTGCTCCTGGGCGCCACCGGCTACACCGGCGGCCTCGTCCTGGACTCGCTCCTGCGCCGCGGCGTGCGGCCGACCCTGGCCGGACGCAACCCCGCCGCGCTGGCCGCTCTCGCCGAACGCTCGGGCGGGCTCGACCACGTGGTGGTCGACGCCGCAGACCCCGCGAGCCTGCGCCGGCACCTGAGCCCGGGCGACGTCCTCATCACCACCGTCGGACCCTTCGAACGCCACGGCTACCCCGTCGCGGAGGCCGCCGCCGACATCGGTGCCCACTACATCGACTCCACGGGCGAGGTCGGCTTCGTCCGCAACCTGCAGGAGCGGTACCACCGGCGCGCCCAGGAGACCGGGGCGGTGATGCTCCCGGCCTTCGGCTACGACTACGTGCCCGGGATCCTCGCCGGGGCCCTGGCCACGCACCAGGCAGGGGGGTCCGTCCGCGCGCTGGACATCGGCTACTTCGCCACCGCCCCGCTCCGCAAGGGCATCAGCCAGGGCACCCGCACCACCATGCGCGACGGTCTGACCCTGCCGTCCACGCGCCTGCACCGGAACCGGCTGCGCGAGGAGCGCACCGCCTCGCGCGTGGTCGACTTCCCCGTGCTCGGCGGCCGCAGGTCCGCGTTCCTGGTGTCCGGCACCGAGGTGCTGTTCCTGCCGACGGCGTTCCCCGAGCTCAGTGGCATCACCGTGTACAACGGCTGGTTCCCCGAGCTCAGCCGCGTGCTCTCGGTGGTGTCGGGGGCGGTCAACGCCGTGAACCGGCTGCCCGGGGGAAGCGGACTGACCGACCTGATGACCCGCCCGATGGCAAGTGGCCCGCCCGGCGGACCGGACGCGGCCGAGCGCGCACGCAACCGCAGCCTCGTGGTCGCGGTGGCCTCGAACGGTGTTCTGGGCAGCGACCCCCTGGCCGAGGTGCAACTGGAGGGTCCGAACCCCTACAGCCTGACCGGTGAGCTCATGGCCTGGGCCGCCCAGCACCTGGCCGACGGTTCCGAGGAGACCCGCCCGGACACCGCCCCGGGGGTGGTCGGCCCCCTCGAGGCCTTCGGTCTCGACACTCTCCACGACGCCTGCGCGGAGATCGGGCTCGCCCCTCGCTGAACCGGGGCGGGCCGGAACCGGAGAGGGCCGGTCGCGGGTGGACGGAAGGCCCGCGGCCGGCCCGGTCCTGGGGGCCGTGCCGACCGTGTCAGGC
>NZ_ANBF01000162.1 GCF_000341025.1 Nocardiopsis salina YIM 90010 | reverse complement strand
GCTCGGAGAGCAGGGCGTAGGACGGGCGGGTGCCGGGCCGCGGCGGGCGTCCGTGCGCGATACGGCGCAGCTGGTGACGGACCTGCGCCATGCTCGCGGCCGAGGCCAGGGGTTTGTCCGACCAGTTCACCGGCCGCATCCGGTCTCTGGCCTCCTGCCCGTCCCTCCAGCGGACGGGCAGGTTCGGGGTGACGGCGAGGGCGGTGCCCATTCCGACCAGGCCGACACCGCCGGCCAGGGCCTTCTCGGCGATGGAGCGCCTGGTGATGCCGCCGGTGAGCATCAGCGGCAGGGGGCTGGTCGCGACCAGGTCCCGGGCCAGGTCCAGGAAGTAGGCCTCACGGGCCTGGGTGCGTGTGTCGGTGGCGCGTCCGGTCATCGCGGGGCTCTCGTAGCTGCCGCCGGAGAGTTCGACCAGGTCCACACCCAGGGGTTGGAGCATCGCGATCACCTCGCGTGCGTCGTCGGCGTCGAACCCGCCGCGCTGGAAGTCGGCGGAGTTCAGCTTGACCGCGACGGCGAAGGACGGCGAGACGGTGGAGCGGATGGCGCGCACGATCTCCAGCAGCATGCGGGCCCGGTTCTCCAACGAACCGCCCCACTGGTCGGTGCGCTTGTTGACCAGGGGCGACAGGAACTGCGACAGCAGATAACCGTGCGCGGCGTGGACCTCCACACCGTCGAATCCGGCCTGTTCGGCGCGCCGGGCCGTGACCGCGAAGCGGGCCACGGTCGCCTCGATCTGTTCGTGGGTCATGGCGACGGGGCGGCCGAAGCGGTTGCTGTGCTTGCCCAGGTCGACGCCGATGTCGGACGGGCCCCACACGACCCCGGGCATGCCGGACTGCACCTGGCGGCCGGGGTGGTTGATCTGCATCCACATCGCCGAGCCCTGGGACTTGCCGGCCTCGGCCCACTCGGCGAAGGGCTTCAGCGGCGCTGCTTCGTCGAGCACGACGCCGGCGGGTCCGGTCAATGCTTCGGCATGGACCATGACGTTGCCGGTGATCAGCAGTCCGGTGCCGCCTGCGGACCAGCGGCGGTACAGCGCGGCCAACCTGTGGTCGGGAAGCTGGTCGGCACCGGCCATGTTCTCCTCCATGGCGGCCTTCGCGATCCGGTTGCCCAGGACGGCCCCGGAGCGCAACGCTAGCGGTGAGAAGAGTTCGCTGGTAATCCGCTTCACCTTTGTCTTTTACGTCGAGTAATATGTGTACATCGCTCACATTAGAGGTTCGATGTGTGCGCCGCAAACATTAGGGAGTGTGATCCGTGCCCCAGGAAGGTTCCTCCTACCACCACGGAGACCTGCGCGCGGCCTGCCTGCGGGCGGCCCGGGAGCTGCTCGAGGAGAGCGGCGGCAGCGGGCTGTCCCTCCGTGCCGTGGCGCGCCGGGCAGGCGTGTCCGCGACGGCCCCCTACCGCCACTACGCGGACCGCGACGCGCTCGTCTCCGCCGTCGCGGGCGAGGGCTACCGCGAGCTCGCCGGCTACCTCGCCGAGGCGCACCCCGACCCCAAGACCCTCGACGACCTCGCCGAGATCGCCGCCGCCTACGTGCGCTTCGCGGTCCAGCGCCCGGCGCTGTTCCGCGTGATGTTCGTCGAACCCTGCGACCCGGACAACGAGGAACGCGTCCAGGCCACCGCCGCCATCTGGGAGTACGTCATCGGCATCGTCGAGGAGGTCTTCCCCGACGCCGACCCGGACACGTTGTCGACCGCCGTCTGGGCGCTGGTGCACGGGCTGGCCTTCCTGCACCTGGACGGCAAGCTCGACGCCGACACCCCAGAGACGGTCGACAACCACGTCCGTGCCGCCGTCCACGCCGTGTTCGCGGCGGACTCGGCCCACTCCCCGCCCGAGCGAGGCGGCGTCCGAGCGGCCCCGTGACCGTCGCCCCGGCCGGGCGGCAGCCCGCCCACGAGCGGCGGAGCCCGAACGAACGACCCCCGCCCAGGCTCCGCGCTCTCTCCGGCATCCGACCCCTCAGCGGGAGCCGACCGCCTTCAGCACCCTCAGGGCGCCGGTCAGGATCAGGCTCCAGGTCCGGGGCGAGACCCCGGACGGCGGGTAGAAGCCCTGGATCCGCTGATGGGCGACGGTCTGGGGCTCGGTGTACTTGAGCAGGCCGTCGGCCCCGTGGCGACGGCCCAGACCGGAGTCGCCCATACCGCCCATCGGAGCGTCGATGCTGCCCCACGCTGCGGCGAAGGCGTCGTTGACGTTGACCGTGCCCGCGTGCAGACGGGCGGCGACGGCACGGCCCCTGGCCCCGTCACGGGACCACACACTCGCGTTGAGCCCGTACGGCGTGCTGTTGGCCCGCTCCACCGCCTCGTCGACGTCCCCGTACCGGTAGACCGAGACGACGGGGCCGAAGGTCTCGTGCTCGTACAGGGTCATGTCCGGGGTGACGCCGGTGAGAACGGTCGGTTCGAAGAACAGCGGCCCCAGGTCCGGCCGGGCCCTGCCGCCCGCGAGCACGGTCGCACCCTTGGCGACGGCGTCCTGGACGTGCGCGGTCACCGTCTCCAACTGGGCCGGGGTGGTGAGGCTGCCGACGTCGTAGCCGAAGTCGTAGCCCGCGCCCACCCGCAGGCGCTCGGTGCGGGCGGCGAAAGCGGCCACGAACTCGTCGAAGACCGCGTCGGCCACGTACATCCGCTCGACGGACACGCACAGCTGGCCTGCCGAGGGGAAGCTCGCGTTGACCGCGCCGTCCACGGCACGGTCGATGTCGGCGTCGTCCAGGACCAGCATGGCGTTCTTGCCGCCGAGCTCCAGGGAGGCACCGATGAGGCGCTGTCCGGCACCGCTCGCGATCCGGCGTCCGCTGGCGGTGGACCCGGTGAACATCATGTAGTCGGCGTTGTCCATGAGCGCGTCGCCGATGGAGCTGCCCCGGCCGACCACCATCTGCCACACCCCGGACGGCAACCCTGCCTCGTGCATCAGGTCCAGAGCCCACAGTGCGGTGAGCGCGGTCTGGGTGTCGGGCTTCTGGACGACCGCGTTGCCCGCCATCAGGGCCGGGATGGCATCACCCGCGGCCATGCTGAGCGGGTAGTTCCACGGTGAGACGACCGTGACGACCCCCTTGGGCCGGCGCAGCTCCGTGGTGTGGGTCAACAGCGGGAGCGCACCGCGGCGGCGCTCGGGTGCCAGCAGGCGGGCCGCCCCGCGCCCGTAGTACCGGGCGGTGATCGCGATGTCGGTGACCTCCAGGAACGAGTCGCGGCGGGTCTTGCCGTTCTCGGCCTGCATCAGGTCCAGCGCTTCGTCGCGGCGGTCGAGCACGAGGTCGTGGAAGCGCAGCATGATCCTCCTGCGCTCTGACAGGGGCGTGGCGGCCCAGGCCTTCTGCGCCGCGCGCGCTCGCACGAACGCCGCATCGACGTCCTCGGGCTCCGAGACCGGGAGGTCGGCCAGCGGGCCCCCGGTGTAGGGGGCGAAAGTGGTGACCCGCGTGCCGTCCGGAGCGGCCGCCACCTGTGCGGTCAGTCGGTCGAGCAGAGCCGGGGTCAGTGACGGCGGCAGGTCGGAGTCATGGGTGAGGGTGGCGTGCTCGGTGGGCATGGCGGGCTCCGGAAGTGTGGCCGCGGGCTGCGGCAGGCATGGATGCGGAGCCGCGCGCGGCCTCGTGGCCCGCATGGGGCTCGGCCGCGCGCGGCGTGGGTGACTGACGGACGGGTCAGGACCGGTGCGGGCCCGGTGCGTAGGCCCGCACCGGGGATCAGTGCAGAGCTTCGCGCAGGGTGTCCTGCGCGAGCTTGATGGCGGCCTTCGCGCCCTGGGTCGAGCGCAGCGCATTCAGCATCATGAAGTCGTGGATGACGCCGCCGACGCGCACGTGTGTGACCGGGACCCCGGCCTCGCGGAGCTTGGCCGCGTACGCTTCGCCCTCGTCACGCAGCACGTCGGCCTCGGCGGTGATCACCAGCGCCGGGGGCAACCCACTGAGCTGCTCGAGGGAGGCGCGCAGCGGGGACGCGTGGATCTCGTCGCGCTGGGCCTCGTCCTGGGTGTACTGGTCCCAGAACCACTTCATGCCTTCCCTGGCGAGGAAGTAGTGCTCGGCGAACCGGTGGTAGGACTCGGTGTCGAAGTCGGCGTTGGTGACCGGGTAGAGCAGCACCTGCTGCTGGATGCGGACGTCGCCGCGCTCCTTGGCCATCAGGGTGAGCACGGCGCTCATGTTGCCGCCCACCGAGTCGCCGGCGACCGCGAACCGCGAGGCGTCCAGGCCCTTCTCGGCGCCGTGGTCGAACACCCACTGCGCTGCCGCGTAGTTCTGCTCGATCGCGGTCGGGTACTTGGCCTCGGGTGAGAGGTCGTACTCCGGGAACACGGCGGCGGCACCCGCGCCGACCGCGAGCTCGCGGACCAGCCGGTCATGGGTGTGCGCGTTGCCGAACACCCATCCGGCCCCGTGGATGAAGAAGAGGACCGGAAGGGTCCCGGTCGACCCGGCGGGCCTGACGATACGGACCTGCACCGTGCCAGTGGGACCGCCCTCGACGGTGACCCACTCCTCCTCGATGTCCGGCTTCTCGATGTCGCCGGACTGGACCTCGTTGACCGTCTTGCGGCCCTCGTCGGGTGTCATCTGGAACAGGAACGGCGGGCTGTCCGTGGCCCGGGCGAACTCGGCGGCCTCGGTCTCCAGCACCGGCTTGTTCTCGGTCATCGTCGATCCCTTTCGTGATCTCGTTTCTCGCTACTGCTGGCTCCGGCCCCGGATCGAGGTCGGAACGGGCATGTGGAGGGCGATCTGCGAGGAGGTGGCGACGTCGAACCGGAGGTTCCGGATCGGCCTGAGGGAGCGAAGGTCGTCGGTCAGTCGGCCGCGCCCGGCCTTGAGGTGGAGCCCGCGCGGGGAGCGCGTGCTCCCGGCGGCGAGCACGTTGGCCTGGTTCATGGTCGAGTGCCAGGCGCCGTTGATCGACGTGTAGGAGGTGAGTGTCGAGACCCGCTCGCCGCTCGGGTAGCTGGTCTGTGCGGGTGTGTCCGCGGAGAAGGACAGGTCCGTGCCTCCGGAGTCGTTGGCCACGCGCGCGGAGACCCTGCGGTCGTCGATGTCGACGTCGATCTCGGTGGTCCACTTGGGGAATCCGTACCCGTCGTAGCCGCGCACCTGGGCGATGTCGGTGTTGACCGGGAGGGAGAGCACGTAGGTGTGGAGGTGGTCGTTCTCGAGGCTGCTGACGAGATCGACGAAGCCGAGCCGCCCGTGCCGGGACGGTCTGACCGCGATCCCGACGGCGGCCTCGGTGTAGAAGTCGATGTCGCACACGTCGTAGCGGAAGAACATGACCGAGGCCAGGCCGAGGCCCGGTGCGACCTCCAGGGGGTCCAGTTCCCGGGGCAGCCGGGCGCGGATCGCCCGGGAGGGGGCGAGCATCGTGAGCCGGGCGGTCGAGACTGCGTAGTAGAAGTTCGGCGTGTGGGTCGTGCCGATGGGCGAATCGACCTTCGCCTTGGGCAGCTGCCGGAAGAAGTCCACGCCGGGGACACGGGGATCGCGGGCGACCTCGTCGAGATCGGGATCCATCCGGTACCGGTCGTACATGCCGCCCTTGGGAACCGTCACCGTGCGGCCGCCCAGGTCGACCTTGACCCTGTCCTGCTGAGTCGACGACATCGGCTCATCCCCCTCAAATGTGTTCAGTGTTAACATAAGCCTAGGTCGGCCATGTAATCACTGTCAACAATGAAGTGGACCACACGCGTGTCTGGAGACGCCGAGCCCACGCCGGGACCTCGGACCGCGGTTCGCATTCACTGCGGCCCGCGCGCGGAACAGGCGGCAGACCGGGCTGCCCACAGGGCGTGGACAGCCCGGCGACGCCGACACCGGTTCAGCGCAGTGCCTTCGGCGTCCTGCCGGCGAGGACGGCGGTGGCGAGCGACAGCAGGGCCACGCTCACCCAGAGCCCCTGGAAGGCCGAGAGCGTCGGCTCACCGGTACCCGGCATCACGAAGTAACCGATCACCCCTGCCGAGACCGCACCGCCGATGCTCCCGCCGAGCGTCTTGAGGTTGTTGTACACCGCCGAGGCGCTCCCGGCCCGGTCGTCCGCGCTGGCCTCCACGACCAGCGTCGGCAGGGCCCCCAGGGCCAGCCCGCAGCCCAGGCCGACCAGGGCGAACGAGATCAGGAACGGCCCGATCAAGGCCCAGGAGAGCGCCAGGCCCAGGGTTCCGGCCGCCATCAGTGCAAAGGCGAGGAAGACGATCCGCCGGTAACCGAAGCGCGTGGCCACGGGCGCCGTCGCGACGGCGCCCAGGAGGGCCATGACCGTGGGCACCATCAGAGTCAGGGAGATGGCCATGACGTCGAACCCGAACCCGTATCCGACGCTGTCCGGCGAGGACGCCACGTACAGCACGATGGCGCTCTGCCCGCCGAACATCACCAGCCCCAGGGTCGCCCCGGCGACGTACTGGGGAGCGACCGCGGCCGAGGAGACGGCGCGGACGTCCACCAGCGGGTGCTCCGAACGCAGCTCGACGCGGACCCACACCACGAACAGCACCGCGGCCAGCACCAGCCCGGCGACGAACATCGGAGAGGTCCAGCCCCAGGTGTTGCCCTGGGAGACCGAGCCCAACAGGGCCGCCAGCGACGAACCGAGCAGTGCACCGCCGATCCAGTCCATGCCACCCCGGGCCCGTGTCCGGGACTCGGGGATGAAGAAGGAAAGGGTCAGGCAGAGGACGGCGACCGCCGCCAGAACGCCGAGGGTCACCCGGACGTCACCGACCTGCCCCTGCACCACGCCGGCGAGCAGGGCGCCCACGAGGGACCCCAGGGTGATCGCGCCGACCAACATGCCGATGGCGCGGCGGCTCTGTTCCGGGGTGAGGCGGTCCCGGACCAGTCCGATCTCCAGAGGGAGCAGTGCGGCGAGCGGGCCGAGCAGGGCCCGGCCGACGAGGAGGACCGTGAAGTTGGGCGCGATCGCGACGATCACGCTTCCCACGGTGATGAGCAGGAGCGCCACCCGCAGCATCCGCCGGTGTCCGTACAGGTCGCCGAGTCGCCCGAAGACGGGGACGCTCACCGCGGCGGCCAGGTACTGGATCGCCTGGACCCAGTGGAGGTAGTCGCTCGGGATGTCCAGCTCCGCCTGGAGCGAGGGGAGCAGGGGCCGGTCGCGCCCTGCAGTATCCCGCTGCTCAGTTCGAAGAAGACCAACAAGCCGACCACGGAGACCACACCGGTGGCCGCTCTCTCGGTCGTTCCCGCTGTTCGGGTTCTTGTCGCCTCGGCGGCGTCGGGATCGCGTTCACTCACAGTCTGCGCCTTTCTGTGGGTGGGGGATGACAACGGGTTCGGTCCGGGGGGTCGGGCGGCTCCGGGCACACGCCGGAGCACGGGCGCGGCCAGGTGCGCGCTCGTGTGCCTGAGCGGGCCAGGATGGGATCCGAACCGTGAAACGGATCCGAAATCGCAGGAAAAACTCACGGTGGGGGACGACAGTGCTGGGAAACCGCATGCTCGACGACGTGGATCAGCAGCTCGTCCACGCGCTGCAGATCTCCCCTCGCGCCCACTGGTCGCTGGTCGGCGGCGTGCTGGGCATCGACGCGGTGACCGCCGCACGGCGCTGGCAGCGGTTGACGGACCAGGGTCTGGCCTGGGTGAGCGCGGCGCCCGGCGCGGGGCTGAGCGGCCATGCCAAGGGCTGCCTGGCGTTCGTGGAGGTGGACTGCGAGAGCGGGGCCCTGCTCGACGTCGCCCGTGCCTTCACCGCGCTGCCCTACGTGGTCACGGTCGAACACGTCACCGGCGACCGTGACCTGCTGATGACGGTGATGCTGGAGGACGTCGGAACGCTGTCGCGGTGGGTGGCGGGACACCTGGACACGATGGAGGGGGTCAGGTCCAGCCGCGCGTACGTTGCCGGGGCGGTCTTCACCGAGGCCAGCCGGTGGCGCCTACGGGCGCTCACCCCTCGGCAGGCGGAGCGGATCGCCCAGGACGTCCCCGATCCAGAACCGGCCGGAGAGCCCGACGCCCTGGAACGGAAGCTGATGGTGGCGCTCTCCGCTGACGCCCGGGTGTCCTACACGGCCCTCGCCCAGGAATGCGGCAGTTCGCCGGACACCGTGCGACGCAGGGTGCGCCGCCTGTTCGCCTCCCGGATGGTCCAGGCCCGCTGCGAGGTGTCGCGGCCGCTGTCGGACTGGCCGACCGCGATAATCCTCTGGGCTCAGCTGCCTCCGGACCAGGTCACCGAGGCGGCGCAGCGGATCAGCAGTATGCGTGAGGTTCGCCTGTGCGCGGGGGTGGCCGGCCGCCACAACCTGATGGTGGCCGCGTGGAGCCGTTCGGTGCAGGACACCCAGAGGTTCGAGGCGGAGTTGGTACGGACTGCGCCGAGGCTGGTGGTGGAGGACCGTTCGATCGCGCTGTGGCCGATGAAGCGCAGCGGCCATCTGCTCGACCAGCACGGGTACCGGACCTCGATGGTGCCGGTGAACCCCTGGGCCGTGGAGACGGGGGCGGAACTGTGAGCCGGGGGCGGAATCGGCTCTCGGTCAGTACGAGGTGAACCGAGTGCGCGGCCGCCTTCTCGGCCACCGACAGGGCGTCGGCATCCCCGGGAGCTGAGCGGGTCTGCGCACGCGGGCGACCGGGCCGGGGTTTCGGAACGACGTCTCAGGCATCCGGGTGCAGGGGGTGGCCGAGCAGCTCGCGCACGTGCTCGTCCCGCACCCTCCCGGCGGCGTCCGCGGCGCACACCAGGTCCGAGACCTCCGTGGCCCCGGTGTCCAGAACTTCGGCATCGGCGAGGTGGCGGAGGTAGTCGGGGGTGGAGTCCCGGGCCTCCTGACACTGGATCCACTCGCGGTGGGCGGCCAGGGCGCGGTCGAACACCCGGCGGTACTCGCGGACGGAGTCGACGCGGCGGCGGACGGCCTCCCCCACAGCGTCCAAGTACTCGCGCTGAGGGCGCAGGGCCTCGCGGACCCGCTCGGACTCGGCCCTCTGCCAGCGGCGCAGGTGTGCGCGGCGCAGAGTGCGCTGGCGGGCCAGGAGCCCGGCGATGCGCCACTCCTCCTGGTGCAGGACCTCGAGGGTGCGGCCGGGCTCGGTTCCCTCGCCGAGTTCGTGGGCGTGCTCGGAGACGCGGTCGATGGTGTACTGCACCTCGAGGAGGAGGGGGTGGTCGGCCCGGTTCACCTCGTCCGGCCCGACAAGACGGTCGGCCCGGTCGGAATCCGCGCGGGCATCGGCCCGTGTACGACAGGTGAGCCCGTCCGCGGTGACCATGGCGGCCAGCCCCCCGAAGACCAGCCAGGGAAGCCCGGTCGCGGCGGCCGGATCCAGGACCCAGGCGGGGACGGCCGCCAGGGTTCCGGCACCCAGGAACGCGCCCGAGACGCGCACGACCGGGTTGGCCTCCCCGCGCACGAGGAGCGCGACGGTGTAGGCGACGGCGGTGATGGTCGCGATGATGATCGACAGGTACCAGCCGCCGAGGGCCGTGGTGAGGGCGAGGGTGAAGCCGACACCGAAGAGCTGTGCGGCGCCCTCTCGTAGGCGGGCCGGTCGGGGGTCGGGGCTCGAGGAGCGGTAGTGGGCGGAGAGGACCTCCTCCCGGTGTTCGGGGTCGAGGGAGGGGTCGACGACGGGTCGGGGCCGGTGGACGTCCTCGCTCATGGAGCTCATGGGCGGTCCCTCGGGAGGCTGGTTCGGGCCGGATGGAGGCGGGGTGTCCGGGTCGGGATGCGCGGGTGGGGGTCGCTCGCGTGGCCTACGTGGGGGTGCGGCATCCGGGAACTCGCGGAAGGGAACCCGGCAGAAGTGGACGTTCCCACCCGCGGCGTGGCATGAACCTGGCTCTGCCCGAAGGGCGGCACGGGCGGGGCAAGACAGTGGTGGCCATGCCCCGGGGCCACATTCGGCCATCCGATACGGCACCGACCTCAGAATCCCCGCAGATCATGCGAGGTCAGGGCGCCCCTCTCCACACAATCGTGACACTGGTACCGGGACCCCGCCGGAATCGGACGTTGACGGGGGCCCGTACGCTGGCAAGGTTGCCTTGTGCCCTGGCCCCTGCCAGTCAGCGTCCGGTTCGAGGAGTCGATTACATGCTGACCCGTCTACACGACGCCCTGAGACTACGCACCTCGCCACCAGTGTTCTTCGGCGCGGCCGCGGTGATCATCACGTTCGTGCTGGTCACCGTCATCTTCACCGAGCCAGTGGATGCGGGCGTCACAGCCGCATCGAGCTGGCTCTACACCAACCTCGGTTGGTTCTACATTTTCGGCCTGACCGCGTTCCTGGTCTTCCTGATCTACATGGCCATGGGCCGGTTCGGGCGGGTGAAGCTGGGACCGGACGACGAACCCCCCGAGCACTCCGGCCCGGCCTGGTTCGCCATGCTCTTCGCAGCCGGGATCGGCAGCATCCTCATGTTCTGGGGTGTGGCAGAACCGGTCAGCCATTTCGGTGACCCGCCCCGAGAGGCTTCACTGGGGATCACCCCGGAAACGGAAGCAGCTGCGGCCGAGGCCATAAACTTCACCTTCTACCACTTCACGCTGCACACCTGGGCGATCTTCACCCTCCCCGCCCTGTGCTTCGCCTACTTCATCCACAAGCGGAACCTGCCCCCGCGCGTGAGCTCGATCTTCCAGCCGCTCCTCGGCAAGCGGATCCACGGACCCATCGGCCGGCTCATCGACATCGTCGCCATCGTCGGTACCGTTTTCGGCGTCGCGGTCTCCCTCGGTCTGGGCGCCCTGCAGATCAACGCCGGCATCAACCGCGTGCTCGGCGTGCCCGAGAGTGCCGTGTGGCAGCTGGTCATCATCGGCGTCGTCGGCGGTGTCGCGATGATCTCCGTCGCGCTCGGCCTGGACCGCGGGATCAAGCGCCTGTCCAACTTCAACATCTGGGTGGCCATCGCCGTCCTGGTGTTCATCCTGTTCAGCGGCTCCACGCTCTTCGTGCTCAGGGGCACCATCGAGGCGTTCGGCAGCTACCTGGTGAATCTGCCGGAACTGGCCCTGTGGAACGACACCTTCGCCAACACCGGGTGGCAGAACAGCTGGACGGTGTTCTACTGGGCCTGGACGATCAGCTGGTCGCCGTTCGTCGGGATCTTCATCTCCCGCATCTCCCGAGGGCGCACCATCCGCCAGTTCGTCTCCGGGGTCCTCCTCGTCCCGTCCGCCTTCTCCATCCTGTGGTTCGGCGTCTTCGGGTTCTCCGCCTTCGACATCGAGCTCAACCGCGACGGCGACCTGGTCGAGAACGTCGTGAACCAGGGGGACGTGCCCGGCGCACTGTTCTCCTTCCTGGAACACTTCCCCGCCACCACCTTCGTCTCGGTGGTCGCGATCCTGCTGGTGGTGATCTTCTTCATCACCTCGGTGGACTCCGCGGCGCTGGTGACCGACACCATGGCCAACGGCCACGAGGACTTCAACCCGCTGGGCCAGCGCGTCTTCTGGGCCATCGCCATCGCGGTCGTGACCGCCACCCTGCTGGTCTTCTCCGGGACCGGTGGTCTGGAAGCCCTCGAGAAGATCGTCGTGCTCGTGGGTCTGCCGTTCTTCGTGATCGGCTACTTCCAGATGTATGCGCTGTACCGCGCCCTGCGGGAGGACGCCGGGGAGCGGCCGACCATGCGCACGCGCTCCTGGCAGAAGGTCCTGCCGCCGGAGGAGTACGAGCGCCGCCAGGACGAGGACGAGCACGACACCACGGACGTGGGCGTCGAGCCCGAAGCCATCGACGACCCACCCGTGATGCGCGACCCCTACGTCGACCAGGAGCGGGTCACCGGAGCACGCGGCACGCTGTCGGCTCGGACCGGATCCTCCCGCCGTCCGCTGCACCGCAATCCCCCGAAGCGGCCCCCGAACTCCGGCGGGCATTAGCCCGGAGGTTGCGGCCGAGGCCGGTCGAGGGAAGCCTCTCGCCATGAGGGCCCCTGACGTGCGGCGCGGCGCGAGCACACACAGCTCGCGCCGCGTCGCCCGGAAGGGGCCCTTTTGCATTCCGGGATCAGGCCGTGGTCGGATACCTGGGTTCGGCCACCCGTCTCCGACCCGCTCGAACCCTGCGTTCGTTCTTCGTCGGCGAAGCGCAAGAGCTCCGAGACCTTGGATCAGACCGGTGAGTCGTACGCCCGCTCTCGGTTCAGAATGTACTTCGGGAACTACGTCGAGCTCAGATCCGGATCGAACCCCACATCGCGACGCAGGTCATAGGCCACACACGCCAGAGCGAACAGTTCCAACGGAACCACACCCCCATAAGACGACCGCCGCTCCCCGGTGGCCGTGTAGTACGCGCGGAACAGCTCCAGAGCCTCACGCATCGCCCCGTTGAACCCCTCGCTGTCCTTCTCGGCCAGCCTCAGCAGCACCTTCATCGGAGGCACCGCCAAACACCGCAGCTCCTCCGCACCCCGACTGCGGGCGTGCTCGGGCGTGGCCAACCGCAACGCCTCCTCCACCTTCGCGGCCACCGCCGAACGGTTCACGATGAAGCGCTGCAACGCCTCGGCCCAGGCGTAGACGAACTCGTCCTCGACCACACCGCGCGCCTCGATGCTCTGGCGCACCTCGGAGATCGGCTGCAGCGCCAGGTCCGGCACCACCTCCTCCAACCGGCACGTCAGGGCCAGACAGAACGTCTCCACCCATACACGCATGTCCAGACCCGCACCCGGCTCCAGCGGACCAAAACTGCGCTGTTCACCCAGAACGCCGACCCGGACCGGCCCCTCCTGCGGCGCCACCCCCGCACGGAACAGCACATGACCGACCTGCGCCCAGGCCGCCCAGGGCAGATAGGTCAACAGCTCGGCCCCCCACGGGTCGTCGGCAACGCCGGCCAGGGCCCACTCCCGCAACTCCCGATACGCCTCGACCACACGCTCCGGATCCCGTTGAGCGGCATCCAGCAGCCCGTCGACCACCTCGACCTCGAGCTCACGCGTATGCGCGCGCCGGGGCGGGAACGCCTCGTGGCGCTCCACCATCGCCACCACGTCCGGTCCCGGCTCCAGCGGCGGGGCCTGGCCCACCTTGTAACGCCGGGCCAACGCCTGCGGGTCCACCGGGTCCGGGATGTGCGCACGGTAGGCGAACTCGTCCTCCCACGCCCGCTCCAGGATCTTGCGCGGGAAATACGTCGAGCTCAGATCCGGGACGAACGAAGGCTCCATCCGGTGCAGGTCATGGGCCACACACGCCAGAGCGAACAAATCCAGCGGAACCATACCGGCGCTCTCGCGGCCGGCGCTGTCGTCCTCACCGAAATCCTGGGTGTGGTAATCCCGGAACCCCACCAGGCCGCGGTACATCTGCTCGTTGAACCCCTCGGTATCACGCGCGGCCAGCCGGCCCAGCACCTTCATCTGAGGGAGGGTGATCCGCTGCACGTCCTGCGGGTCCATCACCTGCAGATGCTCCGGCTCACACAGGCGCATGGCCTCGGCCAGGTTCTGACCGAGCGAGTCCCGTCCCAGCACAAAGTCCTGCACCGCCTCGGCCCACGGCCAGATGAACTCGGGCCCGACCGATCCCCCGCTCTCCGACCACTGGCGCAGCACCGGCACAGGGATCTGCGCCAGGGCGTGCACCCGGTCCCGATCCCGACAGGTCATGGCCAAGAACACCGCGTCCAACCACGTGGACACGTCATACATCGACCCCGGCTTCTCCGCCTTGAGCGTGCGCACCTCGTGGTGCATCAACCTCTCGAACGACTCACCCGGCTCGGCCGCGCCCATCGCGAACAACGCCTCGCACGCCTGCATCCACGCAACCCACGCCTCCCACGTCAACCGCTCCGAAACTTCAGGATCCATCGACAAGCACAGGAGCGCGTCCATAGAGATGGGGGCCATATACATGTCAACCGAATGCGGCGACTCTTCGAACACGGGCATGTTCTCTTCGAGCCGCCCGGGAACCCTTTTCCGACCAAAGACATATCCAGGATGGGCAGAGTCATGGCGTTCTACGAAAAACCGACTCGGGGAGCCTGGGGTCCCCGGCGGATACAACCTCGTTCGAGTCGATCAGGTCAGCTCGGTCCGCATGGGCGCTGGAGTCAGGGGTCACGCCATCGGCGTTCTCGCGCAGCAAGGCCTCAGTGAGCTCACTGTGCCGGTCGGACATGGAGTCCTGCTGCGACCCCTGACCAGAATCGGGGCCGTTGTCCTGGCTGCCGAGGGGTTCCGTGCCGTCCTCGCGCAAGGCAGCGGCGACGGCCTCGCGGGCGAGCCTGTTGCGGTCGACACCGCGCTCGTTACTGCTGTCGTTGTTGCGATTGCTACTGCTGTCGTTGCTGGAGTCGTTGTTCGAGTCGCGGTTGTCGGACTGGGAGTTGGCATCGTTGCTGCCGGACTCCGAACCCCGGCCGCCGGCGCCATCACCGTCCATGCCGCTGCCTGAATCGTTGCCGCCCGCGGCGGTGCGCGCACCGACCTCGGTGGCGGTAGCAGTGGTGGTGCGGGTGGACTCGGGGGTCTGCGACGAGGAGTTGGACGAGGACGAGTCCGTCGAGGACTCGGAGCCGGAGTCCCCACGCGCGGCCGTCTCGGTGTGCGACCACCGGTCACCGTGGAACTCGACGTCCTGGTTCTCGCCCGTGCGCGAGTTATCAGCACCGTCCTGGGAACCGCTGCTCTGCGAGTCACTGCTGCTGCCGTCAGCGCTCCCGTCAGCGCTGTCGCTACTGGTACCGCTACCGCTGCCGTTGTCGGAGCCGGATCCGGTGCCGACGCCGGCACCGGCGTCCTGCCCACCGGTGGATCCGCCGCTCTCCGAGGCGACCGGCGCGGGCGACGACTGCCCCGCTCCGGCGGGGGTGTCCTCGTTGACGCCCCACCGGTTGTTCGGGGCGCTCTCGGACGAACTCTCCGAGGCGTTGTCCGAGGTGCCTTCGGAGGCGTTCTCCGACGCGTTGTCCGAGCCCTGCTCCGACGGGGTCTCGCCGGAGCCGTCCGTGGAAGCGGTGCTCTCGGCCGGGGTCGGCGCGGGCCGCTGGTCCGCGGGCGCGGCGTCCGCGGCCGGTTCGGGGTCCGAATTCCCGGAGCTGGATCCGGACCCACCACCGCGGTTCGGGCGCTGTGCCTGCGAACCCTCTGCCGCGGTCGGGACCTGCGGGCGGGGCGCACCCCCCTCGTTGTCCCCAGCACCGGTCCCGTTGCCCGAGCCACCGGAGTCCCCGGCTGCGGCCAGGGCGTCGAGGTCGGGCATGTCGCTCGGTGAGAAGCCCCCGTCCGGCGCCTCGATCGACTGCGCATCGTCGGCGGTGGGTGTCTGTCCGGAATCGGGAACCCCGGCCGGTGTGCCACCCGAGGACGAACCGGCCCCGGAACCACCGTCGGCACCATCGGCACCGTCGCCGCCGCTGGCCGCGGGGCCCGAGCCCATCCCGTCGAGCATGGACGCCCCGCGCCAGGCCATCAGCGGCACACCCACGACCGCACCGACACCGGTCGCGGTCAGGGCCGCACCGCCCACGACGCCGACGGTGTTGAGCACTGCGGTAGTGATGACGTAACCGGGCCGGTCCTCCCACTCGGTCCAGGGCACGACCGAGTGCGCGAGTTCCTTCCAGCTCTCCCCCATCGAGTCGAAGCCGGCCCACCCGAAGCTGTCGCTCTCCCGGTCATAGAGCCCAGCGAGCCCGGCCAGCTCCTTGACGTTGTCGCCGTGATACTCGGTGAACGCATCGCCCCAGGAGGCGTTGAACCAGCCCTCGGAGCTGTGCGCCCCTCGGCCATGTCCTCGACCGAGCCTTCGTAGCCGTGGTAGAAGACGTCCTCGTCCAGGGCACCGTCGTCGGCGTCCGAGGGCATCGATTCGAAGCGCGTCCGCCCCGGGATCCCGCGGCTGATCGCGTCGGCGCAGGCCACCTCCGCGTCGGCGTACTCCTGGAGGAGCCCGTGCGCGCGTTCGATGAGCCGCTCGTTCTCCTTGACCTCGTCGCTCTTGGCGAGACCGAACCACTCACCCTTCTGCCAGTCCGGGTCGTCGTCGATGCGGTTACGGAAATCGCTGACATCCTCGTAGAGGGTCTGGAACCGGCGCTGAATACTCTGCAGCTCACCGGCAAAGGTCTCCAGCGCCGTGGCCGCCCGGTCGGTGCCGGTCTGGACCTCGTCGCCGTCCTCGGCCACCGGGTCGAGAGCGGCGTAGTGGTCAGCCCGCCCCAGGCCGACTTGATGTCGTACCCGGTCTCGCTGACCGTGTCCCCGTACCTGCGCAGGTCACCGGCCAGGGACTCGATGTTCTCCGGTTCCCCCTGGGGCATCAGCGACAGGATCGCCTGGGACGAGACCACGTCGTCGCCGTCGGTGACCCTGTCGACCTGTTCCTGGAAGGAGTCGCGTTCGCTGTATTCGGTGGGGCGGCCGCCGGGGGCTCGGTCACGGTGGGGGCTCCGGGGGTCGGGCCGTGCGTGCGGGGTACACGCGCGGCCGGGGACAACAGGGCTACCCGTGAGTTATACCGACGCGACCGACAATCCGCGGATCCAGGGCCTTGCCGAACTCAGTACCAGCACACAGCTCTGTCCAGGAACGACACCCAGAGCGCACCGAACAGAAGCCCCACCGAGAGCCTTCATGTGGGTCAATTCACAGCGATTCCATGCAGGAAAGGCGTTCTCACCACACACATGGCCGGCTGGTCGGCTCAGGACCTGACCGCCCGGCCAGGCCGACAGACTGGTCGACGTGTCGGTGGGCCCTCTGGCCGACCGACACGTGGGCCTCGACAACAAGAGGGGCCGCGCGGTCCCGGGCGCCTCCAGCTCCCCCGGGACCACGCGAGCCCTTCTGCGCGTTTCTGCAACGCAGAGCCTTTCGACCATGCACTCATGCGTTTTCCAACGCATGCGCCTCCGCGCATGAGAAAGGCGGATCCCATATCCGGGATCCAGCGATCAGAGGCCGAGGTACCCCAGCAGGGCGCTGACGCCGAGCTGCTCGAGGGTGACCGCGAGCAGGTTGTCGACCGCACCGGCGATGGGGGCCAGTTCA
>NZ_ANBF01000161.1 GCF_000341025.1 Nocardiopsis salina YIM 90010 | reverse complement strand
GGGTCTCCGGCTGCGCCTGCGGCTCCTGAGTGTCCTGCGGGGTCTGCATTTGTAGGTCCTTCCAATCCGATGAACAATCCGCACAGAAAAGCACGGAACGCTCCGCCTTCATCACGGAACGTACGACGAATCCTGCCTCTCATGACAAAGCAGCAGCAAGGGTCTTCATCATCAGTTGACACGGGACCACCGAAAAGCAACCGCCCGGAAACGGAAAGAAACGCTGGTGCAACCGTGGAGCGAGTTCAGGGGCCGATGGACCCTTGACAGCACCGGCGTTGTGGGATCGAACGGACGATCCGGCCCAGCCGGCCGGAAGAACCGGACGACGTGGCGGCGGGGCGAAAAGAGGAAAGCCCGCGACGCGGGCCGGGGCTCCGGCACCGGCCAGGGTCACGGGCCGGGGCGTGGCGCAGAGCGGACGCCGGAAAGCGCACGCGGGAAGGCACGCGCCGACAGGCGGAGGGCCGAGGGCGCAGAACCGAGCGCGGAGCACCCCAGGCCTGCGCCCGAATCACGCGGGTCGACGGAACATCAGGGGGTGACGGCCCGGTCCGCCGTACTGCGCAAGACACAGAATTCGTTGCCCTGGGGGTCGGCGAGAACCGCCCATCCGGTTCCGTCGGGCTTGCGGTGGTCAGAGACCCAGGTGGCACCGATCTCCAACAGCCACTCCACCTCCGGATCGCGCGAGGTCTTCGGGCGCAAACACAGGTGGAGCCGGTTCTTGATCTCCTTGGGCTCGGGCACCGTGTGGAAGAACAGGGTTGTCCCGTCCGGCATGTGGACCGCCGCGAACTCCCCGCCCGGCTCGGACTCGGGGTCCAGCGGGCCGTCGGTCACCCGGCTCCAGAATCGGGCCAGTTCATAGGCGTCCGCGCAATCGATCGCGATGTTCTGCACTGTCGAAACCATGCGCGCCATGATCCCCGGGATCCGCGCGGAAATCCATGGAATTACGGCCGGTTCGACGGTCGATTCAGGGGTCGGCTCATTCACCGTCGATGTGCCGCAGCCACGGCCAGCTCGCGGTGAGCCAGTGCGGCACCAAGGTCACGGGGAACGGCGCTTCGGTGCGGAAGACAGCATCACCACCGACCATGGCCGCATCCCGGTACCCGCCCTGCTCGAGCCGTAGTTCGAGCAGGGCGATACGACGTTCCGCGAGCGGGTTGATGATCCAGTACGAGGGGATCCCGAACGCGGCGTACTCCGCACGCTTGGTGCTGCTGTCCCGAAAAGTGCTCTCCGGCGAGATGATCTCGACGGCCAGGAGTGGGGAACGTCGGTGTAGCTCCGCCCGGGCGGAGCGCCGTCGAAGACGACCACATCCGGGATGCGGTGGCTGGTGCGGGCGCCGTCGAGGTTGATCCCGGCGTTCTCAGCGATCTCGTAGTCGCCACCGCAGAGGATGTTCAGATGCGTGGAGAGGCGGTTGGCCACCCGCATGTGGACCGAGCCCGGTGCGGCGGGAAGGGATCAGGAACGCGCCCGGGCCCACGGCACGGAAAGCTCCACCTGCCGGTACCCCACACTCGTGTACACCTGCGTCGGCAGCGGATAGACCTCCACGTACTCCCCGTTGATGAAGACCTCGTGCCCTCCGAGATCCCGCACGCGCGCGCACGCCTCCAACGCGAGTGTCCCGCCCAGCCCGCGCCGGCGGTGCTCGGGCACCACCCCCAACGGCTCCACCTCGGCCACCCCGAGCGCCGGCGACCACCACACCGTGCAGTGCGCGGCCAAGGACGCGTCCGGCGCCTCGACCAGGAGGTCGAGCGCTGGGTCGTACATCGGGTTACGGCGCATGTCCTCGTAGAACTCCGTGCAGAACCGGCTCTTGGCGTCCGGGGACACCCGCGCGGCGCGTTCCGGCGGGTACGGGATCGACGGCGGATGCCAGGCGGCCCGGTGCACCTGGACGCGGGCCTCGGCCTCGTCGTCGCGCACGGAACGCACGCGGTAGCCCTCGGGCCAGGTGGGGCCCTCTGCCCGGTCGGCCGAGCGGAACAGCCCGTGCCAGGGGAATCCTGTCGGGTCCGGTGCGAACCCGGCCCGACGGGCGAGGGAGGCGAGCACCTCATCGCCGTGTCCGACCCGGAGGCGTGTGGGTTCGGTCCGGTCCGAGTTGCTCTGCCCACTCGCGGCGGTCGGATCCGGCGTCGTGGGTTCCGTGGGCTCGACGATCTCCAGGGCCCAGGCGAGCAGCGCCTCTCCCGCATCGGGGGCGTGATGGGCCCCGTAGATCTCGATCTCGGAGTCCTCGATCTCGGCCCAGGCGACGAGTGTTCCGTCCCGCTCGGCGAGGCGGGTGTGGGCACGGCGCTGCCGGGTGGCGGCCTCCCACCCGATGCCTCCGGGGTGCCGGGCCAGGGGCCACAGGCGCTCGGCCAGGTCCTGGAGGCGGGGGGTGTCGTCGGGGTGGTTCCACGGGCGGAGCTCGATCACGGCGGGGCCTCGACTCTCAGGGGGGTGGCGGGTGTCCCGAACGATCAACCATCAGAGGGTCATTCGAACCGTACGAGCGCGGGCAGGCCCGGCGCACGGGGTTTTCGGGGTGCCGCGTCAATCGACGTGTGCGGGACCGGGGTCCTTCCAGTGCCCGTGCAGCAACCTGACCTGCTCGGGAAGCACCCGAGCCACGGACAGCTCCGGGAGGTCGTGCACGTCGAACCACCCGACAGCGCTGGTCTCGTCGCTCGTGAAGCCGGCGTCGAAGTCCGCCTCGACGCTGCCGGCGGGCTCGCACACGAACATCAGCTTGTACACGTGCCGGTCGTAGACGGGCGCGTGCGGCCACTCGTGCCGGTCCAGGACCCCGGCCAGGTGCACGGCGCGCACCGGCATCCCGGACTCCTCGAGCACCTCCCGTTCGATCGCCTCCCGGGGCCTCTCGAGCACGTCGCACCATCCTCCGGGCAGGGTCCACCGGTCGCCGTCGGCCCTCTCCCTGACCAGGAGCACACGGCCCTGGGTATCGAAGACCCCGCCGCGCACGTCCAGCTTGGGCGTGGCATACCCCAGGGAGGCCGCGACCTCGGGTTCGTAGACGGGCAGGTCCTCACGGGCGACGGTCTGCATGAGGTCGCGGGCGAGGGCGCCGATCCGGTGGAAGCGCTCGATGTCGAACCGGTCGGTGCAGTACGCCAGCGCCGACTGTGACAGGGCGGTGAGCTCGATGGAGATGCGGCGGAGATGTTCGTTGTCGGAGTGGGTACCCGGGGTGTCCGGGATGGCGGGAGTATCCGGCGTGGCGGGGGTGCCCGGCGTAGCGGAGCCGTCGGAGGCGTCGGGAACGTCGGGGTCCGATGGGTTGCTCATTACCCCAGCGTCGCAGGAACGTGCGAAAGCCCGGCGGGACAACGGAACCGGTGGCCCCGGTGTCTTCCTACGGGAGGGGACACCGAGCAGGGCTACGCAACCTTCAACCCGTACGACTACGCGTTCCAGGCCCAACTGAGGTCCGAGCGTGCCCGCGGTTCGGTCCGTGACGGGGGTGTCACGGTTGTCGACGGGCCGATCGAAACGCGGGCGCGGGCGCCGGCGTGCCTGGCGCGGGCGAACGGGTGGGACGTGCGGGTGGCGAGAGCGGCTACATGCCCCGCTGAGGTGCGAGGATCTTGCTACTGGAGCAGGTTTCGGCGCCGAAGTCGGCTCTGGTAGCAAGATCCCCGGTGTTTCCAGCCGCTACCGCTCCTGGATCCCGGCGGGCGCCAGGCCCCCTTCGGCCGAGGCCGGACCCTGCCGGGTCGGGTTCGTGTCGAGCCAGCGCAGCAGGTTCTCCGACACCAGGTCCACGCCGATGCGCCCGGTCCGTCCGTCCAGGTCCCGGTACAGGCACTCGCCGTTGTTGAGATGGCGCAGCACCGACTGGTGGTCCTCGGTCGGGTCCACACCGATCAGCGACATGACGCTCTCGACCTCGTAGCGCTCGCTGGAACGGAACGCGAACACCGACGAAAGGCAGTTGGTGACCTGTTCGTTGAGCATGTCCCCAGCGTTCTGCGAGACCAGGATCAACGCCGTGTTCCGCGAACGACCCATGCGCGAGACCTCCGGTACGAGCTTGGCGCCCTCGGGAGTGGAGGTCACCGCCCACGCCTCGTCCAGGAAGATCGCCTTCGGCAGGCGCCGGTCGAGTCCGTTCATGAGCCGCCGCGCGAACTGCGACACCAGGTACAACAGCGCCACCGAGAGCCGCTGCTCGTAGGAGTAGTCGTCCCGGCGCAGCGCGGAGTCGGGCAGGGTCAGCCCGCCAAGGGTGAACACGGTCGTCCAGCCCTCGGTGTCGATCCTGGCGTCGCCCTGCGGGTCGAAGCAGAGCGACGCCAGGCGCATCTCCGACATCGACTGCAGCACGGCACCGAGATTGCGGGACGCGGCGTCGTCGGCGGAGATCAGGTGGTCCACGACCTTGGCCAACGAAGGCTGCGGCTGGTTGGCGACGGCGGCGACCGCCTGGATCATCGCCGACTCGCGCTCCTCGCTCATGCGGGGCAACAGCAACCGCAGGGTCTCGGTCGCCATGGTCTTCTTCGCAGCGAGGTCGTCGCCGAACGCGAACGGGTCCAACAGGCCCGGCTGCGCGGAGCCCAGGGACATGATGCGGGCCTTGCGTCCGCGGCGGCGCAACAGCTCCACGAGGGACTCCGCATCGCCCTTGGGGTCGATCGCGGCGACGGTGACCCCACGCAGGGCGAGCTGGTAGATCATCAGCAGCGCGAGCGTGGTCTTGCCGCCGCCGGGTTCGCCGGTGATCGCGATGGCTGTGGGCCGGTTGCGGGCAGCTGCCACGAGCGGGTCGAAGTGCACGATGGAGCGCGCGCGTCCGACCGTCTCGCCGATGTAGGGGCCCACCCAGCCGCCCCCGGACTGCGTGTGGTCCATACGGTCGCCGACGTCCACGGTCGCGGTGGGCATGCCGCCGGCGATGGTGCGCAGCGGCTGGCGCTGGGCGTAGGCGTTGAGGCGGATGCGGTCGCCGGGCAGCGACTCGTTGAACAGCGACAGCTGGTCGCCGGTGGAGTTGATGACGTCGATACCGATGTCGCGGTAGTGCTCCACGACAGCCTCGACCTGCTGGGTGAGGAGCTTCTCGGTGGGGGCGGAGACCATGAGACGGTGCCATCCGTAGACGAACGGCAGGCGTTCCTTGGTGATGCCGTGCTCGAGCATGCGGGCGGCGTCGATCTGCTCGGCGAGGGCGATGGGGGCCTCCACGCCGGCCTCGCGGATGTGGGCGTCCATGTCGCGGGCGTGCGCGAGCTTGCGTCCGACGTCCTTGGAGGCCTTCGCCGGAGGGATCAGCTTCATCCGCAGCGACATCTCCACGGGGAACGGGAGCGCGTCGGCGTGGTGGATCCAGGGCTCGCCGTCGGGGAACGGCATGAGGTCGGGGAAGCGCGCGAACGACAGGTACGCCACGTGGGTGGGGCCGGACGGCTGTTCGAGGCGCAGGGACGAGCGCCCGTTGACGAGGGTTCCGTCGACCAGGGCCTCGATCTCGCCCCGCCCCCACGTGCGCTTCGGCGTGGCGGAGGTACGGGGTTCCTCCGCCGAACCGGTGACAGCGTGGCGCACGAGCCAGGCGATCTCTTCGGAGGTGGCGTGGCGGGCGTGCAGGGAACTGGCGGACAGCGCGCGGCCGAGGCGTTCTGCCTGGTCGGTCCAGCGGGCGAGTTCACGGTCGTCGACGGCGTCGTCGGTCAGGCCCAGCATCTGCTCGGTGCGCTGGTAGCCGGACATGATCTGTGAGAAGAACCCGAGACCGGGGCCGCTGTTGCGGGGGCCGAGCCGGACACCGAGGTAGACCTCCTTGGTCCAGAAGTCCTTGGCCCACACGTGCCGGTACATCTCCTCGAGGTAGTCGTACCAGCCCGGGCCTGCGTCGGAGGTCTCGTCGAGAGTGGTGGCCCACTCCGCCGCCGGGTACGTGCGGTGGGCCACGCGCAGGTGCACCTCGGCGTCGTTCATGCGGATGGCGGCGAGCGCGATGGTGACGTTGGTGGCCAGGGCCTGGCGTTCCTCGGGCGTGGTGAACTCGTAGGAGACGGTCGGCAGCCGGAAGTAGGCCCACGCCTCGGCGTCGCTGAGAAGCACGCGGTCGTCGAAGTAGCGCACCGCGAGGCGGGTCGCGCTCCGGGTGCCCCTGGTGCCGGTCATCTGCAAGCCCTTCCTCGTGTCCGGATGTCCGGGTGTCCTCGTGTCCTGGAGTTCGCGTCCAGCGGAGGCCGGGGCGTCACGCGGTGGGGGCCGTGCGCGCCCCGGCACACGTCCGCGCCCGAGCGCGGGGTGCCCTCGCGGGATCCCCGGTTCGTTCGGGTTCCACCCATAGTGCTGCATCCCGCGTGGGGTGGGAAGCCGAGGCGGTTTCGGCGCGCCAGAACCTGGCGCGGGCATCACGACGGCGCGGCGCCGGCCCGGGACCCGGACCACCGTCGGGTGGTCCCGGGCGAGAACCGGGCCGGCGCCGCGCGCGGAGGCAGGGACCTAGGTGTGGTGTTCGGGCCTGTTCGGCGAACACCGATGACCTGCTGCACTCACCCGTCACCCGCCACCGCCCTCGACGGACGCCTGGCGGCGCAGTTAGTCGGCCGGAGCAACGGAAGGCGTCCACCGAACAGACCCTGGTGGACGAGGGGGTCAGCAGGAGCTGTCGAGGGTCCCCTGCAGGCTGGACTGCTCGTCCTCGGTGACGGTTAGGTCGTAGCGGTCCTTCACGTCGATCCAGGACTTGGCGTAGTCGCAGTGCACGTCGGTGTTGGAGGGCATCCACTCCGACGGGTCCTGGTCGCCCTTCTCGCTGTTGCTGGACGGCGTTGCGAGCCACAGCTGCGAGCTGTCCACGTCGTTGGCGAAGTCGGCGCGCTCGTCGGTGGTCCAGTCGGCGGCGCCGGTCTTCCAGGCCTCGCTCAGCGGAACGAGGTGGTCGACGCTGATGTCGGAGGGGTCGTCGTCGACCCATTCGTCGTCGAACGCGCTCCACCAGCTGCCTTCGGTGGGCTGGCAGTCGTCGTCGGTGACGACGTCGTGGCCGTCTCTCTCGAGAACGACCTGGCGGGAGGTGCAGGGGCTGTCGACGACGTTCCAGTGCGGGAAGAGGCTCCGGTCGTACCCGTCCTGGGGTCCCTTGGGCTGCACGTCAAGACCGTCGAGCTGCTCCTGGGCGACGGAGTCGTCGGGGATTTCGGGGGGCAGGGTGTGGTCGGCGGCTGCGGGGGTGGTCCAGCCGAGGGTGGCGACCAGGGCGGCGGCTCCGGCTGTGGCCAGGGCGGCGGCCGCACGGGGGGCGCGGGACGGCCGGGAGGGTCGGGGGGTGCGGGGGGTGCGGGGGGTCTGCTTCACGCGTTCTCCTTGAGCGGGTCGGAGAGAACAAAGGACCCCCCTACTGTGCGGCGGCGCAGCCTTTCACGCCAGTCCCCACGGGTGAAGTTCCCGAGAAATCCGCCGGGAGACACTGAAAACTTGTACCCGCGCGTGTATGAATTTTTGGTGATCTAGTTCACAGTAAAAATGCCATTCTGTGGAGGCACCCCCGCCACTGGAGACCCGCAAGTGGACGACCTGGGACGATATACGCCGGGTAAGCCGATCAGCCACTCTGGGTGAAATCACGCAGGTGAGCCCGGAAACGCGCCCAGCAAACGCTCGATCACCATATAATAACGAATTCGCCCACCTTCGAATTCCCCCCATATAGTATAGCAGTAATACCCAGACAAACGTCAGTCAAACATGGATCGGGGAATTAACGCTCCGAACACGAAGAGGGATTTTGTTACGTTCACATGTCGTAAGGAAAGCCGTCGACCACAGAGAGGATGGACCCCCTGCCACGGGGGAACCGATCATGACTCTGCAGATGGATGTTCCGACCGCGGACGAGTACCCGACCCGTAAGGCCACCGAGCCGGCTCTGCTCTACCGCAAGGACCCCACCGTGTGGGGCTCCGCCGACACCGGGCCCTTCAGCGGCGCCGACCTCGAGGGCTACGCCGACCGCGGCTACACCCAGGTCGAGTCGCTCATCAGCGGCCAGGAGGTGCAGGCCTTCCGCGAGGAACTGACGCGCCTGGGCTCCGACCCGGCGCTGAGCTCGGACGAGCGGGTCGTCGTCGAGCCCGCCTCCAACGAGGTCCGGTCGGTCTTCGAAGCGCACAAGATCAGCAAGCGCTTCGCCGACCTCGTGAACGACCCGCGCCTGGTGGAGCGGGCCCGGCAGATCCTCGGTTCCGACGTCTACGTGCACCAGAGCCGCATCAACTACAAGCCCGGGTTCGGAGGCGGATCCTTCTACTGGCACTCCGACTTCGAGACCTGGCACGCCGAGGACGGCATGCCGCGGATGCGCGCCTGCAGCTTCTCCATCGCCCTGACGGAGAACTACAGCCACAACGGCGCGCTGATGATCATGCCCGGCTCGCACAAGACCTTCGTGTCGTGCGTGGGCGAGACCCCCGACAACCACTACAAGGCCTCGCTCAAGAGCCAGGAGATCGGAACGCCCGATCAGAAGTCCCTGGAGTACCTGGCCGACCAGCACGGCATCGACGTGCTCACCGGCCCGGCCGGCGGGGCGATCATCTTCGACTCGAACTGCATGCACGGCTCCGGCGGCAATATCACGCCGTACCCGCGCTCGAACCTCTTCGTGGTGTTCAACAGCGTGGAGAACGCGTCGACCAAGCCCTTCGCCGCCAACAACGCGCGCCCCGAATTCCTCGGGTCGACCGACTTCACCCCGGTCGGGCGCTAGGAGCCGGCGCCGCAAGGCCGCGCCGCGAACCGCGCCGGCCGCGTGAGCGCCGGGCCTGTACGTGCCGGGCGGGTCGGCGCCGAGGATCCCGCGCCGAGGGGCCGGATCCGGGGTCCGGTTGCCGAGGTGCCCCGCTCCCGGGCCGAACCGTCGCAGGAGCGACAGACGTCGCAGGTGCCACGGGCGCGAGAAGGCGCGACCGGGCGTGTCCGGTGGGTGCTGTCCGTGCCGACAACAGGGCGAGTGCCCACCGAATACGCCCCGAACGGACGAAAACGGACGGGCCGCGTGACCCGAGGGTCGCGCGGCCCGTCCGCGTGTGCGGGCCCGGAACCCGAAGGTCCGGGGCCGGTGGCCGGTCAGTCGGCCAGGCCGCGCACCAGGACCCCGCCGAGGGCGCCGTGGGCCCGCTTGGTGGCCGACCGCAGCGCCCCCACGTCGATCCGCGTGTAGGAAGCACCCAGGTGGTCGTCCCACGGCACCCGCACGATGGCCCGGCACCGGCCCCGCGCTACCCGTTCGGCGGCGTCCACGTCCGGGAGGCTGCGCTTGCTCACACCGTTGACGACCAGCACCGAATTGGCGCGCAGAGCACTGTAGCCGTTGCCGTCCAACCACTCGAAGGTCATCGACACAGCACGCTCGGCGTCCGCACTGGCCGGGGCGACCAGGACGAGACCGTCCGCGCCCGGCAGCGCACGCGACACCCCGGTGGCCGCCGGGTCCATGAGCGTGAGCCCGTAGAAGCCACCCAGCAGGTCGGCGAGCTGGCCGTAGTCCCGGTCGTCCAGCGTCTGCACGTACGGGTCGTCGAGGGTCTGCACGACCTCGAGCCCGGTGTTCGCGCGACTGGCGTACGAGCGCATCTGCTCGTATTCCTGGACCCCGTCGGCGTTGGCCAGCAGCGCGGTCAGCGTCTCGGGCGTCTGCGCGCCCACCCTGCGGGAGAGCCCGTTGGGTCCGGGGTTGACGTCCACGGCCACGACCCGGTCGTCCCGGTGAGCGGCGAGGGTGTGGCCGACCATCAGAGCGGTGACGGTCTGACCTGCGCCCCCGGTGCACCCGAGCACGACCAGGTTGCGCGGCCCCGCGAGCGGGGTGCGCAGGCGCTCGATGTCGCTCGGCGGAAGGTCGGAACGCACCGGGGATGCGCCGCCGGTGACCACCCTGGCCAGGCGCCGCCANCCCCCCCCGCGGGTCCCGCCGGACTCCGGACGTTCGGCAGGGTCGGCCTCGGGGCCGGCGTCGCGTGCAGGACGCTGGGCCGGGACCCCGTTGGGGGTGTCGCCGAGACGTTCCTGCTCGCCCGTGCCGTGGTCGAGCTCGAGTTCGGGTTTGCCGTCGCGTTCGGTGGCCGGGTCGGGCTCCTCGCCCGGCGCGGGCTGACCGAAGAGCCTGCCCAACCGCCGTGCGTTGTTGGCGACCCGGTGGAAGACACCGTCGTGGGCGTCGTCGTGCCGGCCGTCGTGGGCGTCGCCTGCGGTGTCGGGGTCGGGCGCCCGGTCGGTGGACGGGGTGCCGGCGGACTCCTCGGTCGCTTGGGCGGTGTCCCCGTCGGTGCCGGAGGCGTCGGCGCCGGATCCGATGTGTTCCGGCGGATCCCGGTACTCGTCGGGGCCGTGGTCCCGGGCCAGCGCTGCCAGGCTCGGGTTGGCGCGCGGGTGCGAGGCAGGCGCGCCGCTGTGCCGGCTGTGTTCCTCGGCGTCGGGCCCGGTGCCGGTCCGGTTCCCGGGGCCGGTGGCGGTACCGGGGTCGGTGGACCGGTCGGACCCGCCGAACGCCTCGGACGTGCGGCCGCTGTCGGAGGCCTGAGAGGGGCCGGTGTCCCGGTCCTTCGCTTCCTCTGCCTCCGTTCCTGTTCCGGGCCCAGCCTCTGTTCCGGGGATCCGCTCCCCGTCGGAACGCTTGCGCGCTGCGAGGCGGCGCCGCTCCTCCAGCGCCTCGGCCTCGGCGCGCTCGAG
>NZ_ANBF01000160.1 GCF_000341025.1 Nocardiopsis salina YIM 90010 | reverse complement strand
GCCGGAGACGGCAGCCGTTCCGGCAGCCGAGTCGGCAGCAGAAGACGGTGCCGAATGGGCCTGTTCCCCCTTCACCTCCGAGAAGCTCGCCAGTTCGCCGGTCCCGTGGTCGAGCTGGGTCGGCGGTTTCGGCGCGGACGTTCCCGCACCGGTGCTGTCGGCGCCCGCCTGCTCCTGCTCGGCGGTCCCGGCGGTACCGGTGCCGGTCGACCCGCCATCGGCGCCGGCCTGTTCCTGCTGACGGTCGTCCAGTTCGAGAGCGTCCCGCTCGGAACCGTCCTCCTCACTCCGGTCCCGGACCCGTTCCCGCTCACGCAACTCCCGCGCAGAGATGACCGGGTTGCCGCGGTCACCGGCCCGGGGCTGATCAGGATGTCGGCGCCCACCGTCGTCGAACCAGGCAGCGGCCTCGGTCTGCTCCGGTTCGCGCTCGCCGCCGGGCACGGCGTCGGCGAACTTGGGGCGTGGCGGCGCCGGGGTGTCGGCCTTGCTGAGATGGTGGTCGAGCACGGACATGTGCTCGTTCCACTCGGGGCCGTGGGCGTCCGGGTCCTCGTGCTCGCGGCGCGGCATGGCGTCGTGCTCGCCGGTGCCGTGGTCGAGCTGGAGCGAGGGCTTGGGGCGGGCTGCGGCTGCCGCGTCGGGGCCGTCCACGGACCCGACGCCGGGGTCGGCGTCCGCCGAGGCCCCCGCGGACGTACCGCCGGACGTGTCGGCCTGCGCGTCCGTGCCCGGGGCACCTGGGCCCTCGTCCAGGGTGGCCGTGCCGCCGCAGGCCGCAGCGAAGTGCCCGGAGGGCGCGCTCTCCTCCACCGACGCGGGGTCGACGGCAGGCGCGTTGTGCGCCCCATGGGTGTCCGGCGCGCCCCGGTCCGTGGCACCCGCACCGTCCGCGCGGTCCTCCGTGGCACGGCCGGGCGCAGGGCCGTGCTCCGTGTCCTCCCCGCTCTCGGCCGGTGCGCCGGATGCGGGAGGCAACCACGGCACCTGGTACGCCTCGGTCGCCGGGCGACCCGTGGCCTCGGCGAACCGGGCCGCGTAGTCGGAGAGGTCGGGCAGGTCCCCCCGACCCCCGCCGCCGTCCCGACTGCCCGGGGCGTTGCGGCGGGCCTCACGGCCCTTCTGCGTCCGATGGCCGCGATCCAGTTCCCACGGGGCCGCATGCGGACGCCGCTTCGGCGCAGGCGCCTGCTCGGCCCCGGCGGTCTGCTCGGGCGCGCCGGGCATCGCGGTGCCCGCTGCTCCGGCGGCCTGCCCGTCGCCGCCCCGTGCGCAGTGCGTCTGCGACTCGGACGTCTCGGGCGGCAACGCCTGCCCCTGGGCGCGGGCGCGCCGACGCTCGGGGGCAGGCTCCGGCGCACGTCCGCGCGCGGAGCCCCGTTCCTGCTCGTGCCCCTGTCGGCCTTCCTGCTCACGTTCGGGTGCGGCCGCCTCCAGGCGCTCGCTCTCGTTCCGGCGCCCGTCCAGCTCCCGCGTGACCTGGATCCCCTGGATGCGCCCGCGCAGCCGACGGGCCGGCGCGGACTCCTCCCGGGAACCGGCCGCCTCCGCGAGCTCCTCGCTCGACATCGGGCCGGTGTCGCTTCCGGTGTAGGCGCCCTTCGAGGTCAGCCCCACCGGCGTGTGTCCCGAGGATGCACGCAGCGACGCGAACCAGGCGTCACGGTCGCGGTCCTCGTCCTCCTCGGTGACGAAGACCGGGTCGTCGAACCCGTCGAAGTCGTCCTGTCCCACGGAATCGCCCTGACCGTTCTCACGGCCCCGGCCCTCGTCCTCGGAGCGGCCGAAGGAGGCGTCGTCGCCGGCGTCCTCGAACCCGTCCGAACCGTCACCCCCGCCGGAGCCTCGTCCGCGTCCGGAGCCCTGTCCCCCGTCACCGCCGGAAGGGTCGGCGGGGCCGGATGCCAACGCGAACCCGAAGTAGTTGAGCACCTTGCGCCCCACGCTGCGACCATCGCCGGCGGGCCCGGGGTCGGCCGAGGCGCGGGTGAAGGCGCGTGGCTCGGGCTCCGACTCCTGGTACCCGTCGTGCACCGCGGAGGGCTGCCGCTCCCGCCCGGTGGCCTCCCGGGCGGGGCCGGCAGCGGCGAAGGCCGGTACCCGTTCGCGCTCACGCGCACCGGGCCCGGAGGGGTCGGAGTCACCGGAGGGCTCCTGGGACCGGGAAGACTCCGCGGACTCCGGAGCTCGCGGCCCGGTGGCTCGGGTCGGCCCGTCCTCGTGTTCCTGGACATCGTGTGACCCGGCCGCGCCGTGCACGGTCTCCGGGGGGTGCGGGCGGCCGACGGCACCGTCCGCTCCGCGGTTCCTGAGTCCTCCGCGCTCGGTGGGTTCGGCGGCTTCGGCGGGTCCGGCGGACACCTCGGTTGCAGCGCCCTCGGGCCGACCGGCGCTCTCGGCGTGCGCATGGTCAGCGGCGGGGTGGTCGGCTGCGGCGTGTCCGCTCTCGGCAGCGTCCGCGGGCTCTGCCCGGCGGGCGCCCTCGGCCGGGGTGTACAGCTCCTCCCACGGCTCCGCGTGCACCGCCTCCGCCTGCGCACGTCCGGCGACCCCGCGCAGCGGCGGGGCGTCGGGCACGACCACGTCCGCTGTAGCACCGGCCGCGTCGTGCTCAACGTGCTCCCCGGCCACCGCGGCACCGTGCTCGCCCTCGGCACTCCGGCGGCCCGGCATCGGCAGCGGACCCGCGTCCGGGTGCCGGTGCCACACACGCCCCGACACCCGCAGCTCCCCCGGCTCGTACTCGGGCGCCAGGCGGGTCATCACACGAGGTTCCGTGAGGAACCGGGCCTGCGAGATCAGCAGTTCCGTGAGGCGTTTGCCCTCGATGACCGGCCGGGTGGCCAGCACGGTGATCACCCCGGGCGGAACGACCCACAGCACCAGGTGCCAGCCGTTGCCGAAGGCGAACGGGGCGTTGAGGATGCTCAGCAGCACCACCCAGATGAGGAAAACCCCTATGGCGACCCCGAAGGTCCCCACCGGGAGCGGCATGGGAAGCCGGAAGTCGTAGAGCTTGTAGAGCCGCTTCTCGATACGCCAGATGTTGGTGTACGTGGGCAGATCCACGCTTGCCGGCCTCCCTCGCCTTATTCCGTCGACACGCCCATCGCCCGAGCGAGCGCAACCGCGATGACCTCGATGATGCCGGGGACGTAGAAGACGATCCCGATGAAGATCGCCAGGATGATGAACTGCGCGAACCGCGTGATCTCCCGCGTGAACAGGAAGAACACCGCCACGATGGAGACGATCACGAGGAAGAGGGGACCGAAGAAGCCGCGCAGGAAGTCGGCCAGGCCGCCGGTGTCGGGCGCGTTCTCGTTGGTGTTGGTCTCCACCGCGAGATTGAGGAGTTCCGTGCCGCCGGCGTTCAGGGCGTCCGTTGTGGAAGACAGCAGGGGGAGCATGTCAGTCGCCGCCTCCCGGTGTCGACTCTGGTGTCAGCATGTCCTTCTCGTCTCCTTGCCTACTGTCCCCGTCATTCGCCGTACGAACGCGGGGAGCCCTGGATGTCGCGCACGTGCCACTCGCCGCCGAGGTCGACGACGGTCACCAGGTAATCCTGGGTCAGCTGTCCGGTCCCACTCCCGTCGGGGGCCGGGAGGGTCCACTCGACCGTGGCGGCCACCCTGCGGACGTCCTCCTCACCGGACGCGGACCGGGACGGCACCGTGATCTCGGACAGTTCGGCGAATTCCAGGCTATTGGCCGGAAGCGGCGTGATCGAGGCGTCGGCCTCCACGTAACGGTCGAGATGGCCGGGTTCCTGCGCGTAGGCCTCGAAGAAGCCCGGCAGCACATCCTGGAGTTCCTGTGCGGCGGCGTCGTCGGTCTCGAAGGAGGCTCCGGGCGGGAGCTCGGCCCGGGTGGGTGCGCCCAGCAGCGCGGGACGGCCCGAAACGACGAGGGAGTCGCCGTCGGAGTAGACCGGCACCTCCAGGCTCATGGGCTCGTCGTTGACGTCGGCGCGAACCACGACCATCGCATTGTTCTCGTTCTCGACGTCGACGGCGAAGACGGTGAGGTTCTCGGCGGCGAGGCTGTCGGCGGGCAGCTCGAGGTCGGCGGCCTGGCCCTCGGGCACGTAGGCAGCCAGCGCCTCCAGGCGTTCCTCGCCGGACTCCTCGGTGTTGAGGTAGACCTCGGCGAAGCGCAGGCCGAACGCGGCGGCCGCGGTCTCGGGGTAGTCGACCGACTCGGTCTGTTCGGGTGCGTCGTCGGCCGCGGGCAGTGCGAAGCCGCCGCGGAGGGGGATCATGATGCCGTTGACGATGACGACGGCGATGAAGACCCACAGCACCACGCGTCCGGCACCGACGAGCCACCGCCCGCCGGCCCAACGGCCCGGGGGTTTGGTGGACGGCTCGTCGAACCCGTCGTCGAACCCGGTCTCCTCGGCCCGGTCCTGCACGGCGGTGCCGCGCCGTGCGCCCTTCGCCATCCCCGCCTCCTCACTGGACGTCGTCGCCCGGCCTGCTTCGTCTGCTTCGACGCTGCGCCGTCGGCACGTGGTCGGCCCTTCGCCGGGCGGTCGTGCGCCCGGCGCCGGTACGACGCCTGTGCACGGCGCCGCCACGTTGTCCGTGCTTTGTGACCACGTTGCTGTCGGGGCCTCGCCAAGGTCTTGTCTACCCCATCCCTATAGTGAGGCATTGTGCGGGTTGGGAGAGCCCTTGACGGCTCCGCGTTTCCCCGGGTTCGGCGCATTGCACGCACCGAACAAACATCCCAAAAGGTGCGATGGCCACTTCCTCCACAGGAATCACTCCAGCTGGGTGAGAAGGGTGACCCAATTCTGGTTCGACCGGAAAGCCATTAGTCACCCGCCGGTCAGGAAGACCTGCGCCGCGCGAGAGCAAGGACTCAACCCCAAGAGGAACTCCGTTCCCCCCTGGAGGCCTCAAGCCGAGCTCCGGAGGCCGGTCGGGAGGGTGTCACAGGTGCGGACTAGGGTCCCGGCCATGGATCACCGATTCTCACTACTGACCCTGGGCGTCCACGATGTGGCCCGTGCAGCGGAGTTCTACGAGGCTGTCGGGTTCGAGCGCAGGCACGACCTCGGCGCCATCGTCTTCCTGCCCACCACCGGACCGGCGCTGGCACTGTACGGCTGGGACGACCTCGCGGAGGACGCGGGACTGCCCCCGGGGACGGGACCGGGTTCGCCCGGGGACGGCGGCGACGTGTTCCGGGGCGTGACCATGGCCGTCAACCTCGACTCCCCCGGCGACGTGGACACCATGTTCGAACGCTGGGTCGAGGCCGGCGCGACCGGGGTGCGCGAGCCCGCGGCCAAGGGGTGGGGCGGGTACTCGGGCTACGTCGCCGACCCGGCCGGACACCTGTGGGAGTTCGCGCACAACCCGTCGACCGAGCACATGCGCATCACCTCCGAGGNACCGCCCCCGCCCCGAGGACTGACGGGCTCGGCGGCCGACCATGCCGAACGGCTGACCGGCGCAGCACCCCCGCTCTCCCGCCCCCTGCCCCCGGACGTGGGCAACACCACTCGCGCCGAGGATCCCGCCGTGCCCTGGGCATGTGCGACCGGACCCGCTTCATGACCCTCCCCGGGCGACAGACCTGGGGTAAACAATGATTACCCTGGTAGTCGAGGGCCGCCGAGGCCCGTCAGGACTCGACGCCGAAGATCGTGCGTTGAGGACCGCGGACGTACTGCCGCCCCGCAGCGGGCGCGATGCGCGTGATGACCCATGACCCACCGCTGACCCACCGCGGCCGACCGACTGGCACCACCCGGCGACCCAGGTGACGGACACGACCCTCGGCCTGCCGTAGCGCGGGCGCATGGATCGAAACCGGCCGTCGAAGACCACCAGGCCCTCCAGGAGCACTGCCCCGGGGCCACGCGCGGAAAGGCGATTCATTTGCCCGAGAGAGCCGTCGTCCCCTCGTCCGACGCCCGGGGCCCGGATGGGCCGGAGAACACGGGGAAGGCGCCCACGCCCCCTGCGCCGGTCAACCGCAACCTCGTCCTGTCGGTCCTGGTCCTGGGCGCCTTCGTCATCATCCTCAACCAGACCCTGCTGAACACGGCACTGCCCGCGTTCATGAGGGACTTCGGCATCACGGCGAACTCCGCGCAGTGGGTGACGACGGTCTTCATGCTGGTCAACGGGATCATGATCCCGACCACGGCGTTCCTCATCCAGAAGTTCACCACACGCGCGCTCTTCATGACCGCGATGGGGCTGTTCTCGGTCGGAACCATCCTGTGCGCACTGGCCCCCACGTTCGCGGTGCTGCTCGCCGGACGGGTCGTTCAGGCCGCAGGTGGTGGGATCATCATCCCTCTCATGCAGACCATCCTCTTCGCGATCTTCCCCCGCGACAGGCGTGGAAGGGCCATGGGGACGTTCGGTCTGGTCATCGCGTTCGCCCCGGCCATCGGGCCGAGCCTGTCCGGCTGGATCGTGGACAGCTTCCCGTGGCAGACGCTCTTCCTGATGATGTTGCCGATCTCCGTGATCGCCATGATCGTCGGCCACTTCATCCTCGCCAACGTCACCGAGCGCACCTTCCCCCGCCTGGACATCCTCTCGATCATTCTGTCCTCGATCGCCTTCGGAGGGCTCCTCTACGGCTTCAGCGCCGGCGGCAACTCCGGTTGGGCGAGCCCCCAGGTGCTTCTGCCCCTGGTCGTCGGTGTGGTGGTCCTGGCCGTGTTCGTCCGGCGCCAGTTGAAGTCGGACGATCCGATGCTCGAGTTCCGGACCCTAAAGAACCCGATGTTCACGCTGAACACCGTGCTGGGCATGTGCGTGTTCATCTCGATGATCGGCGGGATGATCATGATTCCGCTGTACATGCAGAACATGAACGATTTCTCGGCGATGGAAGCCGGCCTGGCCCTCCTTCCGGGTGCCGCGCTCATGGGCATCATGTCTCCGGTCACCGGGATCATCTACGACCGGTTCGGGGCCAAGTGGCTCGCCGTCGCCGGGTTCACTCTGCTCACCGTGACCACCTTCATGCTCGCGGGCCTGACCCCGGAGACGCCCTTCACCTACATCGCTGCGGTGAACACCGGACGCATGCTGGGCACGGCGATGATCATCATGCCGGTGACCACGGCGGCGCTCAATCAGCTGCCGCAGCGGATGATCCCCCACGGCACCGCCCTGAACAACACCATGCGCCAGATCGCCGCCTCCGTCGGAACCGCCCTTCTGGTCACGGTCATGACCGGGACCGCGCAGGACCCGGCCGTGCACGGCGTGGAAGGGCTCATCCACGGGGTGAACGTCGCCTTCACCGTCGCAGCGGTGATCGGGTCCCTCGGCATCGTCGGTGCGCTGTTCATCAAGGAGGGTAAGCAGGACAGCGGACCTCAGGACGAGGCCGTCGCCTCCGCGAGGACCAACCACAACAGCGAACAGATCTGACACCGGTCCGGTGCACCGGTGCGGGGGCGTGCGGTGGCCGCGCCTGGCCCTCCGCACGTCCTGACACCGGTCCGGTGCACCGGTGCGGGGGCGTGCGGTGGCCGCGCCTGGCCCTCCGCACGTCCTGACACCGGTCCGGTGCACCGGTGCGGGGGCGTGCGGTGGCCGCGCCTGGCCCTCCGCACGTCCTGACACCGGTCCGGTGCACCGGTGCGGGGGCGTGCGGTGGCCGCGCCTGGCCCTCCGCACGTCCTGACACCGGTCCGGTGCACCGGTGCGGGGGCGTGCGGTGGCCGCGCCTGGCCCTCCGCACGTCCTGACACCGGTCCGGTGCACCGGTGCGGGGGCGTGCGGTGGCCGCGCCTGGCCCTCCGCACGTCCTGACACCGGTCCGGTGCACCGGTGCGGGGGCGTGCGGTGGCCGCGCCTGGCCCTCCGCACGTCCTGACACCGGTCCGGTGCACCGGTGCGGGGGCGTGCGGTGGCCGCGCCTGGCCCTCCGCACGTCCTGACACCGGTCCGGTGCACCGGTGCGGGGGCGTGCGGTGGCCGCGCCTGGCCCTCCGCACGTGTCGGGGTACTCGGGTGGGGTCCTCGCCGTCCTCGGGGGCCGAGGGGCCAGGCCTTCCACACCCCGAGAGGTCGCGCTCGTCGAAGTGGGCCTCGTAGAAACCTGGCCACTCCGCGACCGTCTGCGGCTGCGCGGCCCCGAGCCGGGCCACGACTGAGGACGAATGTGCCGCCGACGCCTGGGGACCCGCACATGAGAAGGGCCGTGCCCGCAAACCGGACGGCCACGGAGGTGCGGCCGTCCCTCGGGGTGCGCGCCCCGAGGGACGGCCGACGGCGGGCGTGTGTGCGACGCACACGCCCGCCGTTGTGCAGCGCGCGAGGCGGCGCGACCGCCTCCCGCAGGAGGGCGCCCGGCCCCGGTTGTCGAGAACCCGCGGGGGGAGCCGCGGGGGTCCGTGTCCATCGGAGGGGTGAGGGGCACGGCCCCGGCAGGAGCGCAGGCGTTCAGGAGGAGGTCGACGACCATCGTGCCCTGTAATGCTGCACACCGTGATCGTACAGTCACGACAGAGCCGGTTGCGCCGGAATCAGAGAAACTCTGTGAACGGACTCGGTACCGATCGGGCAGGTCGCCGCTGTGGAAGCACCGTCGAGCGCCGCGACAGCTCGGTCAGACAGTCCCCGAGGCGTTCCACGGGTCGACCAGATCGATACCGGTGTGCACGAAGTCCTTGACGTTGCGCGTCGCGCAGGTGGCGTGGTGTACGCGGCAGATCGCGGCGATCTGCGCGTCAGCCGTGCTGATCGGCAGCCCGGCGACCTCCCTCGCAGCGAATATCTCCGCGTAACGCTCGGCCGCAGCAGCGTCGAAAGTGAGCACGGCACGGGTCTGACGGTACGGCTCGACCGTTGCTTCGATGCGTGACCACAATTCCGTCCTGCGCCGACCGTCCGGAAGGCGACGCACCGCGGCCAGCAACTCCGCGAGGGTCACTGACGTGATGGCGACCTCCCCCGTGAGGGACTCGAGCCACCCCACGACGCGGGCGTCGGGCTCCGACCGGAACAGCTCAGAGATGACATTGGGGTCGAGGACGATCACTCGAACTCCACCGCGCGCGCCTCGTCGTCCCGTTCAGGGACCGGAAGGTCGTCGACGCCGCCCACACCCTGTGCTGCCCGCATGAGCGCCAGACCGATGTGCGGCCTGCGCACCGCCTTCGTGAGGATGTCGCGGACCTCCGCCTCCATGGAGCGCCCGTGCTCCTCAGCTTGTGCGGCGAGCTGCTCCTTGAGCGCTTGGTCGAGCCCTCGCACGATGATGGACGCCATTCGAGACCACCTCCCCTGGCCTGCTATCACTCATGATAGCATTCGCCGATCGGCGTCATCGGGGCTCTGGCGCCCGGGGGCACCCTCGCTGCCCCCGGCGCCGGGACGGGCCTTGTCAACGTGAAAGTGCGACGGAAGCCTGTGGACGGCCTCCCCGGTCGCCGGCCCCGACGAGCGTCGTCGCATACCTCTGGTACGTGGCCGACGGCAGCCAGCCCGGGGCGACCCGTTCCACATCGGCGTGGAGGCCGATTCCTTAGAAGAACCCCCGCGCATCACGGTGCAAGACTGACGCCATGACACAGCGCGACGATGACGACACGACGTTCCTGAGCCTCAGCCCGTACCTGCGCTACCCCGACGGCGATGCGGCCGCGGAGTGGCTGACCCGCGTTCTCGGGTTCGGTCCGGCCGAAGCAGCACGCGACGAGGAGGGCCGCTGGTACGAGGGGCGGATCGCGGTCGGAGCGGCCCAGGTCAGCCTCGGCGGCGGGGCGTCCTCACCGTCCGGCGGCTACCTGATCATCGGGGTCCCGGACGCGGACGCGGTGTACCGCCGCATCAGGGACGCCGGCGTCGAGGTCGACGAACCGGTGGACAAGCCGTACGGGCCCCGCACCGTCACGGTCACCGACCCGTGGGGCACGACGTGGGACTTCTGGCAGGGCGAGGCGGTCATCTGACCCTCGCCGCTGCTGCCGGGCTCGCGGGGACGGCGCAGGCCGCGCCGCCCCCGCGCCCGGTCACACGTTGAAGCGGAACTCCACGACGTCGCCGTCGGCCATCACGTACTCCTTGCCCTCGATGCGGACCTTGCCGCCCGAGCGCGCGGTCTGCATGTCCCCGGCCGCGACGAGGTCGTCGAAGGAGACCACCTCGGCCTTGATGAAGCCGCGCTGGAAGTCGGTGTGGATGACCCCGGCCGCCTCGGGGGCGGTGGCGTTCTTCCTGATGGTCCAGGCACGGGCCTCCTTGGGCCCCGCCGTCAGATAGGTCTGCAGGCCCAGGGTGTTGAACCCGACGCGGGCGAGCTGGGCGAGGCCGGACTCGGTCTGGCCGAGGGACTCCAGCAGCTCCTGGGCCTCGTCCTCGTCGAGTTCGGCGAGCTCGGCCTCGATCTTGGCGTCGAGGAAGATCGCCTCGGCGGGCGCCACGAGCTCCTGCAGGCGGGCGCGCAGCTTCTCGTCGGCGAGCTCGTCGCTGTCGAGGTTGAACACGTAGATGAACGGCTTGACGGTGAGCAGGTTGAGCTCACGCAGCCGCTCGAGGTCCACACCCTCGGCCACGGACAGGGACGTGCCCTCGTCCAGGGCCTTCTGGGCGTCGCGCGCGGCCTGCAGGGTCTCCTGGGCGGCCTTGTCCTTGGCGTTGCGCTTGGCTTCCTTCTCCAGGCGCGGGACGGCCTTCTCCAGGGTCTGGAGGTCGGCGAGGATCAACTCGGTGTTGATGGTCTCGATGTCGCGGGAGGGCTCGATGTCGCCGTCGACGTGGGTGACGTCGGCGTCCTCGAAGGCCCGGATGACCTGGCAGATGGCGTCGCTCTCGCGGATGTTGGCGAGGAACTTGTTGCCGAGGCCCTCACCGGTGGAGGCGCCGCGCACGATGCCCGCGATGTCGACGAAGTCGACGGTCGCCGGGAGGACCTTCGCCGAGCCGAAGATCTCCGCCAGCGTGCCGAGCCGGGCATCGGGCACACCCACGACCCCGACGTTGGGCTCGATGGTCGCGAACGGATAGTTCGCGGCCAGAGCGTCGTTCTTGGTCAATGCGTTGAAGAGGGTGGACTTGCCGACGTTGGGCAGGCCGACGATCCCGATTGTCAGACTCACAGGTCCCGAGTCTATGCGGAGCATCGGGGCCGCCGATCCTTCGTCGTGGTCGGCCCAGGCCGATCCCGGAAACCGCATGCGCCCCGACGGCCACACGCAGTAGGTTCGGAGCGTGTTGTCGAGGCACAGCCGCGAGCAGGGGGAGGGACTCGCGGGCCGGTCCACCGGCCTGTGAGGGGTGCGACACCGAAGGGGGAGGTGGCCCGGCCGCCGTTCCCCGGCCGTCGAGGGGGTCACGGTCGACGGTGCGGGTCCGCAGCCCTGGCCGCGGCACCGTTTCTGGGGGGAACACTGTGGTCACCGACCAATTGCGTGCGCTCGTGCGCCGTTATCCGCTCGTGCGTTTCGCCACACAGCGCCTGCGGACCCGTCTGCCGCGCCGGTTCGGCGGGCTGGACGCGTCCCGCCTGCCTCCGTGGTCGCGCCGTCTCACTGTGGACCTGCCGAGGCCGGAGGGGTGGCCGGAGGCCGGTCCGGACCGCCTCGAGCTGGAGCTTCCGGGTTATCTGACGGTGCCCCGCAGGTTGGCGGGGTTCGGTCTGGCCCAGCACGAGCGGGCGAGCCTGGCCCGTTTCCTGGCGGCGGTCGAGCACGCCGAGCCGGGCGCTGTGCTCGACGTCGGTTCAGGCGTGGGGGTGTACGCGGCCCTGGCTGCAGCCCGGTCGCGGCGTGCGGTCTTCGCGTTCGAGCCGACCCCGGAGCTGGCGTCGGCGGCGCGCACGGTTTCGGGCTCGGGCGACCTGGGTTTCACGGTGGTGGGCACGGCGGTCGGCAACTACAACGGGACGGCGCGGCTGCGGCGGTCCTCGCACAACGACATGTGCAACGCGACGGTGTCGGGGGCCACGCGTACCGATCTGGCGCACACCCAGGTTCCGCTCGTGTCCCTGTCGCGGTGGAACGAGGAGGCAGCGACCCGCCCGCGTGTGGTCACGGTCGACACCGCGGGTTCGGAACCGGACGTGATCGCGGGGGCGTTGGAGGTCCTGCGCCGGCACCGGCCGTGGGTGCTGGTGAAGGTGCGTCCCGACCGTGGGTTGGAGGAGCGCCTGATGGCGTTGCTGGAACCCCTCGAGTACTGGTGGTACCCGGTGCGCGACGAGGTGCCCCCGTCCCCGCGCATGATGATCTCGGCCCGGGAGTCGCCGTCATGGGAGCGCATGTGGCTGCTGGCCCCGCACGAGCCGCGGCCGGAGTACTGGGGGTCGGTGCTGGCCTGGCGGTCGGCGCTGGCGGGGTGCCTGCCGGTCCCCGGGCCGGGCTCGCAGAACTGAGTCGCCGGCCCCCTTCGTCCGGGGATCCTGCCGTCCGGGCCCATTTCACAGCCGATATCGGCTCTGGTGGCAACATCACCGCCGGTGGCGCCGTCGGGCAGCGGGAGGCGCTCAGCGACTGACACCATGGGGCCGCATGGACGGTCTTGCACTCTTGCTCACGCTCCTCGTCGGTCTGGCCGTCGGCGCGGCCCTGGGGTGGCTGGCGGCGCGCTCGCGCGATGCCGGTTCCCGCGCCGAGGCGCAGGCGGCCCGCGAACGCGCCGAGTACATGGACGAGCAGCTCGCCGAACGGTTCCGGTCCCTGTCGGCACAGGCCCTGGACCAGACCAACCAGCGGTTCATGGAACTGGCGGAGGGCCGGCTGCGTGCGGTCAACGCGGAGGCCGGCGGTGACCTGGACGAACGGCGCCGGGCGGTGGAACGCATGGTCGAGCCGTTGACCGAGACCCTGTTGCGGGTCGAGCGCCAGCTGAGGGAGGCGGACGCGGGACGGGCCTCTGCCCACGCAGAACTCGCCAAGCAGGTGGATCTGGTACGCGAGGGGTCGGACCGGCTGCGTGACCAGACGCGTTCGCTGGTGACGGCGCTGCGCCGGCCGGAGGCACGCGGCCGATGGGGCGAGGTGCAGTTGCGCCGGGTCGCGGAGCTGGCCGGGATGGATTCCCACTGCGACTTCGACGAGCAGGCGAGCACGCCGGACGGGTCGCAGCGGCCGGACATGGTGGTGCGCCTGGCGGGCGGCAAGAACATCGTGGTGGACGCCAAGGTGCCGCTGTCGGCCTACCTCGACGCGGTGGAGGCCGAGCAGGAGGCCGACCGGGACACGGGGTTGCGTGCACACGCCAGGCAGCTGCGCACGCACGTGGACCAGCTCGCCGGCAAGTCGTACTGGGCCTCGTTCACACCGGCGCCGGAGTTCGTGGTGCTGTTCATCCCGGGTGAGGCGTTCCTGGCCCCCGCGTTGGAGCAGGACCCGGGACTGCTGGAGCACGCGATGGCACGGCGGGTGCACATCGCGACCCCGACGACGTTGATCTCATTGCTGCGCACGGCCCAGTACGCGTGGCAGCAGGAGGCCTTGAGCGAGAACGCGCGGGAGGTCTTCGACCTGGGCAAGCAGCTGCACCAACGGTTGTCGAAGCTGGGCGGCCACGTGGACGGCCTGGGCAAGGCGCTGAACCGGACGGTGGCGGCCTACAACCAGACGGTGGGTTCCTTGGAGAGCCGGGTGCTGGTGACGGCGCGGCGGTTCGAGGAGCTCGGGCTGGTCGACGGAGACCTGGACCGGCCCTCCGGGGTGGAGGAGAGCACGCGTGCGCTGTCCGCGCCGGAGCTGGTCGAGGGTGTGCACCTCGGGGGCGACGGTATTCAGCACGCCCACAACGGGAACACCGGCCTGACCTGAATAGTCCGTTTTCCCCTTCTTGACACTTCTCGCCGCTTATCGATGCTTCTTTCCGGAAGTCGTGGGAAGGCCCCCGGAACCAGGAGGGGCGAAGTCGGTGTCCAAGCCCCGGAAGGCGTGTTCGGCGCGGAAAGGGCAAGGGGACAAAAGAGCGACACGATCCCCGGAAAAGACACCGAACACTCACGAGAAGTGACACACTAAACACTGTGAGTAACACACTTGGGAGGCGCACAGTCATGCCCCCGCGCAGAAAAGAAGGTCCGGAGCCCGGCGAGGCTCCGTACTTCGTGCGGACGAAGGCACGGGAACGGGGCACGGCCGCAGCGCAGAAGACTCAGCGAAGCACCGAACGCCCCGCCCGGGCCGGCCGCCCTGCGGCCAAGGGCCGGCACCCCGCGAAACAGCCGGTGGAGCGGCCGGCCGGAACGCCCAGGCTGACCGGCCGGGGCGGGGTGCTCCTCATCGCCCTGCTCAGTTTCGCGGGGACGATGATCGCGCACGCCGGGTCGTGGCCCGCCCTCCCCGGGATCGCCTTCACCGCGGCCTGCCTGCTGACCGCCGCGATGGTGCGCCCGCCCGACCTGTTGTCGCTGTCGGTGAGCCCGCCCATCGCGTTCTTCGTCTCGGTCGTGGCCGCCGAGAGCGTGCTCGCTCTCGGCAACGAGGGGTTCGCCCGGGTCCTGGTGCTCGGCCTGGCCTCCCGCCTGGCCGAGGTCGCCCCGTACCTGTTCCTGGGAACCGCGCTGGTACTGGTGATCGCCGTCTTCCGCGGCCTGCCCGGCAACCTGCGCGACCTGGGCGACGAGCTCAACGGCCGCCGCTGACCCGGGCCGCAGTGCCCGGGTTCAGAGCCGCACTTCCCCGGTTCAGAACGGTGTCGGGCTTGCGTTCCCCTCACCCTCGGAACCGTCCCGGTCCTCCTCGCGCTCGTCCATCGCGGCGGCCAGCTTGGCGCGGGCGCCCTCCAGCCACTGCTCACACACGCGCGCGAGCTCCTCGCCCCGCTCCCAGAGCGCCAGGGAGTCCTTCAGGCTCAGTCCGCCGGACTCCAACTGGCGCACCACGTTGTTGAGCTCCTCCCGGCTCTCCTCGTAGCTCATCTCCGGTTCGGCGGCGGTGCCGTTCCCGGCTCCGTTCCCTGCGGTGTTCCCGGCATCGGCGTCCTGGCTCACGGGTTCTCCCCCTCGGTCGTCTCGGCGGGCGCGGGGTCCCCGCCCCCCGTGGTGTCGGTGTGGGCCGCCGCGGAAGGCTCTCCGGCGGCCTCGATCTCGGTGACGGTCGCGCGCAGGCTGTCCTCGGTCAGGCGCACCCGGAGCTCCTCGCCCTCGCTCAGGTCTGCGGCCGAACGCACCACGGCGCCGTCCTCGCGCTGCACGATCGCGTACCCGCGGGCGAGCGTCGTGGCGGGCGAGAGCGCGTGCAGGCGTGCGCGCGTGTGTCCGAGGCCGTCGCCGGCGCGGTCCAGGGAGATGGTGAGGCTGCGGCGCGCCCGGTCGCGCAGTTCCACGACCTGTTCGGTGAGCCGGTCGACCTCCCGCACCGGATCGGCCAGCGCCGGGCGAGAACGCACGCTGCGCAGCCAGGAGAACTCGCGTTCCAGCCCGCCCTGGACCACACGCCGGCCCCGGTCGCGGAGCTGTCGCACGATCTCGAGCTGTTCACCCACGTCGGGGATGGCGCTCTTGGCCGCGTCGGTGGGGGTGGAGGCGCGCACGTCGGCGACGTGGTCGAGCAGGGGCGCGTCCTGTTCGTGGCCGATGGCGCTCACCACCGGGGTCGTGGAGGCGGCCACGGCGCGCACGAGGGCCTCGTCGGAGAAGGGCAGGAGGTCTTCCAGGGAGCCGCCGCCGCGGGCGACGACGATGACGTCGACCTCGGGGTGGGCGTCCAGCTCCCGGACGGCCTCCATCACCTCGCGGACGGCGCGCTCGCCCTGGANCGGCGGCCGTTCTCCAGGACGTCGCGTTCGGCAGCGGAGTCGCGACCGCACACGAGCCCGACGGTGTTGGGCAGGAACGGGAGCGGGCGTTTGCGGGCAGCGTCGAAGACACCCTCGGCGGTGAGGGTACGGCGGAGCTGTTCCAAGCGGGCGAGGAGTTCGCCCAGGCCCACGTGGCGGATCTCCAGGGCGCGCAGGGAGAAGCGGCCGCGGGGTTCGTAGAAGTCGGGTTTGGCGTGCACGACCACGCGGGCGCCCGGTTCGGGGGGCGGGCTCTGCGCGTCGAGCACGGACGTGGGGCAGACGACGTTGGCGGAGACGTTGGCGACCGGGTCGCGAAGGGTGATGTAGGCCATGCGGCCGCGCCGGTTCAGCTCGGCGATCTGGCCCTCGACCCAGATCCGGCCCAGACGGCCGATCCACTGGCCGACGGCGTTCAGGACGACGCGGACCGGCTGCGGCGCCTCGGCGGAGCTCTCCATTCCCATGTCAGGGACCTTAGGCGAAACCGGTGACAGATCCGACCGCGGGCGCTCCCGGGGCGTGCTGGGCATGCCCGCACACGCCACGGGCCCGACCGTGCGCCGGGTTCTGGCGCTGGTCGGGCCCGGTGGTGCGGCGTCGTGCTGCCTGCCGCGGGGCTCAGCCCTCGGCCTGGAGCTTGGCGATGCGGTTGTCGTACATCTTGACGAACTCCGGACGCGACTCGTGGGCCACCTCGTAGGCGCGCAGGTCACGCACCTGATCGATGGTGAGCTTGCGCAGGCGCGCACGGACGGACGGGAGGGTCAGCTCGTCGTAGGTCGGAACTGCGAGGTCCTCAGCGGCGGGGGCAGCGCCCTTTCGAACGCGCTCCAGGACGTCCTCACTGGCGACCTCGGTGTGGTCCTCGTTCGTGGAGAGCTCCTCCGCGATGGCGGCCTTCTTCTCGGGAACGTCGTCGGTGGCGGGGGCCGGCTCGTCGGCCTCCTCCACTGCGGGGGCTCCGACAGCGGGCGCCTCGGAGACGGGCGCCTCGGAGGAGGTCGCCGGCACGCTCTCCGCAGGCTCTTCGCCGGCGGGCGCGGCGGGTTCGGCCGCCTCGGACCCCTCCGGCGCGGCAGCGGCCTCCGGCGCCCCTCCGGTCTCGACGGGCGCGGCGCTCCCCTGCTCCGGGGCACCGTTCCGGGCGCTGTCCCCCTCGCCCTCGCCCCGGGTCTCCTGCGCGGCGGGCGCCGCGGCCGGGGCGGGCGCGGCCTCCTTGCGGCCGAAGGCGCCCTTGACCAGGGTCAGCAGCTTCGTGACGATCGACGGGTTCGACATAGGACGGGGGCTCCTGAGGGTCTCGGCTTTTGGGCCAGCGGCGCGCTTCCAGAAAACCAGGCAAGGCCGAGTTGAGGGCGAACCGCCTCTGACGGATGTGATGGTGAACCAGGATAGAGGAGGGTGGAACACCATGAGCAGGGGGACAAGTGCATGATCCCTGTGCTTCGCTGCGGAACCGGATACGTCCTGTTGCGATCCCGTCACATTCACACAGCACTTACGGTGGAGAGAGGGCGTGACACTGGACTGGCGCAGTGCCGTCTACCACACAAGGCCCGAGAGCCACCCACCTCTCCGCACCCCACCTAGGATGTGACCCATGAGTGCGACGACTGCGACGAACCAACGCCGTGTGCTGCTCGCCAACCCGCGGGGTTACTGCGCCGGTGTCGACCGAGCGGTCATCACCGTCGAGAAGGCCCTGGAGCAGTACGGCGCTCCGATCTACGTCCGCAAGCAGATCGTGCACAACACCCACGTGGTGCGCACGCTGGAGGAGCGGGGCGCGATCTTCGTCGAGGAGACCGACGAGGTCCCCGAGGGCGCGATCGTGGTCTTCTCCGCCCACGGTGTCTCCCCTGCCGTGCACGAGCAGGCGGACCAGCGCCAGCTGAAGACGATCGATGCGACCTGCCCGCTCGTCACCAAGGTCCACAAGGAGGCCAAGCGCTTCGCCTCCGAGGACCGCGACATCGTCCTCATCGGACACATCGGCCACGAGGAGGTCGAGGGCACCAGCGGTGAGGCCCCCGAGCACATCCAGATCGTGGAGAGCCCCGACGAGGTGGACAAGGTCCAGGTGCGCAACCCGGACAACGTCTCCTGGCTCTCCCAGACCACCCTTTCGGTGGACGAGACCAACCAGACCGTGGACGCGCTGCGCGACCGGTTCCCGAACCTGCTCGACCCGCCGAGCGACGACATCTGCTACGCCACCTCGAACCGCCAGGACTCCGTGAAGGCCATGGCGCCCGAGTGCGAGCTGGTCATCGTCGTGGGGTCGGACAACTCCTCGAACTCGGTGCGCCTGGTCGAGGTCGCCCTCGAGGCCGGTGCCGACGCGTCCCACCTGATCGACAACGCCTCGCTCCTGGACGAGTCCTGGCTGGAGGGTGTCACCACGGTCGGCGTGACCAGTGGCGCCTCTGTTCCGGAGATCCTCGTGCGCGAGCTCCTCGACAAGCTCGCCGCCCACGGCTACGGCTCGGTCACCCCGGTGACCACGGCGGACGAGAACCTCACCTTCTCCCTGCCCAAGGAGCTGCGGCGCGACCTGCGTGCCGAGCAGGACGAGCAGACCGAGGCGCAGAAGTAACGACGGACCGACGGGTCGGTGGCGCAAGCCTCCCCGCCCCGGGGAGGGATCCCCGTCCCTCCCGAAGTGAACCGGGGGCCGCCGTGCTGCACGGCGGCCCCCGGTCGTGTGTCCGGTCCCGGTCCAGGGGCGGATCGGGGTGATGGGTCAGGCGTCGGAGGGGTCGGTCCCGGACTCGTCGGCGCCGTCGCCATCCTCGGTGGCGTCGGTGCCCTCGGCCCCGGCATCGCCGTTCCCGTCGCCGTCCTCGGGCGCGGGGCGCAGGCCCTCGGCCATGTACGCGAGTTCGTCCAGGTCGGCGGGGCCGGAGACCACCAGGGTGTGGTCGTCCTCCTCCGACACCAGGGCACGCCAGTCGTCGTCGTTGTCGTAGTGGTCCCACTCCCGGTCGCCGGCGTTGACCGTGCCGACCGGATCCGCGTCGCGCACCCGGTCGGCGAGCACGGTCTCCCGGTTGTCGTCGCTCTGGGTGATCATGACGTGGCTGTCCTGCGGGGTCGCGAAGCCCAGACTCCACTCCACCGGCTCGCTGATGTCGAGGTGGGAGCTGGTCGCGGTCCAGTCCTCGGGGAGCTCCTCCGGCGGGAGCGTCACCGGGTACTCGGCCTCGGACTGCAGCGACCGGGCGTCCGGCCCGTACTCCACCGTCGGGATGTGTTCCTCCGAGCGGGTCGCGACGACGACGTACATCAACAGCAGGATGCCGACGATGATCCCGAGGGAGATGGCGTAGTTCTTGAAGGTCGCGGTGGACCGGGTGTACTCACTCATGGCACATCCCAGCTTGCCGCAGGTTGGTGGGGACTCCGACCCGGGTCCGGCTTAGGGCCGGTTCTGGGTCGGGGATCTTGCTACCAGAGCCAATATCGGCGCTGAACCCTGCTCTGGTAGCAAGATTCTCGCGGCCCGAGCACACTCGGGCCCCTCCTTCACCCCGGGGCGACCTCCGCGTCACGGCGCCGCGGCTGGAGCGTGCTCAACAGGTCGGTGATGTCGTCGGCGAGACGGCGTGCGTCGACGTCGTCGCGGCGCACCACCTCGGCCACGGCCACGAGCATCGATCCGGAGACCACGATCAGCAGCGCCTCGTCGACCGGTTCGTCGGCCTTGCGGAACAGTGCCACGTTCCGGTCGGTCCACGCCGTCAACCGCTCCCGCAGCTGGTACTCGAACCCGGGCGGGCCGTCGCCGCTGAAGAACAGACGGGTGGTCTCCCGTTCCTCGATGCAGCCGACCAGGTAGGCGCGTGCGGCGATGTTCATCAGACGTGTGGGATCGCCCTCACCCGCGGCGCGCGCCTCGACGACCGCCCGGTGGGTGCGTTCCTGCTGACGTTCCTGGAACTCCTCGTACAGTGCCAGGTACAGGTCGGCCTTGCCGCTGAAGTGGTGGTAGAGGCTGCCGACACTGGCCCCGGCCACGGAGACGACCTCGCTCACTCCGGCCTTGGCGAACCCGACGGTCCGGAAGACCTGGGCCGCAGCACGCAGCAGAGCACTGCGCGTGGCCGCACCTCGGGGGGAGGTTCTCGTGGGTTTGCCCGTCCTGTCCACAGTCACGCCCTCTTCACTCCCTCGCCGGTCGGCCCGCACGTGACACGGCCGACCCACGGGCCGCTCGGTTCACCTCGGGTGACTACCCTAAGACGTGCATCCCGCCCTGTTCCCTGACGGAAGGTGTCATGTCCATGTCGCAGCCCGGTAACCCCACCACGCCCGACCGCAATCTGGCGTTGGAGTTGGTCCGTGTGACCGAGACGGCTGCGCTCGCCGCCGGCCGCTGGGTCGGCAAGGGCGACAAGAACGGCGCGGACGGCGCTGCGGTGCGGGGCATGCGGCACATGATCAGCACGGTTTCGATGAACGGGACCGTGGTCATCGGCGAGGGCGAGAAGGACAACGCCCCGATGCTCTACAACGGCGAGAACGTCGGCGACGGCGGCGGGCACGACTGGGACGTGGCGGTCGACCCGGTCGACGGCACCACCCTGACGGCGAACGGGATGCCGAACGCGGTGTCGGTGATCGCACTGAGCCCCCGCGGGAGCATGTTCGACCCGTCCGCGGTCTTCTACATGGAGAAGCTCGCGACGGGACCCGAGGCAGCGGACGCCGTGGACATCTCGGCTCCGGTGGGCGAGAACGTGCGGGCGGTTGCCCGGGCAAAGGGCAAGTCTCCGCAGGACATCACAGTGGTCATCCTCGACCGCCCGCGCCACGAGCAGATCGTGGACGACGTGCGCGCGTCCGGGGCCCGCATCAAGTTCATCACCGACGGCGACGTGGCGGGCGCGATCATGGCGGCCCGTGAGGGAACCGGTGTGGACCTGCTGCTGGGCATCGGCGGCACCCCGGAAGGCATCATCACGGCCTGCGCGATGAAGTGCCTGGGCGGTGTGATCCAGGGCCGCCTGTGGCCCAAGGACGACGAGGAGCGCCGGAAGGCGATCGAGGCCGGGCACGACGTGGACCGCGTACTGTCCACCGACGACCTGGTCCGCTCCGACGACGTGTTCTTCGCGGCGACGGGCATCACCGAGGGCGAGCTGGTGGACGGTGTGCGGTACGAGTCCGCGCGCGTGCACACGGACTCGCTGGTGATGCGCGGACGCAGCGGCACCGTACGCCAGGTGCACAGCGAGCACCGCCTGAGCAAGCTCTCCGCCTACAGCGGCGTCGACCTGAACACCGCCTCCTGAGGCCTCGCCCCCGAGAACCCGGGCCCCGCGGCGCAGCTGTGGGCCCGGGTCACCCCACCCCCAGCCAGCTCCCCGATTCTCCCCTGACCACCCGACGGGTACCGATCGCGAACCATCCGGGGACCGGTGTGCATCAGACCCACCGATCCACCGCGCGTTCCGCGCCCCGTCAGTTCTCCGCCGGAGGTCCGATTGTCCTTCCCCGATCCCTCCCAGCAGCCCCAGTGGCCGCAGCAGCCCGGGCAGCCTGGGCCGGGTCAGCCCCCGCAGGCCGCCGCCCCGGGTCAACCCGGTGGCCCCGGTGGCCCTGCCGGCCAGGGAGGCCCCGTCCCGCCCGGCGGTCCGGCAGTCCCCGGCGGCCCCGGCGGTCCGGGTGCCCCCATGGGTCCCGGTGTCCCGATGGGTCCGGGCGGCCCGGTGCCACCCGGCGGTCCCGCGGGCCCCTACG
>NZ_ANBF01000159.1 GCF_000341025.1 Nocardiopsis salina YIM 90010 | reverse complement strand
CCCCCCCCCGCCGTGATCGTGATGGCCGGCGCCGTGTGGGCGTCGGTGTCCCTGGTCAACTTCGCCGGCAACCAGCCCGAGACGGTGCTCCCGGGCAACACCGCCGCGTTCGGCAAGATCGACCTGTCGATCGACGGCAGCCAGGCCGTCGAGCTCATGCAGTTCATCGACCAGCTGCCCGACGAGATGGCCGAGGAGATCGACGCCGACGACGGAGACATGAACGAGCTCTTCGCCGACGTCTTCAGCGACGCCTTCCCCGAAGCCGGCAAGGGTTCGGTGCAGGAGTGGATCGGCGACGGCGTCGGCGTGGGGATGTGGCCCTCCGACGACACCTCCGTCGGCGCCGAGGCCGGGTCCGAGGGCATGGGCATGGCCTTCGCGCTGTCGGTGGAGAACGAGCGCCTGGCCGAGGAGGAGTTCGACGCCCTCTCCAGCGACTACGACGACCTCCACTACGAGATCACCGACGGCTTCGTGCTCCTGACCCCGGACAGCGCCTCCCTCGGCGACCTGGAGCGCCAGGTGGACGAGCACGGGACGCTCGACTCCGCCGACGGCTTCTCCTCCGACATGTCCGACCTGCCCTCGGGCAGCCTGGCCACGGCATGGGGCGACCTGGAGGCGCTGAGCGAGGTCGAGGAGCTCTCGAGGGAGTTCCAGGCCGACCTGGCGACCGGTCCCACCGACGTCTCCGGACGGTTCAGCGCCGCCCTGCACATCGACGGTTCGTACCTGCAGGTGGAGTCGGCGGTCACGGACTGGTCGGTCGACGGTTCGGACATGACGTGGCTGTCCGACGCCGAGACCGGCAGCGTGGAGGCCATCGGGCAGCTGCCGGAGAACACCGTGATGGCGTTCGGGGCGACCGGGCTGGACAGTGCCCTCACCGAGGCCTACGACGACGGTGAGCTGGACTTCCTGACCGACAACCGCGACTTCCAGCAGATGGAGCGCGACCTGAACTCGGTGGGCGCACACCTGCCGGAGGGCTTCGGCGCGCTCCTGGGTTCCTCGACGGTGTTCGGTCTCACCGGCCAGGAGTCCGACGGCTTCTTCGAGGAGACCGGCGGCGAGGAGTCGTTCATGTACCGGGCCGAGGGCGGCGACGCCCAGGTGGTCGAGGACTTCGTGAACGATCTGATGGTGGGCCCCTACGGCCAGCCGCCCGCGGTCTCCGACGAGGACGGCACCGTGGTGGTGCAGGAGGGCTCCAGTTCCACGGGCTCCCTCGCCGACGACGCGGTGTTCGAGCAGACCATGCAGGAGATGGACGAGGCGGTCGTCGCCGGGTTCTTCGACCTGCGCCAGGTGCTCGGCCAGGACAACAGCGTGCGGGACGCCGACCAGTGGGGCGCCGTCGGGTTCGCGGTGACGCCGGACGAGGACGGCGACCGGCTCTCGGGTGAGCTGCGGTGGTCGCCCAGCGGCGGTGACGGCGAGGACTGATCCCGCCGGGGCGGGCACCGCGCCCGCGCCGCAGGTGTTCCCGCGTTTCAGGCGCACGGGGCCGCGTCCGGAGGATCCGGGCGCGGCCCCGCGTCGTGTCTGCAGGGGGCGGCCGGGTGCATCCCGTCTCAGCTGATGACGCGCCGCCGCATCTGGAAGCAGGCCAGGCTCCACATGAGCGCGATGAAGACCAGCAGCACACCCGTGTGCAGCAGCACCGAACCCGGGGTGAGCCGGCCGAACACGCTCCCGCGGATGAGCTCGACCGCGTGGTACAGCGGGTTGGCCATGGCCGCGGTCTGTACCCAGGCGGGCAGCTCAGTGACGGGGAAGAACGTGCCGGCGACCAGGAACAACGGCGTGAAGAGCCCGCTGAAGACGTAGTCCATGGAGCGGACCGAGGTGATCACCGACGAGATCCAGATCCCGAACAGCGCGAACGCGAACCCGGCGACGGACGCGATCAGCGGCACCGCCAGCGCCCCGGGGCCGGGCCGGAGCCCGAACGCGACCGCCACGAGCAGGGGCACGCAGCCGTACACACCAGCGCGCATGGCCAGCCACAGCGCCTCGCCGGTGACGACCTCGCGCACGTCCACCGGGGCGGCCAGGACCGCCTGGTAGGTGCGCAGGTACCGGCGTTTGATGAAGGTGTTGATGACGGCGGGCATCATCGACTGGAACATGACCGAGACCGCGACGATCCCGGTCCCGAGGAAGTCGATGTAACTGAAGCCCGCGAGCGTTCCGATGAGCGCACCCATGCCGAAGCCGAACGCGAGCAGGTAGATGGTGGGTTCGACGACCGCGGCGAAGGTGGTGGCGCGCCAGGACTGCCCGTAGAGGATCCATTCCCGGGCGACGACCCCGCGTACGGCGTCGAGTTCGAACCGGCCGGGCCTGACGTGCGCGCGGGGTCGGGCGTCGGCCCGGGTCTGTTGGGTGGTCATTCGACGTTCTCCCCGGTCAAAGCCACGAACACGTCCTCGAGGTTGGCCGCGCGCCGGTGTGGGGTGCCGAGCCGTTCGAGGAGGGCTTCGGGGATCTCCTCGGCGCGCAGAGCGGAGACGGTGGTTCCGGTCCGGCGGGTGGCGAAGCCGTCCGTGTGCAGGAGCTCCTCCAGGCCGGCAACGCCCTGCTCCGCCGCGGTGAACTCGGCGACGGTGCGGCCCGCGTGCTCGGCCACGAGCTCGGAGGGCACGCCGCGTTCGACGATGCGCCCGGCCGCCATGAGGGCGACCTCGTCGGAGAGGCGTTCTGCCTCCTCGATGTAGTGCGTGGACATCAGGACGGTGGCGCCCTCGCTGCGCAGGGCATCGATGAGGCCCCAGAGTTCCTGGCGGACCTGGGGGTCGAGACCGACGGTGGGTTCGTCCATGAGCACGAGTTCGGGGCGGTGGAGCAGGGCGCGCACGATGAGCAGGCGCCGGCGCATGCCCCCGGACAGGTCGTCGACGATCGTGTCGCCGCGGTCCTCGAGCTGGGCGAGGCGCATGGCGCGGTCGATGGCCTCGCGGCGTCCGCGGCGGGGGACGCGGTAGAGGTAGCTGAACATGCGCAGGTTCTGCTCGACGGTGAGTTCCTCGTCGAGGTTGTCGTGCTGGGGGACGACGCCCATGCGGGCGCGGGCCCACTTGGACTCGGCGGGGATCTCGTGGCCGAGGATGCTGATGCGGCCCTCGGTGGCCAAGGACTGACCGGTGAGCATGCGCATCGTGGTGGATTTTCCGGCACCGTTCGGGCCGAGCAGGCCGAGCACGGTGCCCTGGGGGACCTCGAGGTCGAGGCCGTCGACGGCAGTGAGGGTTCCGAAGCGCTTGACGACGCCGCCGAGCCGGAGCGCGGCGACGCCGGTGGGGCCACCGGGGGCGGGGGCTGCGGGCCGGCCGCTGGGAGGTGTGGTCATGGGTTCACGGTAGACAGCGGCCCCCGGGGGTTCCACTGCTTTTCCACTGGTGGCACTGCGGTTCCGCGGGGTCGGCCACCGATGACAGAAACAGAAAACGGAAACCGCGCCCGGAACGCGACCATCGGTGCATACATTTATTTACTCAGCAAAGGCTGAATTCGCCCACGGACGGACACAGGAAATAAACATTACTGTTGCACTCAGGGCGCGTCAAACATGCAGGTCAGTTCAGGATTTTTCGGAAAAACTTCCCTCTGGACGCAGGATCTGTATAGTCATCTTCCACACCTTTCGGGTGGGCTGGAACCCCGGCGCGAACGCCGGACTGCCCGAAAGGAGTCCTCCAGCCCGGACGGCCGCGCGGACTCGCGACCCGCGCGGTTCCCCCGCTGTCCACAGAATTTGGAGCGAACCCATGAGGTCCGCACGAACCATCCGCACGACCGCTGTCCTGGCGGCCGCACCACTCGCCGTGACCGGCCTGGCCGTCGCACCGGCGAGCGCGCACGGGACTCTCGGCGACCCCGTCAGCCGGATCGCCACGTGTTACGAGGAGGGCCCCGAGAGCCCGCAGTCGGAGATGTGCGTGCGCCTGGTCGAGGAGAACGGCACCCAGCCGCTCTACGACTGGCACGAGGTGAACCTCCCCGATGCCGACGGCGAGCACCGCGACGTGATCCCCGACGGGGAGCTGTGCAGCGCCGGGCGCGACAAGTACTCCGCCCTGGACAACCCCGGCGACTGGACCGCCACCGAACTGCCCTCCGGCGGCGGCGAGTACACCTTCGAGTACACGGCCGCGGTACCGCACGAGGGGTACATCGAGTACTACGTGACCACGGACGACTGGGACCCGAGCACCCCGCTGGCCTGGGACGAACTGGAGTCGGAACCGTTCGTGGTGCACGACCGACCGGAGGCGGAGGACGGGGTCTACGAGATCACTGCCGACCTGCCCGAAAAGAGCGGCCAGCACCTGATCTACACGGTGTGGCAGCGCACCGACAGCCCGGAGGCCTTCTACAGCTGCTCCGACGTGGTCTTCGGCGGCGGTTCCGGTGCAGCGGCGACCACGGCCGAGGGCGACGGGTTCGACGTGGACCTGACCGCCCACGAGGGCGCCGACCACGGTGACCACGCCGAGCACGGCGCTGAGGAGACCGCCGGGGACGGCACCGAGGTCGCCGCGGAGGCCGACGAGGCTGCCGCCCCCGCCGAGGACGACGGTTCCGAGGCCGTGGACGGCGCAGGGGACGGCCACGGCGCACACGGCGACCACGACGAACAGGCCGGCGGCACCCTGCCCGAGACCGGTTCGGCCGTCACCGGGCTCTTCGGCGCCGCGGTCGCCCTGATGGCCGCTGGCGCCGGTGTACTGCACCTGACCCGCC
>NZ_ANBF01000158.1 GCF_000341025.1 Nocardiopsis salina YIM 90010 | reverse complement strand
CTCCTCGGCAGGCGGCTTCGCCACGAAGCCGCAGCCCCGGGCGCGGAACCCTGCGCCCGGGGCTTCGGTCGGCGGTCGGCGTCGAGTACCTCGAGGCCCCCGGCCGGACCGAGCCGGCCGGGTGTCACTGCATCGCGGAGTAGGCGCGCCGCAGGGTCCGCAGCCCGCGCAGGCTCGCCTCGTACCGCGCGCCGACCGCGAGCAGGACCGCGCCGACGACCGCGAACGGGAGCCAGTTGGGCAGCTCCACGAGCAGGTCCATGAACGGCGGCCCGAACGCGCGCACCGACACCGCCAGCAGCGCCGCACCCCCGATGACCAGCGGCGCCCGGAGGCGGGAGCGCAACCCCCACAGGGTGACCGCGAGCCCGGCGGCCACGACCGCGAGGATCCGCAGCACCGGCTCGTCCTGCACCACGGCGAGCACCGTGGACGGCGCCAGCAGCAACAGGAGTCCGCCGCTGTGCGCGAGCCAGCTGGAGGGCACGGAGCTGCGGTCAGCGCGGCGGCTCCACTCCCGGCCCACGACGATCGCGGCCAGTGCCGGAGGTGCGGTGTAGGCCTCGGGGACCGTGACGTCCCAGGAGGCGAGCGCGGTCCACAGTGCCGCGAGCATCAGCGCGGTCCCGCCGAGCGCCAAGGGTCGCCGGTCGGGGCGCACGGCAGTGCACAGGGACACCAAACCCAGGCACGCGAGCCCGAGCGCGACGAGTTCCCCGCGCACCCCGAAGGCGATGGCCAGAGCGAGCGCGGCGACGGCCCACAGGG
>NZ_ANBF01000157.1 GCF_000341025.1 Nocardiopsis salina YIM 90010 | reverse complement strand
GGGTGCTGCCGCCGGTCGCGCCCGTGGCAACGAACGTGGCGGTGACCGCGATCACGGGAGTGCGGGCGAGGGCGGCGGCGGTGGCCCCCGCGACGGCGACGGCGAGCAGGGCCACGACCGTGGAGAGGTCGGAGGCCGACGCCCAGCCGAACGCCCACACCAGTACCGCGGCGCCCAGGGAACCTGGGAGCCACAGGTCGACGGAGTACTCCCGGCGGTGGGCGGCGGCGGTGGTCAGGGCCGTGCCGACGGCGAGGGTGAGCAGGAGCGCGGCCAGGAACGGCAGCTCCAGCACGATGGGGACCGGGATCAGAGCGACGGGCGCGACCAGGGACGCGACCGCCGGGATCCGGGCGCGGTCGAGCCTCGACGTCACCGCCAGGGCGGCGACCCCCGCGACCAGTGCCGCGACCGCCGTGAGCAGGCCTTCGGACGTGGAGGTGCCGAGCACGGTGTGCGCGGGCTGCCACAGGGCCGCGTCCGGTGCGCCCCAGGGCCCGTGCACACCGGGGCCGAGGGCGAGGAGCGGGGGCAGGGCGGGGCCGGACACGAGAACGGCAACCGGCATGAGGGCGACGCCGACCCACCGGAGCGTCCTGCCGTAGGAGAGCCCGAACGCAGCGCAGACCAGGGTCACCAGGGCCGCGGCCCACCACCATCCGACGGCGGGGTCGACGGCGGACGCGAGCACGGCGAGGTGCACGGAGCCCACCACGAGCACCGTGGCCCACAGGGCGATCGCGCTCGCGGAAAGGGCGCGTGCGACGGCGCGGACCGGGGCGGCACGCGCGACGGCGGCGCACGCGGGCACTCCGGCGGTGACGGCGACAGCGTTCCGGGCCATGGCCTCGGCTCGGGGCACGACCCGGCGCTGGAGGACCAGGGCGCCCACCGCCAGCGCGGCCAGGGTCGGCACCGAGGCGTACACGGAGGCGAGCGACCAGGCCAGGGCCCACAGCAGGACCACGGTTCCGGCCAGGACCGGAGCCCAGCGTGCCCCGGTCCGGTCACCTGCCTCGACCGCCAGCGCCAGGAGCCCGGCGCCCACGGCCAGGAACAGTGCGACGGTCGGGGCGAACGGCGCTCCGAGCACGATCGGCACCGCCGGCAGCGCGAGCGGGGCGACGAGGGACGTGACGAGCGGCCACCACGGACGGTCGAGGAACCACGTGAGTGCCACGGCCGCCGCGCCCGCCACCAGCACCGCGACCGCCGTGGCCGCGCCGCCGGAGACGGAGGTGTCCAGGACGGCGTGCGCCGGCTGCCACAGGGTCGGGCCGCTGCGGCCCACCTCCGGAACGACGCGGGCGAGCGGGGCGAGCGCAGGGCCGGCAACGAGCACCGCGACCGGCATGAGCGCGATCCCGGCCGGGCGGGCTGCCCCGCCCCGGATCAGACCGAACGCCGCGCACAACAGGGTGATCAGGGCGGCGGCCCACCAGGGGTCGGAGGGTGCCTGCGGGGCGACCTCGAGAGTGGCAGCCAGGAGCACGACGTGCACGGTGCCCGCGACGATGGTCAGGATCCACAGGGCCAGGGCGCAGGAACGCAGGGTCCCCGCGACGGTGGCGCCCGAGGCGCTCTTCCCCTCGGGCTCACCACCGCCGCCCCGGACCTGTGCGGCGGCCCCGGGTTCCGTGGGACGTGGTGTGCGGATGCCGGGTCGAAGGTGCAGGCACAGGAGGGCGAGCGACACGGACAGCAGCAGGGCCGCGACGAGGGCGTGCTGCACGGCGGTCGACCACCACAGGCCGAGGGCCAGGGTCACGCAGCCGCCGATCGCCAGGGTCCACGGGTTGTCTCCGGGGATCCGGCACGAGCCGAGGAGCATCGCGGTTCCGAGGACCATCGCGGTCGCGACGAGGCCCGCGTGCGACGCACTGAGGAGGAGCGCGCACGGCAGGACCGTGAGCGGCAGGGAGACGGCCAGATGCGGAACCAGGCGCTCCGGGGCGAGCAGCCGGACCGCGACCGCGCCGAGCACGGCCGCCACCAGGACGGGGACGAGCAACAGGGGGCCCGTGGGGGTATCGGTTCCGGCCCGGAGCATCTCGGTCGCGGGGACACCCGTCAGCTGCAGGTCATCGGCCCACCACCACGCGAGGGGGCCGGGGAAGAGCACGCTCGTGGTGCGGGATGCGGCCAGGGGCGCCAGGGCGAGCAGGACGGCGCAGGCGGCCGACACGGGCTCGCGGATCTCCCCCCGCGCCTGCACGAGCCCCGCGGACCCGGCGAGGAGCAGGACGGCGGCGATGGCCCACCGGGCGTCGGGTGTGGTGGCCTGCGGGATCGCGAGCGCCAGGGCAACCAGCGGCAGCACCGTCATCGCACCCGCGCTCGTCCGCAGGCCGACGGGGGTGAAGACGCGCAGGACCAGGGCGTCGGCGAACGCGGTCGCGGCCGCCACCACCAGGAGCCAGATCCAGGATCCGGTTCCGGGCGAGGCGGAGACGACGATCAGGACCGGGACCGGCTGGGCCAGCACCACGGCGACCGGGGCGTTGGCGTGCAGGGGGACGTACCGGCTGTGCAGGGCGAGCAGGGCAGCCACGACGGCGGTGGCGCCCGCGGCGTATCCGGCCGGATCGACTCCGTGCCCGAGGAGGACCCACAGGAGGAACGCGTCGACGCCGAGGAGGACGACCAGCAGCGCGCCCATCGCCTGGGCGGTGGCACCGAGGCCGCGCCGGTGCAGGGGGACCGCGAGCCACGCGACGCCGGCGGTCACGGTCAGGAGCATGAGCGCGCGGGTGCCGGTGTCGGCGGCTGTCCAGGCCCAGACGGCGAAGACGAGGGCGGCCACGGACATCAGGGCCGCGCCGAGCCCGAGGATGGCGTTGCGTGCGGAGTGGCGGCGGACCTCCGGAACCGTTCCGGTTCCGGTTCCGGGCGCTGCGCCTCGCGCCCCCTCACGTGCCGCCCGGGAGTGCTGCACGCCCTGCGCGTCCCACACGCCGCGCACGCCGTGCACGGCCTCAGCGCCCTGCCGGGCCTGCGGTGCAGGCACCTCGGGCACGCCGTGCGCACCGTGGGNCCCCGTGGGCCCCGGGGGCATCGGCTGCGGGCGCCCACGCAGACGCGACACGTGCAGCATCCGAAGCGTGCTGGTCGGGTCGGCGCGGCGCATCCGAGCGCGCCCCGGCCTCGAACCCCTCGGGCACCACCGGCGCCCCTGCGGCCCCGTTCACATCGAGCGCCTCGGGTCCACCGCTGTGCGAGCCACGCACGTCGTGCGCGGACTGTCCGTCGTGCGCGGGAGCCGGGGGGTGCGGGGCGGGGTCCGCTCTCAGGTGCGCGACGAGGGCGTCGCGTTCGGCCAGCAGCATCCGAACACGCCGGTTGAGCACCAGGAGACGGCGGTCGATCCGGCGCAACCGTTCCAACAGGGGCGGGTCGTGTGCGTTCATACCGGCATCGTGACGGCCGGGGCGGGCCCCGCACATCGGTACGGATACTCACCCGTCCTGAGTACGAGAACCTCCCCACACCGTGACTCGGGCACGAGGTAATTTACTCTCCGTCCTCGAGACACTGGTCAGAGGCGCGCAAAACCGGCACATTCCGTGATGTGACCCAAGGCACAGCAAAAACGGTGTTACGCGCTCGTGACGATGGTGCAGGCTGAGGACGCTGAAACAGCACCCCCCTCGCCGCGTGAGACACCCATGCCGCGGACCGTCGAGCGGACCAGACCCTCCGCCCGTCCGCGCCGTCTCCCGGGTCACGCGGCCAGCGCGCAATCACGGCGGAACACGGATCCACAAGATCCGCGCCGTGCGTCAACGCGAAAGGGCGATCGTGCCACTCAACCCGTTCACACCGCGCCGCCTCAGCGCCGTCGGCGCCGCGGCACTGGTCGCGGTCTCCACGTTGGCGGTCGGGGCCTTCGCCCAGACCGGCGACGTCGACCCCGGCCAGGCATCCGCGGCCGCGGTTCCGCCCGAGGCCAGCTCCTCGGAGGACTTCTTCGACTCCTCCCCCGAGGCCGACGGCGGCGACCGCGACCTGGAACAGCGCCGTTCCCAGGCCGAGCAGCGCGTCGACCGGGGCACGCGCTCCGCGGGCGGCGAGGGCGAGGCCGTGCACGAGCCCGCACCCGAACCGGAAGAGCCCTCCACCACGGAGAGCCCCGAACCCTCCGCCCCCTCCGGCGGCGGCGACACAGCTTCGGCCCCCGACGGCTCGGCCCAGGAGATCGCGCTCGAGATGGTCCTGGACGAGGGTTGGGACGCCGACGAGTTCCACAACTGCCTGGAACCCCTCTGGGACAAGGAGAGCAACTGGAACCACACGGCGGAGAACTCCAGCTCCGGTGCGTACGGCATCCCCCAGTCCCTGCCCGGCGACAAGATGGCCTCGCACGGCGACGACTGGGAGACCAACCCCGCTACCCAGATCTCCTGGGGACTCAGCTACATCAAGGACCGGTATGGGAGCCCGTGTGAGGCCTGGTCCCACTCTCAGGCCAACAACTGGTACTGACCGGGCTCTCCATGCCATTGACCCCCTCTTGGGAAGGCAATCGTGCTACTCAACCGAATGTCGCTGCGTAGTACGGCGGCGGTCGGTGCGGCGACACTGGTCGCCGGCGCGACTTTCGCTGCGACCGCTTTCGCGAACGACGGTCTCCAGCCGGACGCGGCCCTGAACGCCGCAGCACCGGACACCGAGACCGAGGAACCGCGCGACACCGACACCGACACCGAAAGCACGGAGGAAGACTTCTTCGACGCCTCCGAGGAACTCACCGAGGAGGAGCTCGCCGAGTTGCGGGCCCAGGCCGGGGACGAGCGCGACTCCGTGCTCGGCGGCGGCGTGCAGTCCGGCGCCGTCGAAGGAACCAACGTCGAGGAGGAGGACGAGGAAGAGGAGGACGACTCCGGCTCCTCCGGCCCCGGCTTCTCCGGCGACCCGAAGGAGTACGCGCTCCAGGTGGTCGAGTCCGAGGGTTGGGGCGCCGAGGAGTTCGACAACTGCCTCGAGCCCCTCTGGGAACGCGAGAGCAACTGGGACCACACCGCCGAGAACTCCAGCTCCGGCGCGTACGGCATCCCCCAGTCCCTGCCCGGCGACAAGATGGCCTCGCACGGCGACGACTGGGAGACCAACCCCGCGACTCAGATCGACTGGGGCATCGACTACATCAAGGACCGGTACAACTCGCCCTGCGACGCCTGGGAGCACTCCGAGGCGAACGGCTGGTACTGATCCCGCCCCGCACCACGAAGTACCACGCAGGCCCCGCGGTCACTCCTCGGCCGCGGGGCCTTCCCCTGTTCCGGGCCCGGAACCCGGGCCACGCCCCTACACGTGCGGGGTGAAGGTCTCGATGACGTCCTCGTGCAGGTCGTCGTAGAAGTCCTCCTGCTCGCGGGGCACGTTGACCGAGACGTTGTACATCATCTGCTCGCCCTGGTGCTCGACGGCGACGGCGTAGATCCAGTAGTGCCGCTCGGGCGTGGGCCAGGTGTCGTTGGTGAACTCCGCCTCCATGAAGGCGATGTCCCAGTCCTCGGGGAAGTCGTCGTCCACCTCCTCCACCTCGAGCGCCTCGAACCCGCTCGTGGACGGATCGTCGACGGTACCGCCCTCGGTCTCGACGAGGTAGGCGCGGCTGCTGCCGGCATCCATCGGTTCCGACCATCCGGCGACCCACAGCTGCTGGTCGTGGCCGGGCGGGTAGAACATCGCGGTGTCCTGGTCGATCTCGGTGTCGTCGACCTCCCACCCCTGAGGACGGTCGATCGAGAACGGCTCGGCCCGGAACGCCTCCAGGTCGTCGTAGCCGGGCGGGTCCCCGTCCTCGTCCAGCTGCGGCTGACTGTCGGCCCCGGCCGGGTCGTCGGGGCCGCCCGGACCGTCGGGGCCCTGCTCGCCCTCGGGAAGCTCTTCCCCCGGCGGGACCCCGAGCTGTTCTCCGTCCCCGTCACCGCCGGACTGCCCCACGGCGTAGAGTACGGCGCCGGCCACCAGCAACAACGCGCCCCCGGCGGCCCCGAGGGCGAACATGGTCCCCATACGCATCCCGCGGCGCTCCCGCCCGGGTCGGGCCGGGTGCGCCTGGTACCCCGGCTGCGCGTACGGGTCATGGGTCGGCGGAACTGCGGCGTGTGCGTGGTGCGCCTCCTGTGCGCCGCTCGGGGGCTGGTGGGCGTGCGCGCCCGCTCCGCGTGTGGACAGCAGGTGCAGGGCCTGTTCCACGGTCAGCCGCCGGTCGGGGTCGCGTTCCAGCAGCCCGGAGATGACCGGCTCCAACCACCCCGCGCGTTCCTTGGGCGGCACCTGCCCGGAGACGACGGCGGCGATCGCGGCGGTGATGGTGTCGCGGTTGAACGGCGAGCGCCCCTCCACCGCGGCGTACAGCGTCACGCCGATGGACCACAGGTCGTTGCGGTGCTCGGCCTCGCCGCCCTCGAGCCGTTCGGGGGCCATGTACTCGGGGGATCCGACGAGCGCACCGGTGCGGGTGATGCTGGGCCCGCCCTCGATCGTGGCGATCCCGAAATCGGTGAGCACCACACGCCCGTCGGTGGACATCATGATGTTCCCTGGCTTGACGTCGCGGTGCAGCACACCGACCTCGTTGGCGTGGTGCACGGCCCGCAGCAGGGAGTCGCCGATCTGCGCGACCCGGTCGGGGTCCAGGACGCCCTCGCGGTCGAGCATCTCTGACAGCGACCCACCCTCGACGAGCTCCATCACGACCCAGGGGCTGTCCTCCCACTCGAAGACGTCGTGGATGGTGATGACCGTGGGATGGGAGACACGGGCGGCCGACCGGGCCTCGCGGCGCACGCGCGCGTGGGCGTCCTCGCGTTCTTCCGGGGTGAAATGCCCGGGCAGCAGGACCTGTTTGATCGCCACATCCCGGTGGAGCTGGGGGTCATGGGCCTGCCAGACGATGCCCATACCGCCCCGGCCCAGTTCGCGGCGGAGAACGTAACGGTTCGCGACGAGGCGCTCACCACCGCCGNGGGGCGCTCCCCCCCGCCGTTGCTCGACATGTATCGCCCTCTCGAAGCGGCTGACGGGGACCTTCCGACACCCGTGTCGGACGTGCCCCGGTACGGACTGGTTCCCAGGGAAGAGTAGCCTCCGCCCGCGGACCCGCAGGCCGCGCACCCGGCCTACACCGCGCTCCCCTCCCCCGCACACACGTCGGGGCACGCCGCGGGTGTGCGGCGTGCCCCGTGGGTTCGACCGGAACTACTGGGAGTTGGTCATGTCCAGCACGTCGAGGGCGTCGTCGAGCTGCGCCTCGGTGAGCTTGCCGTCCTGGATGTAACCGCGTTCACGGACCACCTCGCGGATGGTCTTCTTCTCCTTCAACGACTGCTTGGCGACCTTGGCGGCCTCCTCGTAGCCGATGTAGCGGTTCAGCGGCGTCACGATCGAGGGCGAGGACTCCGCGTAGGTGCGGCACTGCTCCTCGTTGGCCTCGATACCGGCGACGCAGCGGTCGGCGAAGACCCGCGAGACGTTCGAGAGCAGGCGGACCGACTCGAGCACGTTGCGCGCGATCATCGGCAGCTGCACGTTCAGCTCGAAGTTGCCGCTCGCCCCGCCGAACGCGACTGCGGCGTCATTGCCCACGACCTGCGAGGACACCTGGAGCATGGCCTCGCACAGGACGGGGTTGACCTTGCCGGGCATGATCGAGGAACCGGGCTGCAGGTCGGGCAGGAAGACCTCGCTCAGGCCGGTCGTGGGTCCCGACCCCATCCAACGGATGTCGTTGGCGATCTTGGAGTACCCGGTGGCGATGGTCCGCAGCTGGCCGGACAGCTCCACGAGCGCGTCGCGGGCACCCTGGGCCTCGAAGTGGTCGCGGGCCTCGGACAGCGGCAGGCCGGTGTTGGCGACGATCTCGGAGATCACCCGCCCGGCGAACCCGTCCGGGGTGTTGATGCCGGTGCCGACCGCGGTTCCGCCCAGGGGCAGCTCGGCCACGCGCGGCAGGACGGCCTCGAGGCGCTCGACGCCGTAGCGCACCTGCGCGGCGAACCCGGCGAACTCCTGCCCGAGGGTGACCGGGGTGGCGTCCATGAGGTGGGTGCGGCCGCTCTTGACCACGGAGACGAACTCGATCGCCTTGCGGTTGAGGGCGCCCTCGAGGTGACGCAACGCAGGGATCAGGTCGTTGGTCACCGCGGCCGTGGCGGCGATGTGGATGGAGGAGGGGAAGACGTCGTTGGACGACTGCGAGGCGTTGACGTGGTCGTTGGGGTGCACGTCCAGGCCGCTGTGCTCCTTGGCGAGCGAGGCGACGACCTCGTTGGTGTTCATGTTGCTGGAGGTGCCCGAGCCGGTCTGGAAGACGTCGACGGGGAACTCGGCATTCCACTTGCCGCCGGCGACCTCGAGGGCGGCCTCACGGATCGCCTTGCCGTGACCGTCGGGGATCACGCCCAGCTCGGCGTTGACCTTGGCCGCGGCGGCCTTGATCTCACCGAGGGCGGCGATGTGCGCGTGCTCCAGACCCTGACCCGAGATCGGGAAGTTCTCGACGGCACGCTGCGTCTGGGCCCGGTACTTGGCCTCGGCGGGAACCTGGACCTCACCCATCGAGTCGTGCTCGATGCGGAACTCACTCATTGCTACCCATCTCTCCTGGGAAAACCTGTGGAACAAAGCCTGCCAGACACACACGGCGCCCCGGGAACGCACCCGGAGTTCATGATGTTGCGCACGCCATGTCCGCGTTCGCGCAGGTCACACGTGGCGCACGGTATCGGGCCCAGGGGTGTGCACGCGGGCGCGGTCCGGCCTCCGGGCTCAGGGGCGGCCGCGGGGAGCGATACGTCGCCTGCGCACGAGCCCGCCCAGGAGGCGGCGCCGCCGCGGAGCCCGCACCCGAACCACCCCGAACAGGGTGAACCCGGTGACCTCCAGGACCGGCGGGCGGTGACGGTCGGCCGCGCGTGCGGTCGTGCTGCTGCGCCCCAGGAAGGAACGACCGGTGATGCGTACCTCCACGCCCTCGGGCACGTCGATCTCCACCCGACCCAGCAGCGCTGTGACGTTGAGGCGTTGGTGGTTGCGCAGGAACAACGCCTCGCGCATGTCGATGTCGACCCGGCCGGCCACGGCGACGACGTTCTCGTCGGGGTAACAGACCCAGCGTCCGCGCCGGCTCAGGCCGGTCATCAGCGCCATGACGGGTTGGGGGTCGAGGCGGATCGGTTGGCGTTCGGCCGGCAGCAGGTCGGCGGTCAGGCCCGGGAGCTCGCCGAGAGTGCGGGCGGCATGGGCCCGGTCGCTGCGCTCGTCGAACTCGTCCATGTCGATGCGGCCGTCGGCGACGGCCTCGCGCAGGGCGTTCAGCACGCGGGCACGGTCACTGTCGGAGGCACGGAGCCGCTCGGGCGGGACTTCCTCACTCACAGCGCACCAGTTTAGGTCGTGGCGCACCGCCCCGCCCTGATCCACCCCGTCCCCGCGAGCCCGGTCCCCGGCGCCGACCGCTTCACGGGCCCCGGACGAAGGGACGGCCCGCCCCGAGGGTGCGCGGGGCGGGCCGGGTGGACACCGCTCAGGTCTCCAGCATCTCGGTGACCAGGGCGGCCACCGGGGACCGCTCCGAGCGGTTCAGGGTCACGTGGGAGAACAGCGGGTGGCCCTTGAGCTTCTCTATGACGGCCACGACCCCGTCGTGGCGGCCCACCCGCAGGTTGTCGCGTTGGGCGATGTCGTGGGTCAGCACGACCCGCGAGTTCTCGCCCAGGCGCGAGAGCACCGTCAGCAGCACGTTGCGTTCCAGCGACTGGGCCTCGTCGACGATGACGAACGCGTCGTGCAGGGACCGCCCGCGGATGTGGGTGAGCGGAAGGACCTCGAGCATCCCGCGGTCGACGATCTCCTCGATCACGTCCTCACCGGCGACCGCGGACAACGTGTCGTGCACCGCCTGACCCCAGGGCGTCATCTTTTCGTTCTCGGTGCCGGGCAAGTAGCCGAGGTCCTGGCCCCCGACCGCGTACAGGGGGCGGAAGACCACGACCTTGCGGTGGCGGCCGCGCTCCATGATCGCCTCCAGGCCGGCGCACAGGGCGAGGGCGGACTTACCGGTACCGGCCCGGCCACCGAGGGAGACGATGCCGACGTCGTCGTCGGTCAGCAGGTCGAGGGCGATGCGCTGCTCGGCGCTGCGCCCGTGCAGCCCGAACACGTCCCGGTCACCGCGCACCAGCTTCACCGACTTGTCCGGCTGGACCCTGCCCAGGGCCTTGCCGCGTTCTGAGACCAGGACCAGCCCGGTGTGGCAGGGCAGGTCGCGGGCCTCCTCGATGTCGCTGGAGCCGGACTCGAAGAGCTCGCCGATGCTGTGGGCGGGCACGTCCAGTTCGGCCATGCCGGTCCAGCCGTGCTCGACGGCGAGTTCGGCGCGGTACTCGTCTGCGGTCATCCCGATGGAGGACGCCTTGATGCGCATGGGCAGGTCCTTGCTGACGAGCACGACCTCCCCGGCCTCGGTGCCCTCCTCCTCGGCCTCCGCGTCCAGGTCGGCCTGGAGGTTGCGGGCCACGGTGAGGATGCGGGTGTCGTTGTCACCCAACCGGAAACCGGCCGGGAGCACCCCCGGATCACTGTGGTTGAGCTCCACACGGAGGGTGCCACCGTCCTCGTTCACCAGGACGGGGACGTCCAGGCGGCCGTTGGCGACCCTCAGGTCGTCCAGACGGCGGAGCGCGTCGCGTGCGAAGAACCCCAGTTCGGGGTGGTGCCGCTTGTGCTCCAACTCGGTGATGACCACGACGGGGATGACGACCTCGTGCTCTGCGAACCTGGCCATGGCCGACGGGTCGGCGAGCAGGACGCTGGTGTCGAGCACGTAGACGCGCGCCCCCTCCACGCCTACCGGGTGGAGGTCGGCGACGGACCGGGTGTCACGGCGATCGGTCGAGGTACTAGCCACTCGTTCTCCCCTTGGGTGCCGCTGGGGCACCCCGCTGTCACGGGATCATGGAGGACCGGGACCGGGCCCACGAGGGCCGGGTCCGGCCCTCCTCGTCGAATATCCGCGTGAACGCAGGGATTCAATGAGCCGGGGCCTCCCGAGCGGGTGGCCGCACGCCACCCGCGCTCACCGACGCTACGCGCCGTCCGACCCGTTTTCCAGCGATCGAGCCCCCGGCACGGTGAACTCCGTGTGAAGAAGGCGGGGGCGGGGGCCGGAGCGGGGTCAGTGGCCGAAGCGCCGGTTGCGCGCGCCGTACGAGCGCAGTGCACGCAGGAAATCCACTCTGCGGAAAGCGGGCCAGTAGGCCTCGCAGAAGTAGAACTCCGAATGCACGCTCTGCCACAGCATGAAGCCGGACAGACGTTGCTCCCCCGACGTCCGGATGAGCAGGTCGGGGTCGGGCTGGCCGCGCGTGTACAGATGCCGGGCAATGTCCTCGATGTCCAGGCGCTCGGCGAGCTCCTGGATCGAGGTTCCTCGGTCGGCCTCGTCGTGGAGGAGCGACCGAACCGCGTCGGCGATCTCACGTCTACCCCCATACCCGACAGCGACGTTGACAACCAGACCCGGATTGCCGGATGTGGCCTCTTCCGCCTCTTTCAGGGCACGGACCGTGGAGTCGGGCAGGATGTCGAGGGCGCCCACGCGCTTGGTGTTCCACCCCTCCTCGCGCAGCCGGACGATGGCCTGGTCGATGATGCGCACCAGGAGGCCGAGCTCGTCCTCGTCACGGGAGAGGTTGTCGGTGGAGAGCATCCACAATGTGACGACCTGCACACCGAGTTCGTCGCACCAGCGGAGCACCTCGAAGATCTTGTCCGCGCCGGCCCGGTGTCCGAGCTCGGCGCCCCCCAGTCCGCTGCTCTTGGCCCAGCGTCGGTTCCCGTCCATCACGACACCGACGTGCCTGGGAATCTCCTGGCTGGTCAAACGGCGTTCCAACCGCTTCTCGTACAGCCAGTACAGGGGGTCACGGAGCCCCATCGGCGAAACCTCTCAGAGCTGGATCAAAGACAGCACGGCCGAATCGCGGACGTGCCGTTGGGGATGCCACCAGAGTAGTTCGCCCTGAGAGGTCACGAGACAGTCAAGGACTTCCGCACGTGCTTGCGGCCCTGGTGAATTCGGGATTTGACCGTGCCCAGGGCCAGGTCGAGCTCCGAGGCGATCTCGTTGTAGTCCATCTGACACAGGTCGCGAAGAACGAGCGGGGCCACCAGGTTGGGGCGGTCCTTCTCCAACTGGTCCAGAGCCTCCAGCAGATCGATACGGGAGCCGGCGATCACGCTAGTGGTGCGGGGGTCGCTCTGGTTGGGCATCCGCTCGGCCTCGGTGGGGTACTCGGCCGCACGGCGCTTCATGGAGCGGTAGGTCTGCCGGGCGGAGTTGGACACCACCGTGTAGAGCCACGTGGTGAACAAGGAGTCACCCTTGAAACTGCCGATCTTGCGTGCCACCCGCAGGAGGGCGTCCTGGCACGCCTCCTCCGCGTCCTGGCGGTAGGGCAAGAAGCGCGAACAGCGGCGGAGGACCTCCGGCTGGATCCGCCGGAGCAGATCGTCCATCGCGGCCGCGTCCCCGTCCTTGGCACGGCGTGCGAGGTCCTCCAGCTCCTCGTCGACGTTGCTCGCCACCCGACGCTGCTTGGGCGCGGGGTTTCCCTCGTGGTCTGAGTGGTCACTACTGCGCATGACTGCTCTTCTCCCTGCTTCACGGGACGTCCGCCGGGTCGACCGAACACCGCGCGCTCACCGGGGCAGGCGGGGGTACCCGTCCGGACGTCCACGGACCCCGGGGCGATCGTTCTTCCGCACACGAGTTCGCTTTTCGCCCCCGTGCCATTCACGCGGGCCTACGGACTACCATCCGAGGTCTCCCACCAGTTTCCATGCCCGATGGGATGCGCGCTACCCGGAGTGGGGATCATATCCACAAGAGCCAACTCGAAGGCGTAGATGGTGTATTAGTGGGCAACGACCCCGTATTCACCCCTGACAGACCGAGGCGCACATGAGCCAACCGGAGGCTTTCGGACGTTATCGCGTGATCCGGCGCCTGGGATCCGGCTCCTTCGCCACTGTCTGGCTCGCCCACGACGACCTGCTCAATTACCCGGTCGCGATCAAGGTGCTCGCCGAGAACTGGGCGCACCAGATGGACATCCAGCACCGGTTCCTGGAGGAGGCGCGCATCCTGCGCCAGACCGACTCCACGTGGCTGGTGGCGGTCCACGACGTCGACGTGCTGCCCGACGGCCGCCCGTACATGGTGATGACCTACGCCGACCAGGGCAGCGTCGCCGACCTGGTCAAGCGCGACCAGCTGCCGTTGGACGAGGCGCTGCGCCTGCTCACCGAGATCGGCCAGGGCATCACGGTGCTGCACAACCACGGCACGATCCACCGCGACATCAAGCCCTCGAACGTGCTGCTGCAGTCCTCCCCCGTGGGACAGCGCGTGCTCGTGGCCGATCTGGGGTTCGCCAAGTCCATCGACGAGGCCTCCGGCTTCACCGCGGCGGCGGGCACCCCCGGGTACATGTCGCCGGAACAGAGCACCCCCGGCGGTGACCTGGACGTGCGCTCCGACGTCTACTCCCTGGGCGCGGTCGCCTACGAGCTCATCACCGGAAATCAGGCCCCGCGCCCGCCTGTGCGCACCCCGCCTGGCCGGATCCGGCCAGGGCTGCCTCCGGCGCTCGACGAGCTCATCATGTCGGCACTTTCGGCTGACCGAGAGAGTCGTCCCGGCGATGCCAAAACCTTCACGGACCGTGTCAGGGCGATCCGTATGGAGCCCGATCCGCTGCCGGGCGAGGAGCCGTGGTGGCGGCGGTACCGGCTGCAATGGCATCGGCTTGCCGTGCTCGGGGCGACCCTGACCGTGATGGTTCTCACCCTGACCTCGGCCTTCGGAGCCCCCTCGATGTCACTGACCCCGGTCTACAGCGCCGCCCACGAACTACGCGTGGACGTGCCCTCGGCATGGGCCTCCGAACTGCACCTGGCCAGGGCCGCCCGTCCCGCCGCGGCCGAGGCTGGCGCCGGGCCGGGGCTGCTGGCCGCGACCGACGCCGACAACTGGCACACCACCGAGGAGAGCTCCTACGGCGTCTACACCACGCTCCTGCCGGGCGCGCGCGAGCTCGAGAAGGTCGCCGAGTCCGACCGCTGCGGGCATCTCCCGGTCGAGCGCCGGGTGGAGTCCCAGCGTTGGGAGGGCAAGGTTTGGGAGTGGTCGGACTGCGACGACAACGGCGCGCTGACCGCGGCGGCCGTGCACGAGCCGGGCGAGCCCAGGACCGTCTACCTGGAGATCCGCCAGCCCGAGTACCGTCCCGAGCTGGCCGACACCATCATCGACAACGTCCGGGTCATGGCCTGAGCTTGAGTTTAACCCCGGCAGGATCGTTTCCTGCCGGGGTTAAAACTCAAGCTGAGGGCACGCAGTGAGCGGCCGGAAAGCCGGGGCGGAACACACGTGGGCGCCGCCCCGACCCGGCACTCACCCGAACTGGGCGCGCAGGTCCTCGACGGTGGTGACCGGGAGCTTGCAGGTGAAGCCCTCGCACACGTAGGCGGTGGCCCGCCCCTCGGTCGTCCCCCGCCCAGTCAGCAGCGGGACCCCGCCGTCCTCGGAACCGTCGCCGCGGGTGAGCACGGTGCCCAGGGGCGCGCTCTCCAGGGTGGCCCGCACCAGCTCGGCCACGGCCGGGTCGTCCGGGGCGCCGACCACCGCGACCGCACGAGGGCCGCTGAGCAGAGCCTCCCCGGTCGCCAGACCCCAGCCGGCGAAGCGCGGGGCCTTCTCCGACAGGAGCGAGACCGGCGCCAACGCGGTCTCGGCGGAGCGGCGGTGGCGCTCGGAACCGGTCAGCGCAGCGTACGCCAGCAGTGCGGAGGCGGCGGCGCTGCGGCCGGACGGGGTCACGTTGTCGGTGGGGTCCTGAGGCCGGGCGAAGAGCTCCTCGGCGTCGTCGGCGGTGTCGTAGAAACCGCCCTCGCCGTTGCCGAAGCGCTCCAGCACCGTCTCGAGCAGCCCGCCGGCCGCGTGCGCGTAGCGGGCCTCACCGGTGACGCCGTGCAGCACGAGCAGGCCCTCGGCGACATCGGCGTAGTCCTCCAGCACCCCGGCGCTGTGCCCGGCGCGGCCGTCGCGGGAGGTGCGCAGCAGGCGACCGTCGCGCAGGTGCACCCGCAGCAGCAGGTCGGCGCAGTCCTGGGCGGCCTCGATCAGATCGGGCCGGTCCAGGAGCACACCCGCCTCGGCCAGGGCGGAGACCGCCAACCCGTTCCAGGCGGCCACGACCTTGTCGTCGCGGGCGGGTGCGGGACGGGTGGCACGGGCGGCGAAGAGGGTCTCGCGCACCCGCTGGTACCGCCACGGGTCCGCGGGGGTATCGGGCAGCTGCAGCACCGAAGTGCCGTGCTCGAAGGTGCCCTCCTCGGTGACGGCGAAGACCTCCGCGGCGTAGGCAGCGTCCTCGTCCTCCAGCAGCTCCCGGAACTGTGCGGGGGTCCACACGTAGAAGGCGCCCTCCTGGGACGTGCCGTCGGCGCCGGGACTGTCGGCGTCCAGGGCGGAGGCGAACCCGCCCTCCTGGGTGCGCAGCTCGCGCAGCATCCAGTCGGCGGTCTCCTCGGCCACGCGGCGCAGGAGCTTGTGGGTGTCGGCCTCGGCCAGGTCGGTTCCTGCCGGGCGGCGGGACATTCGAACGTACGCGCGCAGGAGCTGGGCGTTGTCGTACAGCATCTTCTCGAAGTGCGGCACGACCCACTCGCGGTCCACGGAGTAGCGTGCGAAACCGCCTCCGAGCTGGTCGTACATGCCGCCGCGGGCCATGGCCTCAGCGGTTCCGGACGCCATGAGCCAGGACGGGGCGGGTTCCTGCGCGGCCTGCAGGGGCCCGGTGCGCTCGGCCTGCGCGGTCAGGAAGGACAGGAGCATCGACGGTGGGAACTTGGGTGCGTCGCCGAACCCGCCGTGCGCCTGGTCGTAGTCGCGCACCAGGGCCCGCACGGCCAGGTCGAGCGTCTCGGCGCCGGGCGCGGAGGCCTCCGGCAGGGTGCGGGGGGCGCCGAGGGCGTCCACGACCCGCTTGCCCTGGTCGAGGAGCTGGTCGCGCTGGTCCCGCCAGGCGTTGGTCACACCCTGCAGCAGGCGCTGGAAGTGGTCGCGCGGAAAGTACGTGCCGCAGTAGAATGGCGCTCCCTCGGGGGTGGCGAAGACCGTCATGGGCCATCCACCATGGCCGGTCATGGCCTGGGTGGCCTCCATGTAGACCGCATCGACGTCGGGGCGTTCCTCGCGGTCGACCTTGATGTTGACGAACATCGAGTTCATGAGGCCGGCGGTGGTGTCGTCCTCGAAGGACTCGTGGGCCATCACGTGGCACCAGTGGCACGCGGAGTAACCCACGGAGATCAGCACGGGCACGTCCCTGCGGCGGGCCTCGGCGAAGGCCTCATCGCACCAGGGCCACCAGTCGACCGGGTTGTCGGCGTGCTGCAACAGGTAGGGGCTGGTCGCGTCGCTCAGTCGGTTCGCCATGCCCCCAACTGTGCCTGACCACGGCCGCGCGGGTGAACCGGACCGCGCACGCACCCCGGGCCGCCCTGCCTGGAAACCTGGTACACGACCTGCGGATCACTCGAGTGAGTATGATCGATGTGCGCCCCTGGGGCCGCGTGGCGTCGGACGTGATCATCGACGGGACACAGGTCAGCCCTGCTCGTGGGCCCGTGCCTGCTGTTGCGACCGCCCGGTCTCCAGGTGTCGCTGCACGAGCGCTTCGACCCCGGCGACATCGCGCCGCTCGATCGCCTCGCACAGCAGTCATCCCGAACAACCGCAGCTGCGGCGCACAACCAATGAGGCGGCGGCGTGCGGTTCGGGTGAGCGGGGAGCGTCGTCGATCAGCAGACGGACCGCGCGCTCCGCCATCGCTCGCAGGGGCTGTTCGGTGACGGTGAGAGCGGGAGCGGTGTAGGCGCTGTCGGGGGTGCCGTCGAGACTGATGAGAGCGAGCTGGTCGGGCACGGAGAGTCCGGCAGCGTCGGCCCCGGCGAGGACACCGATGGCCTGTTCGTCAGTGGCGGTGACCACGGCCGGAGGCATGGCGTCCTGGGCGGTGAGGCGCTGGGTCAATTCGGCCGCCGCCGCTCGCGTGTAGTCGCAGCGCAGCAGCCGCGCGTCGGTACCGGCGACAGCGCCCTCCCAGGCGTGGCGGCGCCGGCCCACGGGGCCCACGTCGTGGCTGCCGGTGAGGAAGGCGGCCTGCGTGTGGCCGTGGGAACGCAGGTGGGCGAGAGCATCGTGGACAGCGGCGTCGTTGTCGGCGGCCACCACCGGTGAGCGCGCGCTCTCGGGCTGGTTGTGGACGTAGACGGCGGGGACGCCGGCTGCCTCGGCCTGGGCCGCGACATCGGGACCGCCGTCGGCGGAGACGATGATGAGCCCGTCGACCTGGGCCGCGAGGAAGCGTTCGACCACGTGCTCCTGGCGATCGGCGGAGAAGCCGGCGTTGCCGATCAGTGTGAGCTTGTCGCGCTCGCCCAAGGCCTCCTCGACATGCCGCGCCAGGGAACCGAAGAACGGGTTGGACGCGTCGGCGAGGACCAGGCCCATCACGCCGGTGGTGTGCGAGCGCAGGGCGCGGGCGATGCGGTTGGGGCGGTAGTTCAGCTCCGCCGCCGCGGCCAGCACCCGCTCCCGGGTCTCGGGGGCCACCGGGCGCGGCCCGTTGTTCATCACATAGCTGACCACCGCCGTCGAGGCTCCCGCCCTGCGGGCCACGTCCGTCAGTGTCACTGCCTTGCCTGCTCGCTTCGCCATAGGTCTTGCATTCTGCCATCTAAACGTTTAGAAACGGGGTCCGGATCTCCCGGATCATCAACCGTCCTGATAGGAGCACGGCTGTGCCGACTCGTCCTCTGATCATCGACACCGACACCGGATCCGACGACGCGGTGGCACTGCTGCTCGCAACGGCCGGCGGCCTGAGCGATGTCCGGGCCGTGACCACGGTGGCAGGGAATGTTCCGGTGGCCACCAGCACTCGCAACGCACTGATCTCCCTCGAGACCACCGGCCACACCGGCGTCCCCGTGCACCCGGGTTGCGAACGCCCGATGATGCGGAGCCTCACCAGCGCGCAGCACGTGCACGGCGAGGACGGCATGGGCGACACCGGCCTCCCCGACCCGACACAGTCACCCGAGCCCACCCACGCGATCGATGCACTGCTCACCTACCCGCGCGAACACCCCGGTGAGCTGACCCTGGTCACCCTTGCACCGCTCACGAACATCGCCGCCGCCCTGCTTCGCGATCCACAGCTGTTCACCCGTTACCGGCACGTCTACTGCATGGCGGGCGCCGCCGACACCTGCGGGAACATCTCACCAACGGCCGAGTTCAACGCCTGGGCCGACCCCGAAGCCGCCCGGATCGTCGCCCGGGCCGCCACCCCGGAGAAGGTGACGTGGGTCGGCTGGGACGTCTCCCGCAAGGACGCCGTCATGACGCCGGCCGACCAGCAACACCTTCAGCAACTGGGTACGCCCCTCGCCACCTTCGTTCACCGCATCAACCGCACCGTCGGTGACTGGGCCCGGGACGTCACCGGTCTGGCCGGCTACGACCTGCCCGACCCGGTCACCATGGCCGTCGCCCTCGATCCCGGCCTCATCACCGAGTACGAAGAGGCCCACGTGGACGTCGCCGTCGGAGAGGAGGCACGCGGCCAGATGATCATCGACCGCCGCGTGTCCGCCCCAACGCCCAACATGACCCTGGTCCGCCGTGTGGACGAGGCCGGTTTCAAACGACTCCTCTTCGACACCGTCACCTCGCCGGCCCCCGCTACCGATGCCCGGTGAGCTGGAAACCACCGATGAACAACCTCACCGATACACCCCGCTCACGCTACGAACTCCACTGCCACCTGGACGGATCCGTACGTCCCGGCACGGTCGCCGACCTCGCCCGCGAACAAGGCATCACGCTCGACCGGCCCGTCGAGGACCTGGTCGTCGCCCCGGCCGACTGCGGAAGCCTCACCACGTTCCTGAGCTACATCGACATCCCCCTGCAGGTCCTGCAGACCCCCGAAGCCCTCACCCGGGTCGCCCGCGAACTCGTCGAGGACTGGAGTGCCGACGGCGTCGTCCACGGCGAAGTACGTTTCGCCCCACAACTGCACGGGCGCTACGGCACGACCCTTGACGAGGCCGTGCAGGCGGTCGCCGACGGCCTGCACGCCGGGCGTGAGGCGACCGGGGTGCACACGGGACTGCTGTTGTGCTGCCTTCGACACCAGACGGCCGACGAGAGCCTCGCCGTCGCGGAGGCCGCCCTGCGCAACCGCGAGCAGGTCGCCGGACTCGACCTTGCCGGCGACGAGAACCTGTTCACCGCCCGGAGGCATCAGGCCGCCTTCGGTCTCGCCCACAGTGCCGGACTCCCCTGCACGGTGCACGCGGGTGAAGCCGCCGGACCGGAGAGCGTGTGGGAAGCGATCGACGTGCTCGGCGCCCACCGCATCGGCCACGGCGTCCGCTGCCACTCCGATGCCGCCCTCCTCGACCGCCTGCGCACCGACCGCATCGCCCTGGAGATGTGTCCGACCAGCAACGTGCAGACCGGCGCCGTGCCCAGTCTCCGCGACCACCCCGCAACCCGACTGCTCGCCGACGGGCTACCGGTCACCATCAGCACCGACACCCGCACCACGTCCGCCACGAGCCTCCGGTGCGAGTTCGACGCGCTGCGGCTCAGCGCCTCATGGGGCCCCGGACACGAGGCACGGGTGCAGGAACACGCGGCCCGAGCGGCCTTCGCCTCCCCCTTCCGTGCCACGCACTAGAGACAGGCACACACGGTTCGCCACGACGAGCACAGCGTGGTCGGACCGTTCACCACCGCCCCGGAGAACCGTGAGCACACCCCGCGGCACACGACGGGGCCGCCCGCTCCCGCCTACGGGAGGGACGGCCCCGTGGTGCCGTGGGGCGGTCTCAGCGGTCCGCGGAACCGGTGTCGTCGCCGTCCGTGCGGCCCCCGGTGTCGGTGTCCCCGTCGGCGGAGGCCTCGGCGGCCGCGCTCCGGGCAGCGCCGTCGACCGGCACTGTCTGTCCGGCCTTCTCGTCGCGCCGCGCGGTCAGCACTTCGTCCGAGTCACGCACGTGGGTGAGCTTGCCGGTCATGCTGCGCATGAGGAAGTACAACCCCAGGGCGATCGCGAAGATGACCAGGAAGCCGAGGACCCCCGGGGTCACCAGGTCGGTGTTCAGCTCGGTGGTGTCGGCCAGCACCGTCGCCGACGTGGGAAGGCTCTGCATACCGTTCATGCTCTCACCCCTTCTCGCACACCTGCGAAGAGGTCCTTCTCAGGGACCTCGGTGTCCACGATCGACCGCACCAGGTGGTAGTCCTCCGTGGGCCAGGCCTCGGCGACGACCTCGTTGGGCACCGCGAACCAGAACCCGTTCGGGTCGACCTGGGTGGCGTGGGCGCGCAGGGCGTCGTGCGCGGTGTCGAAGTGCTCGCTGCAGTGCACTCGCGTGGTGATCTCCCAGCGGGGGCGGTCGCGGTCGCGGATCCGCTTCATCCAGCCCTCGAAGGGGTTCTCGAGCCCCCGGGCGCTCAAGGTCGCGGCAAGGGCCTCGAACCGCTCCGGCGGGAAGGACACGAAGTAGTACAGCTTGAGGGGCTGCCAGGGGTCGCCCAGGCCCGGATAGGCGTCCGGGTCGCCGGCGGTGTCGAAAGCGTGCATCGAGACCTTGTGGGCCATGATGTGGTCCGGGTGCGGGTACCCGCCGTTCTCGTCGTAGGTGAGGATCACGTGCGGGCGGAAGCGGCGGATCGACTCCACCAGGGGCGCAGCTCCCTCCTCGACGGGCAGGGTCGCGAAGCAGCCGTCCGGCAGCGGGGGCAGCGGGTCGCCCTCGGGCAGACCGGAGTCGACGAAGCCGGCGAACTCCTGGTGGACGCCCAGGATCTCCCGGGCGCGGTCCATCTCCGCCTTGCGGATCTCGGCGATGTTCTCGCGGATCTCGGGGCGCTCCATCGCGGGGTTGAGGATGTCGCCGCGTTCGCCACCGGTCATGGTGACGACGAGCACCTCGGCCCCCTCGTCGACGTAGCGGGCCATGGTGGCCGCACCCTTGCTGGACTCGTCATCGGGATGGGCATGAACGGCCATCAGCCGCAACGGCTCGGACAACGGAGCATTCTCCTTGACTCGGTGATCGTTCGACGCGGCGCGCCGACCTCCGGCTACCCGGCGCAGCGCGGCTTGGACGACTCACGCCCGGGGCGCGTAGGGGGGCTCTCAGGTCGGGGATATCTTAGACAACACCGTCCCCTTGTTCGGAGATTCCCGATGCAGCCGACCCCGGAAGAAGACGCCGTGAACAGTGCCGAATCCACGGCCGCGACCCCGGCCGATCCCGACCGCGTGCTGCGCAAGCGCCACGGCAACGGGCCTCTCTTCTTCGTCATCGGCACGATCTTCGCGATCGCCACGAGCATCGGGTGGGGCTACTCGGTGATGAGTTACTCGGGTCTGAGCGGCAGCGTCTACCACCAGGTGGTCTCCTACGACGCCGGGTCCGCCGACGAGGCGAGCATCACCTTCGAGGTCAACAGCCGGGACGGTGCGGAGTGCCTCATCACGGCGCTGGACGAGCAGCACGTCGAGGTCGGTCAGGAGCGGTTGGAGGTCGAGGAAGGGAACCGCATGGCCACCACGACCGTTGAGACGATTCGACAGGCATCCACGGTAGAGATCGCCTCGTGCAGGGAACAAGGTTCGCAGGACTGATCCACCCCGGACGAGCCGTTCCCCCGTCCGGCACCGGCGTCGTGGGTGAACACGCGGGACACCGTGCGCAAGTGCGCACGGTGATATTCTCGTAAGTTCAGCTCTGGCCGCCTGGTGGCCTTTGCTACGAGTACACAAGGAGTTCCAGTGACCCAGACCCGCGATGACAACGTCACCTGGCTGACTCAGGAGGCGTATGACCGGCTCAAGTCGGAGCTGGACCACCTGTCGGGTAGTGGGCGCGTCGAGATCGCGGAGAAGATCGAGGCCGCTCGCGAGGAGGGCGACCTGAAGGAGAACGGCGGTTACCACGCCGCCAAGGAGGAGCAGGGCAAGATGGAGGCCCGCATCCTCCAGCTCACCGAGATCCTGCGCACCGCGAAGGTCGGCGAGGCGCCGCGCACCGAGGGTGTGGTCGGCCCCGGCATGACCGTGACGGTGAAGTTCGCCGGCGACGACGAGGAGATCACCTTCCTTCTCGCCTCCCGTGAGGAGAGCGGCGCTCCGATAGACGTGTACTCGCCCAATTCCCCGCTGGGCGCGGCCATCAACGGCAAGCGTGTGGGCGAAGAGGTCAACTACCCGCTGCCCAACGGCAAGACCCTCGGCGTGGAGATCATCGACGCGGTCCCCTACACCGGCGTCTGATCACACCGCAACGACGACGGGGGCAGGTCCGGAGCGGACCCGCCCCCGTCGTCGTGTGCGCGGGCGCGGCGTACGACATCGGGACGCGGCCTCAGCGCCTCTCCGCCGAGCACTCCGGTACATCGCCCGCCCCGTCGGCGAAGGCGCCCGGAACGTAGTGGCCGTCCCCGATGCGGTACCAGGTGTCCCCGGTTCCGTGGGGGCCGGAGGCGTCGTCCCCGGTGAGAGAGCAGTGCACGTCGACGACGGCCTTCGGCGCGGCCAGGCCGACACTGTGGTGCTCGGCACCGGGCCCCTCGCGCACGACCACGGGTTCGCTGTTGGACTCGGTCATGATCTCTGCGCGGTGGGCGTGATCATCGGTCCACAGGTAATCGACCTCGACCCAGCCGTTGGTGGGCATCTGCAGCCCTTGGTCGAAGGCGCCGTCGGCGAGGTCGATGCCGGCCGGGTTGGCGACCTGTCGTCCGAACCCGTCCAGGCCGTCGTTGTGGCCCTCGGCGTAGGCGGCCTGGGCCTGGGGGCGGCCGTGGTCGAGGTCCTCCCAGGACTCGCGGTCCTCGTTCCAGTGGTCGTCGGCGATGTTCCAGGGGCCCACGTCCCAGACAGGGACGTAGACGCAACGCCGGTCGTGGGTCTCGGTGTCACCCTCGGCGTCGGGGCCGAACTCTCCGGTGGAGCAGACCCGGACGGTGTACTCGCCGCCCCCGCGGTTGGCGAGGCCGCGGCGCGAGGGCAGAGCGGCGAAGTGGTCGTCGGTGGCGATGACGTGCCCGTTGGCGGTGGTCTCGCCCTCCAGGCCGATGCGGGTGGCGAAGAGGCGGGCGGAGAAGGGTTCGGGGCCTGAGGGGTCGTCGAGCTCCCCGCGTCCGTCGTCGTCGCGGTGGTCGGCACCGGTGGCGGGCAGGGGGCGCAGGCCTAGGCCGGTCAGGGCGCTGTCGGTGCCTTCGACCTCGACGCGTACCTGGACCTCGTCGATGTCGCGCGGCAGGACGACTCGACCTCCGCCCTCGGGGACGGTGCGCCACTCGGTCCACATGCCGTCGCCGCGCACACCGCGTGCCTCTGCGCGAAGGTCGGCGGGATCGCCCTCGATGCCGAGGCGCACGTCGAGGCTGTCGGTCGACTCGTCCAGGGGGTGGCCCGGGAAGACAGCGATGCCGTGCGGGGCGGCGGTGTCGTCGCGCTTCAGGGAGGCCCCCTCGTCGCGGGCGGCCTCGCCCTCCTGAACCCTGAGCGCGGACTCGTCCCCGGTGAGCCCGATGAGGTCTCCGGAGCTGAGGTCGAGCCGTTCCTCGTCGGCGTGGGCGGTGGCGAGGGCGAGCGGGGCCGGCGGGGCCGCGAGCCCCAGGGCCGTGAGGGCGCGGACGTGGCGGCCGCTCCGACGGTCGGACATGGAAACCTTCCCCAGGAATGCACAGAGTGACGAGTTTGATCACTCACAGTAAGCATTGCGGTGAAGACCCACTCAAGGAACGAACGTCGGGTGTCGTCGATGGCGGGGTAAAAGTCCGGATCCGCGGCCGGAGCGGAGATCGGGGCACCGGGAGTCCTGCGGCTCTTGCCCTGAGATGGTGGTCGACGGGTGGAGATGTGAGGGCGTCGAGGGGCGAGGGGCACAGGTCCCGGGCACAGGTCCCGGGCACAGGTCGGGGACGGCCGGGGCCAGGCCGACTGCAGGGTCCGGGGCGGGGATCGGATCGGTCCGCGGGGCGGGCCTCAGGGCGCGAAGGCCAGCAGGCAGGCCGTGAAGGTGTGCACGTGGTTGACCCCGCCGACCGGCCCGATCTCCCCCGCGGCGAAGAACCCGGCGACCGCGCCGTCGCCCAGGGCCCTGCGCACGGCGAGCGGGTCGTGGTCGGGGTGCGGGAACATCGCCTCCCCGCGACCGTTGCACGAGAACAGCAGGCCCGCACCCATCCGGTGGTGTTCGCCGAACTCCGCCAGGCGCTCCGCGAGGTCCTCGTCCGCGGTCCCGGCGTCACGCACCTGGAAGCGCACGGTCTGGCCCACCTCAACCATGTCGCCGATGGTGAGCGCCCCGGTGTCGGGCTCGGCCCCGGCCAGCGTCCGCACCAAGAAGTCGCCCTGGCCGTGCTGATCGGCGTACTCGTCCATCGCCACTCCGACGTGCAGGCCCCGTGCGGCCAGGAGGCGGTCCTCCTCCGACAGCGACTCCACGAGCTCCTCGAGCTTCTCGTAGGCGCTGGTCCCGGCCAGTTCCAGTAGCACGTTCCCCTCGGCCTTGGTGGCGGTCATGTTCTGGCCGATGGGGCGGCAACCCTGGCTCACCACGGTGCCCAGAACCCCGTCGCCGCCGAGCAGGACCCCGATCGCCCCGTTCTCCGCGACCTCGCCGTCGCAGAACAGGCGCACCGACTCCTCTCCGCGCATACCGTCCGCCATACCGCCCACGACCGGGAGCCCGTCGAGCGCCTCGGTGGTCTCGCGCACGAACGCCTGGGTGGGGAACTCGTAGGGGTTGGCGAGCATGATCGCGACCCGGTCGGTGGGGTCGGGCTCGCGCATACCGACCACGGCCAGGTGGTCGCCCTCCACGACGGTGTCCAGCCGGAACGGTGTCAGGCCCACGTCGGGCAGGCTCGCGCACCAGACACTGACCGCGCCCTGTCCCTCGACCCCGCGGCCGCCGCCGATGACACCCGTGGCGGAGCAGCCCAGGGCTGTGGCGTCACCGGCCAGCTCCATGACCCGCTTGCCCGCGAGGGTGACCTCCTCGGGGTCGGATCCGGAGACGAAGAAGCACACCAGGTCAACGGGGCCCTCGACCTGTTCCAGAGCGCCCGTGGCGGCGCGTTCGGCCGCGTTCACGAGGTCGGCCCCCGTCGTCAGTGCATCGCCGAACCGAGCCACCTGCTGACACCCCCGTCTCCCACCGGCCCCTCGGCCGGCCACCGGATCCACGTCCTCGTCCATTCTTCCACCCTGCCGCGTTCCCGACATGTCTTCGGAGATCGTTCTGCCGGCGGGGGCCGATAGGTTCGAAGGGTGAGTGATGTTGCACCCCCCACGAACGGCCCCTCATCGTACGGCTCCCCCACGGCCGTCCCCCACGGGCGGCCCCGCACCCTCGACGCCCTGCGCGCCTCCGGCCATGTCAGGCGCCCGGTAGCGGCGGAGGTACGCGAGAACCTGGTCCGGCACACGGCCGAGGGCACCCCGCGCTTCCCCGGGGTGCACGGGTTCGACGACACAGTCCTCCCGGCGCTGGAACGGGCGCTGCTGGCCGGACACGACGTGGTACTGCTCGGCGAGCGCGGCCAGGGCAAGAGCCGGTTGTTGCGCAGCCTTCCGGGGTTGTTGGACGAGTGGATCCCCGTCGTGGAGGGCTGCCCGGTCAACGATCACCCCTACGCCCCGGTGTGCCCGCCCTGTCTGCACCGGGCCGAGACCGAGGGCGGGGAACTGCCGGTCGGGTGGCTGCACCGGTCCCGCCGGTTCACCGAGAAGCTCGCCACCCCCGACACCGGCGTGGCCGAGCTCGTGGGCGACGTGGACCCGGTGCGGTTGGCAGAGGGTCGTTCCCTCGGTGACCCGGAGACGCTGCACCACGGGTTGGTGCCGCGCGCCAACCGGGGCGTGTTCTGCCTGAACGAGCTGCCCGACCTGGCCCCGCGTGTGCAGGTGGCGCTCTTCGACGTCCTGGAGGAACGCGGTGTGCAGGTGCGCGGTTACGACCTGCGCCTGGACCTGGACCTGCTCCTGGTGGCCAGTGCCAACCCGGAGGACTACACGAGCCGGGGGCGGATCGTCACCCCGCTCAAGGACCGTTTCGGCTCACAGGTGCGCACGCACTACCCGGTACGGGACGCCGACGAGATCGCGCTGATCCGCCAGGAGGCCGACCTTCCCGACAGCACGTCCGTACCCGGGCACCTGCTCGCGGCCGTCGCCCGATTCACGCACCTGGTGCGCCGGCACAAGAAGGTCGACCCGCGTTCGGGGGTCTCGGTGCGGTTCTCCGTCCCGGCCGCGGAGACGAGGGCGGCCTCCGCCCTCCGCCGGGCCGCCGTGACCGGGGAGGAGGCGCCGGTGGCTCGCGTGTGCGACCTGCCGTCGGTGGTCGAGCCCGTGCTCGGCAAGGTCGAGTTCGAGCTCGGGGCCGAGGAGGAGGGCGCCGATCTGCTGCACGCGCTGCTGAGGCGGGCCGTCTCCGAGGTGTACCGGGAACGCCTGGGCCACCTGGACCTGGAGCCCCTGACCTCGCGCTTCACCGGGGGCGCGACCGTGGAGTCCGGTGACCTGGTGGGTGCCGGGGCGCTGCTGGAAGCGGTCGGTCACATTCAGGGGCTGGCGACGATGATCGAGGCGGCAGCGCCCGAGGCGGAGGACGGTCCTCCCTGGCCGGGGTTGGCCGCCGCAGTGGTGGAGCTGGCTCTGGAGGGCCTTTACCTGGAACGGCGGCTGTCGAAGGACACGCACCCCGAGGGCGGGACCTACCGGTTCTGAACGTACGGGGTCCGAGGGTGTCCGTACGCGGCGTGCAAGGGGGACCGGGGCCCTGTGGCGGTGTTGCTCCGGGAGTGCCCCGGATGCACGAAAGGCACGGTCCGGACGGTTCGTCCACGCCCCGGGAGGGGATCACAGGACCGGACGACCCCCCGAGCACAGAGGCGGTGCGTGTGAGGTTCCGCTACCGGGAGTACCTGGGCGGCCCCGATCCCTTGGCCGAGCCCGACCCCCCTCCCGAGGAGGCCGTGGCCGCCTCGCGTGAGCTGCTCTCCCTGGTGGAGGCGGCGGAGGTGGACGATGCGGCCGACCGCGAGGCGCTGTCGGAGGTGGAGAAGGCGCTGTCCCGCTACGGCGGGGGCGACCGGTTGGCCGTGTCGGACGTGGATCCGCGGCTGCTGGCGCGGTTGCTGGGCCCGGAAGGACGGGCGGCGGTCGACCGGTGGGACGCGGCCGACCACGCGCTGTCCCCGCGGGAACTGAGGCGCTTGGCCGACGTGGCACTGCGCGAGACGGAGGAAGCGCGGCGCGCACGCGGTTCCGGCTCCCACCGGGGTGGTGTTGGCCCGGCCGGTGAAGCCGACGGGACCACACGGGCCGCGGCGCCCGGAAGCATCGTGGACGCGGTGGCGACGGTGCGGGCGGCGACCCTGCGCAGGGCCGAGGGCCGAGGGCCGGACGAGGCCCTGCGCTCGGAGGACCTGCGCGCGGCCGGCACCGAGCCTTCCGGGGCGTCGGCGGTCTCGCTCCTGGTCGACCTCTCGCACTCGATGGCCACGCGCGGTCTGCATGAGACGGCGACCCGCACGGCGCTGGCCTTGCACTCGCTGGTCGGGTCCCAGTACCCGGAGGACCGGCTCCAGCTGGTCGGCTTCGGCGAGGTGGCGCGGGAGATGAGCCCCGGGTCGCTGGTCGCGCACGGGTGGGGCCGGGTTCCCGGTACCAACCTGCAGGAGGCGCTGCGGCTGGCGCGCGGGCACATGAAACGCAACCCGGACCTGCACCGGCACGTCATGGTCGTCACGGACGGGGAGCCGACCGCGCACACCGGGGCCGACGGCGACCCCCGGTTCTCGTGGCCGGCCGGCCCGCGCACGGTCGAGGCGACGGTCGGGGAGTTGGACGCGGCGCTGCGCGAGGGCGCGGAGGTGACCTTGTTCCTGCTCGCCGACGACCCCCGGTTGCAGGCCTTCGCCGAGTTGGTCGGACGGCGGCGGGGCGTGCGCGTGGTGCGCACCGGAGGCAGGGACCTGGGCCCGGCGGTACTGGACCGGTTCCACGCCGGCCGTTGACGCGCCGGGGTGCTCCCCGGCACTCCGGCGGCCCGGACCCGACCCACGGCCCCGGCGTACGGTCACGCGCGGACCCGGCCACGCTCCGTGTGACGTACCAACGCCGCCGAGCACGCCACACGGAGCGGACCCCGGACCTCCGGCGTCAGCCCTCCAGGGCCCCGAGCACGTCGGCGACCAGGTCGTCGGCGGACTCGATACCGACCGACAGGCGCACCAGGTCGGAGGGCACCTCCAGGGCAGAGCCCGCGGTCGAGGCGTGGGTCATCCGACCGGGGTGCTCGATCAGCGACTCCACCCCGCCCAGCGACTCACCCAGTGTGAAGATGCGCGTGCGCTCGCACAGGTCCAGCGCGGCCTTCTCCCCGCCCTCGACGGCGAAGGAGACCATGCCGCCGAAGGAACGCATCTGCCGCTCGGCGACCTTGTGCCCCGGGTGCGAGTCCAGCCCGGGGTAGTAGACCTTGCGCACCGACGCGTGCCCCTCCAGGGCCTCGACGATCCGCTCGGCGTTGGCGCTGTGGCGGTCCATGCGCACCCCGAGGGTCTTGGCGCCGCGCAGCGTCAGCCAGGAGTCGAACGGGCCGGGGATCGCGCCCATCGTGTTCTGGTGGAAAGCCAGCCGCTCGCCGAGCCCGTCGTCGGAGACCACGAGCGCTCCCCCGACCACGTCCGAGTGCCCGCCCAGGTACTTGGTGGTCGAGTGCACGACCGCGTCCGCGCCCAGGGACAGCGGCTGCTGCAGGTAGGGCGAGGCGAAGGTGTTGTCGACCACGTGCAGGGCACCGCCGTCGTGCGCGATCTGCGCGACCGCCTCGACGTCGGTGATGTTGAGCAGCGGGTTCGTGGGCGTCTCGGTCCACACGACCTTTGTCTCCGGTCGCATCGCCGCGCGCACGGCCTCGGGGTCGGACTGGTCGACCGCGTCCCAGCTCACGCCCCAGCGCTCCACGACCTTGGAGACCAGGCGGAACGTGCCCCCGTAGGCGTCGCCGGGGATGATCATGTGGTCGCCGGGCGAGAGGACCGTGCGCATGAGGGTGTCCTCGGCGGCCATGCCGGAGGCGAACGCCAGGCCGCGGCGCCCGTTCTCCAACGCGACCAGGCACTCCTCCAGCGCCGAGCGCGTGGGGTTGCCCGTGCGCGAGTACTCGTAGCCCTGGCGCAGACCGCCCACGCCGTCCTGGGCGTAGGTGCTGGTCTGGTGGATCGGGACCACAACGGACCCGGTGCCCTCGTCCGGCTCCTGGCCCGCGTGGATGGCCAGCGTCTCAAACCCGTCGAACTTCATGGCTCAACACTAGCGCCCCCAGGCCTGGCCGGACCCCGCGTTCACCAGGTCGGTCCCGGAATGCGGACGCCCCGCCCCCGCCCGGGGAGCTACGTCGGCGGGAAGCGGGTGGCCGAACCGGGGTCGGGCGGATCGGCGGGTGCTTCGGGCGGCAGACCCGCGGACGGGGTGGGCACCCGGGTGGGGGTCCCTGCCTCCTTCAGCGGAGGGTCCCAGCCGAACTCGTCGTCGTAGGTGCGCACGACCTTGCCGGGGATCCCCGCGATGACGCTGTGGTCGGCGTAGGTGCCCGGCCGTACGACGGTCCCGGCAGCCACGACGCAGTTGCGGCCCAGGTGCACGCCGGGCAGCACCACCGAGTTCGCACCCAACCACGTGCCCGGGCCGATGCTGACAGGGTCGTCGACGGGCCACTGCAGTCCGATGGGCACGTCGGTGTTGGCGTAGGCGTGGTTCTGGTCGGTGATGTAGACGTAGGGCCCGGTGTAGACGTGGTCGCCGATGTCCACCGAACGGTGGGCCACCACGTGCGAACCCCGTCCTATCGCGCACCCGGAGCCGATGCGCACCACGGTCTCCGCTCCCAGGTCGTAGTCGGGGCCCATGCCGGCGGCCAGGGTGATGTCGCCGCCGAGGACGGTGTGCGTCCCGATCTCGATCCAGGGCTCCCCGTACAGGGTCGCTGTGGGGAAGGCGATCGCCGAACCCTCGCCGAAACGCGCGAACCGGCGTGCGGCACGGGTGTCCGAGCGGATCTCGGCGCTGGTCCGTGCATACGACCAGAGGGTGCGAATGATCCACGACATCAGTCTCCGCACGCCGGCCCCCTTGAGCTACCCGCAAGTAATACCGTCGCGAACATTAGCAGTCGTACGAGTATGCGACGCTTCGTCACGTTCTGCGACGGCGGGGGGCCGAATCCGGTTCGGTTCTACGCGGCGCCCCTCCCCCACCTGCACGGACGTACGAGAGCCCCCGCCACGTCCGCGGGACATGCGGACCGTGTGCGGGGGCCGGGGCCGCGTCAGGTGTCGGACATGTGCGCGAGCAGGTCCTGGCGGGTCAGGATCCCCACCGGCTTGCCGTCGCGCAGCACCACGAGCGCGCCCGCGGTGCGCAGCAGGCGCACGCAGTCGCTGACCGGCTCACCCGTACCGACCGTGGGCAGCGGGCGGCCCATGTGCGCCTCGACCGGGTCGTCGAGCTGGGCGCGCCCGTCGAAGAGCGCGTCGAGCACGTCGCGTTCGGCGATGGAACCGACCACCTCGGCCGCCATGACCGGGGGCTCCTCCTTCATCACCGGGAGCTGGGAGACGCCGTACTCGCGCATGATCCCCACAGCGGTCCCGACCGTCTCGTCGGGGTGGGTGTGCACGAAGTCGGGCAGCTCGCCGTACTTGGCACCGAGCACGTCCCCGGCCGTGGACTCCTCGGTGTGCGCGGACAGGAACCCGTAGTCGGCCATCCACTCGTCGTTGAAGATCTTGCCGAGGTACCCGCGCCCACCGTCGGGCAGCATCACCACGATGATGTCGTCGGGGCCGGCGTCCTTGGCGACCTCAAGCGCCGCCTCCACGGCCAGGCCGCAGGAACCGCCCACCAGGAGCGCCTCCTCCTTGGCCAGGCGGCGGGTCATGAGGAAGGAGTTCTTGTCGCTGACGGCCACGATCCGGTCGCACACCGAGGTGTCGTAGGTGCCCGGCCAGATGTCCTCGCCGACGCCCTCCACCAGGTAAGGGCGGCCCGAACCACCGGAGTAGACCGAACCCTCGGGGTCGGCCCCGACGATCTGCACGCGCCCGTCGGAGATCTCCTTGAGGTAGCGCCCGGTGCCGCTGATGGTGCCGCCGGTGCCGATGCCCGAGACGAAGTGCGTGAGGCGCCCGTCGGTCTGCTCCCAGATCTCCGGCCCGGTCGCGTGGTAGTGCGACTCGGGGTTGCTCGTGTTCTCGTACTGGTTCGGCTTCCAGGCGCCGGGGATCTCCGTGGCCAGGCGGTCCGAGACCGAGTAGTAGGAGTCGGGGTGGTCGGGCGCCACCGTCGTCGGGCAGACCACGACCTCGGCGCCGTACGCCCGCAGCACCGAGAGCTTGTCCGGACCGACCTTGTCGGGGCACACGAACACGCAGCGGTACCCCTTCTCCTGCGCGATCATGGCCAGTCCGATACCGGTGTTGCCGGACGTCGGTTCGACGATGGTGCCGCCGGGCTGCAGCTCGCCGCTCTTCTCGGCCGCCTCGACCATGCGCAGCGCGATGCGGTCCTTCACCGAACCGCCCGGGTTGAAGTACTCGACCTTGGCCAGAATCGTCGGCGCGTCCGGGCCCAGGGCCTGGGTGACCTTCTTCAGGCGGACGAGCGGGGTGTCCCCGACCAGGTCGATCAGTGAATCGTGTACCCGCACTTGGCTGCTCCCTCGCGTCGTTGCGTCGTGGCGGCCGGATCCCGGTCCGCCGTCGGCCGGGTGCTCCCGGGACCCGTCGGTCGACAGCAGTCCCCACACCCTCCACGGGCCGGTCCGGCCCATACGAACTCTAGGTGACCTCGGCACCGGCGGGCTCTCGTGCGGATCACGGACCACTCTCGCCCGATATTCACCTCGTTGTGCCTGTACGCCGGACTCGACTGGCGGCGGGGCCGCAGTTGTGTACCCCGCCAGTTCGTGACGCCGCCGTTCACCGACGGTAACCTCGGAGGCGACCGGCCCGCCGCGGGCACGGCGGGCTCCACGACTCTCCGGGAGTGCCCCCATGCTCCGTGCCGCGCGCGCACGCCGCATCGCAGCCGCCACCGCGTTCGGCGGGGGCGGCCTCACACTGGTCGGGGGCGGCACGGTCGCCCTCCTGCACCTCCAGGCCAGACTCGCCCGCAACGCCATCGGCCGCACGCAGTGGGACCGCCCGGAGGCCGACGGCGTGCACGGCCGGGGCGAGGGCCCTCCGCTCGACATGCTCATGGCGGGCGACTCCACCGCGGCCGGCTTCGCCGTCGAGAAGGCCTCCCAGACACCCGGCGTGATGCTGGCCCGCGGCCTCTCCGCCGCCGCCGAACGCCCCGTCCGCCTGCGCTGCACCGCCGTGCCGGGCGCGACCTCGGCCTCCCTGGAACAGCAGCTGGAACGCGCCGGGGCGCACGACAGCCTCAACCCCTACGACGTGGCCGTGGTCTTCATCGGCGCCAACGACGTCATCCGCCGCGTCAGCCCGAACGACGCCGTCTCCCACCTGCGTGCGGCCACCGGAGCCCTGGTGGGGGCCGGCACCCGCGTCGTTGTGGCCACCTGCCCGGACCTGGGGACGGTGCGCCCCATCGGGTGGCCCCTGCGTTCTGTTGCCCGGCGCGCCTCACGGCAGCTTGCGGCGGCGCAGACCATCGCGGTCACAGAAGCGGGCGGGCGCACGGTCTCCCTCAGCGACGTGCTCTCCGGGGAGTTCACGGCCGACCCCACCACCATGTTCGGCCCGGACCACTTCCACCCGTCGGCGGCCGGGTACGCGCAGGCCTCCTTCGCCGTGTTGCCATCGGTCTGCGCGGCCATGGGCCTGCTCCCCGAACCCGAGGGCACCCGGGGCGGCGGCGAGGGCCTGCTCCCTGCCGACCGTGCGGCGGTGGTGGCGGCCGAGACCGCGGGCACCGAGGTCTCCCCGATGGAGCCCACCGACGAGGAACTCCCCGTGCGCGGACGCTGGATCACCCGGGTGCGCCTGCCCTTCCGCCGCGCCTCCCGCAACACCCGGACCGAGGACTCGCCTACGCGGGCCCCGGGTGGCGCTCGATGACGTCCGGCGGGTTAACTGGTGAGTAACAAGTCATGCGACGGACCAGGCACGGCGCCCCGGGCCCCACCCGGTCCCCGCATCACGGCACCACCACAGAGGACGAAGAACATGCCCGAAGCAGTCATCGTCGCCACCGCGCGTTCCCCTATCGGCCGTGCCTTCAAGGGGTCGCTCAAGGACATCCGCCCCGACGACCTGACCACCCAGGTGGTCGGTGCCGCACTGGCCAAGGTCCCCCAGCTCGCCCCTGAGACCATCGACGACCTCATGCTCGGCTGCGGGCTCCCCGGCGGTGAGCAGGGCTTCAACATGGCCCGCATCATCGCCGTCCAGCTCGGTCTGGACTCCGTCCCGGGCACCACCGTCACCCGGTACTGCTCCTCGTCGCTGCAGACCACCCGCATGGCCTACCACGCCATCAAGGCGGGCGAGGGCGACGTGTTCGTCTCCGCCGGTGTGGAGACCGTGAGCCGTTTCGCGCACGGCAGCAGCGACAATCCCCAGAACGAGAACCCGGCCTTCGACGACGCCAAGGCCCGCACCGCCGCACGCGCCGAGGGCAACGCCGAGACCTGGACCGACCCGCGCGAGGACGGCAAGCTCCCCGACGCCTACATCGCGATGGGCCAGACGGCGGAGAACGTCGCCCAGATCACCGGCGTCTCCCGCGAGCGCCAGGACGAGTTCGCCGTCCGCTCGCAGAACCTCGCCGAGAAGTCGCTGGACAACGGCTTCTGGGAGCGCGAGATCACCCCGATCACCCTTCCTGACGGCAACGTTGCCACCACCGACGACGGCATCCGCCGCGGGACGACCTACGAGAAGGTCTCGCAGCTGCAGCCGGTGTTCCGCCCCGACGGCACCGTCACCGCCGGCAACGCCTGCCCGCTCAACGACGGCGCCTCCGCGGTCGTCATCATGAGCGACACCAAGGCCAAGCAGCTCGGCCTGACCCCGCTGGCGCGCATCGTCTCCACCGGTGTGACCGGCCTGAGCCCCGAGATCATGGGCCTGGGCCCGGTCGAGGCCTCCAAGCAGGCCCTTGCCCGCGCCAACATGTCCGCCGGCGACATCGACCTGGTCGAGATCAACGAGGCCTTCGCCGCGCAGGTTCTGCCCTCGGTCGACCAGCTCGGCCTCGACGTCGACTCCCAGCTCAACGTCAACGGCGGTGCCATCGCTGTGGGCCACCCGTTCGGCAGCACCGGCGCCCGCATCACCGGGACTCTGCTCAACGGTCTGCAGTTCCACGACAAGACGTTCGGCCTGGAGACCATGTGCGTGGGCGGCGGCCAGGGCATGGCCGCGGTCTTCGAGCGCCTCAACTGATCCGGGGGCGCCCCCGCGCGAGTGAGGGTCCGGCACCGCACGGTGCCGGACCCTCCTTCATGTGCGGCCTCGGTACCGCCCCCTCTCATCAGCCGCGGACGACGCGTAGCGGGACGAAACGGCACCTTCCACCCCCTCCGAGGTAAAAGCTGGTGACCAGGTCTTGTCCGAACCGTGATCCTGGGGCAGGGTCGCAGGTACGTGCCTGATCTCTACGCACTGCCGGAGGTGCCTATGCCGGGAACCCACTCGCCGGAGATCCACGCCAAACTCGTCGAACGCATCCCGACCGTCACCGGACGCGGACTCCACGAGTGGTTCGCCGCTCTCGACCGGGGCCCGGGCCTTCTCAAGCGCTCGGACCGATCGCACTGGCTCGCGGACGAGTACGAGCTGCCCCACTGGTACGCCCAGGCCATCGTCACCGAGTACGACCGCAGGCGCCGCGACAGGTCCATCCCGGCCCCCCGACCCGGGGCCGCCTGAGCCGCCGAACAGCACCCCCGCCGAAGACGAGAGGGGCCGCCCCGGCAGTTCCCGGGGACGGCCCCTCCGTTGTGCGCGGCAGGCCCTGGGAGCCCGCCGGCGGGTGACGACTACTCGTCGAACATCATCTTGATCATCCACAGGAGACGGAGGATCTCGATGTAGAGCCAGACCAGGGAGACGGTCAGGCCGAAGGCGAACTGCCAGGCGAACTTGTCGGGCACGCCCGCCTGGACGCCCTCCTCGATCCCCCGGAACTCGATGGCCAGTGTGCAGGCCGCGATGACAACGAACACCAGGCCGACGATGAGGCCGAGGGCGCTGGGCTCGCGCAGACCGAAGCCGCCGGGGATGAAGAAGCTCAGGAGGAAGTTGACCAGGATCAGCGCACCGGCGGCCAGCGCGGCGTAGGTCACGGTCTTGACGAAGCCGTCGGTGACCTTGATGATCCGGTACTTGTACAGCGCCAGCATCACACCGAAGACCGCGATCGTGGCCACGACCGCCTGGGTGATGAGGGATCCGTCACCGCCGGGGGCCAGGGACGCCGCGAGCGTGGCGGAGAGACCGCCGACGAGCAGCCCCTGGAGGGCGGAGTAGGCCAGGATCGCGGCCGGGCTGGTCATGTTCTTGAACGCGATGACCAGGCCGAGGACGAGACCGCCCAGCGCACCGACCATGGTCAGGCCCATGGCCAGGCCGGGGTTGCCCTGGAACGTGAAGTAGTTGACGACGGCCAGCAGGACCACGACGCCCAGCGACATGCCGGTGCGCACGACCACGTCGTCGATCGTCATGGGGGCGGTGCCGGCGGCCTGCGGGGGCGCGGCCGGGTAGCCCTGCTGGGGGTGACCCTGCTGGGGGTAGGGCTGGCCGTAACCGGGCTGGCCGTAACCCTGCTGGTAACCGGCTCCCTGAGCCTGCCCGGCGTGCTGCTCGAGCGCCCGCTTCACCGCGGGGTTGGAACTGCGCATTCGCATGTTCGGTTCAGGCCTTTCCTGCGTGGATTGCTGCCCACAAAGTAACGCACGGGCCCGTTCGCGAGTTCCGCCTCCCGGATCACCATCGGAACACGTGTCGTAGCCCGGTCCCGCTCACCTCGGCGCCCCGGGTCCTGTACCGGCGGACCCGGGGCGCGGATGCGGGACGCACATCAGCTGCAGGCGCGGGGGACGCCCCCTCAGCCGCGGGTGACGAGGGAGCGCGCGAGGAAGAGCACGTTGGCGGGGCGCTCGGCCAGGCGGCGCATGTAGTAACCGAACCACTCGGTGCCGTAGGGCACGTACACACGCATCGTCTTGCCCTCGGCGGCCAGACGGCTCTGTTCCTTGTCCCGGATCCCGAAGAGCATCTGGTACTCGTGGTCGCCCGCGGAGCGGCCCGCCGCAACGGCGAGCTCCCCGGCGATGGCGACCATGCGGGGGTCGTGCGAGGCGACCATGGGGTAGCCGTCACCCTCCATGAGCACCCGCAGGGCACGCACGTAGGCGCGGTCGACCTCGTGTTTGTCCCGGTAGGCGACCGAGGCCGGTTCGTCGTAGGCGCCCTTGCACAGGCGGACCCGCGACCCGGCCCCGCTCAGGTCACGGCAGTCGGCCACGGTGCGGTGCAGGTAAGCCTGCAGCACCGCTCCGACGAACGGGAAGTCCGTGCGCAGTTCGCGCAGGATCCCCAGCGTGGAGTCGACCGTGGTGTGGTCCTCCATATCGAGGGTCACGGTGGTGCCCGCGGCCTTGGCCGCCTCGGCGATACGCCGGGCGTTGTCCAGGGCGATGCGCTCGCCGTCGGCGCCGAGGAACTGGCCCACCGCCGAGAGCTTGACCGAGACCTCGGCGCGCTCGGCCAGGCCGCTGTCCCCGAGCGCCGCGAGCAGTTCCTCGTAGGCCCCGACGGTCGTTTCGGCCTGGGCCCGGTCGGTGGTGTCCTCACCGAGGAAGTCCAGGGTGACGTGGCGGTCCCGGGTCACATCGGCCACGGTCGGCAGGGCGCTCTCGAGATCGGCGCCGGCCACGAAGCGGTCGACCATCGCGCGGGTCATGGGCGTGCGCTCGACGACGGTGCGTGCGGTCTGCGACCGGGCGGCGAGCAGTAGGGGTGTACGAAGCATGGTGACCTCGAGGAAAGACGAGCGCGAGCCGAAGGGCGGCCGGCGCAACCGGTGGGACGGCGAATGTGTGTCCCGTGGATTCCAGAGGGGGGTGCCGGGCGGGCGCGCGGTCAGGGCTGCACGCCCGCCCGGGGCGGGGCGCCCCCTCAGGACGGACGAGGAGGCACAGGCCGGGCGGCCCGGGGCTCAGCCCTGGTGCGGGTAGGAGGAGGTAGTCGGAGCGACGAAGGTCTCCTTGATCGCACGCGGGCTGGCCCAGCGCGCCAGGTTCTGCGCCGACCCGGCCTTGTCGTTGGTACCGGAGGCGCGGGCTCCGCCGAAGGGCTGCTGGCCGACGATGGAACCGGTGGGCCGATCGTTGATGTAGAAGTTGCCCGCGGTGAAGCGCAGCGCCTCCTCGGCCTTGGCCACGGCGGCGCGGTCGCGCGCCAGGACGGCACCGGTCAGGGCGTAGGCCGAACCCTGGTCGACGGTCTCCAGGATCTCCTCGTACTTGGCGTCCTCGAAGACGTGCACGGCCACGATCGGGCCGAAGTACTCGGTGCGGAAGACGTCGTTGGAGGGGTCGCTGCCCTCGATGATCGTCGGGCGCACGAAGTAACCGACGGAGTCGTCGGCGGTGCCGCCCGCGACGACGTTCAGGGTCGGATCGTTCGCGGCGTCCTCCAGCACGCGGCTGAGCTTGTCGAACGAGCGGCGGTCGATGACGGCGCCGACGAAGTTCGACAGGTCCGAGACGTCACCCATGCGCAGGGCCTCGGTCTCGGCGATGAGGTCATCGCGCGTGCGCTCCCACACCGAGCGGGCGACGAACACCCGCGAGGCGGCCGAGCACTTCTGTCCCTGGTACTCGAACGCGCCGCGCACGATCGCGGTGCGCAGGACCTCCGGGTCGGCCGAGGAGTGGGCGACGATGAAGTCCTTGCCACCGGTCTCGCCGACGATGCGGGGGTAGGAGCGGTAGGAGGCGATGTTCTCGCCCACGCTCTTCCACAGGTGCTGGAATGTGCCCGTTGAACCGGTGAAGTGCACCCCGGCCAGGTCCGGGTCGTTCAGTGCGATGTCGGAGACGTCGCGCCCGTCACCGGTGACCATGTTGATGACGCCGGGCGGCATCCCGGCCTCCTCCAGCAGGCGCATGGTGAGCTCGGCGGCGAACTGCTGCGTCGGAGAGGGCTTCCACACCACGACGTTGCCCATGAGTGCAGGGGCGGTCGGCAGGTTGCCGGCGATGGCGGTGAAGTTGAACGGCGTGACCGCATAGACGAACCCCTCGAGCGGGCGCTGTTCCATGCGGTTCCACACGCCCTTGACGCTGAGCGGCTGCTGGGAGATCAGCTGCCGGGCGTAGGAGACGTTGAAGCGCCAGAAGTCGATGAGCTCGCAGGCTGCGTCGATCTCGGCCTGCTGGATCGTCTTGGACTGGCCGAGCATCGTGGCGGCGTTGATGGTCGCGCGCCAGGGGCCCGACAGCAGTTCGGCGGCGCGCAGGATGACGGCCGCGCGGTCGTCGAAGGACATCGCACGCCAGGCGGGGGCCGCCTTCTTGGCGGCTGCGACGGCGTCACGGGCGTCGTCGTGGGTGGCGTTGCGCATGGTGCCCAGGACGTGGGCGTGCTTGTGCGGCTGCACCACGTCGATGGGCTCGCCGCCGCCCATCCGGCTCTGCCCGTCGATGCGCATGGGCAGGTCGATGCTCTCCCGGCCGAGCTCGGCCAGCGCGGTCTCGAGCTCGGCACGCTCGGGGCTCCCGGGCGCGTACGTAAGGTTCGGCTCGTTCACCGGCACGGGCACGTCGGTCACGGCGTCCATGGGGCACCTCCCTGAAGGTTGTCCCTGTTCTCACAGGGGTCGATCTGCCGTCAGAATCTCAGAGTCCGGACTGCACGACCTTGTGGGCAGGGCCACTCTTTGCCGAACTTCTTTGTTCTGTAGGACAAAATGGAACGACCATGAACACAGAGGCCCCAGTTCCCCACCCCGACCGGCACCACACCACGGACGGCCCCGGCGGCCCCACACACCACAGCATCCACCCAGGACACAGCGGCACCGCACCCGAGGATCCACCGGGCCTGCCCCTGCGCCGGCTCCTGGTGTCCCTGGGTGATCCGGTCGTCGACGTGGCCGCGGCACCCGGCGGCCTCGATGTGCGGGTGGACAACGTCGTCATCGTCGACCCCGAGGACCGTGTGGAGGCGCGCCCCGGCGACCTCGTCCTGCTCATCGGCGCACGGGGCGGGGCCGCACGCCGACTCGTGCGGGCCCTGGCCGACCAGGGCGCCGCAGCGGTGGCGGTCAAGACCGGCGGGAACGGCGAGGAAGTACTGCCCCCTCCCCCGGGCGGGCGTGTTCGGCGGCCCGGCGGCGACGAACTGCGGGCCCTGCGCACCGAGGCGGAGGAGGCCGGTGTGGCCCTGCTGTCGGTGCGTTCGGAGGTGCGCTGGGACCAGTTGCAGGCAGTGTGCCGGACCATCGTCGACGACGCCCGCCTGACCAGCGCCGACGACCTCGCCGAGTCCAGCGGTGACCTGTTCTCCATGGCACAGACCATCGCCCAGCTGACCGGCGGCCTGGTCAGCATCGAGGACTCCGCGAGCCGTGTCCTGGCTTACTCGAGCGGCGCCGAGGTCGACGAACTACGCCGCCTGTCGGTACTGGGGCGCCGGGGCCCGGAGTCCTACCTGGCCCTGCTGCGCGAGTGGGGTGTTTTCGCCCGGCTGCGGTCGGGCGAGGAGGTCGTACGCATCGACGAGCACCCCGAGTTCGGCCTCCGGCGCCGCCTCGCGGTCGGGATCCACGCCGGCAACCAGCCCTTGGGCACGATCTGGGTGCAGGAGGGTGAGCATCCACTGACCGAACGCTCCGAGGAGGCCCTGCTCGGTGCCGCCCGCACCACGGCCCTGCAGATGATCCGCCAGCGCACGCGCACGAGTGCGGGCCTGCGGTTGCGCGAGGACCTGCTGTCCAGCCTCTTGGAGGGGCGCATCGACGCGGGCGCGCTCGCCGACACCGTCGAGGTGCGCTCGGACCGGGGAGCACTCGTGGTCGCCTTCTCCCTGACCCCCTCGGCATCGGCGGAGGCCCCGGCGGAGGAGCGCCCCGACCGGCCCGAGCGCGAGCTGCGCCGGCGCCGCCTCATAGACCTGGTGTCGGTGCACACGGCCGCCTACCGCCGCAGTTCACTGGTCACGGAGCTGGAGAGCCGGGTGTACGTACTGCTGCCCGACCTGGTTCCCGGGCGGGAGGGGTTGCGGGGGGTCGAGCAGTCGGTACTCTCACTGACCCGCAAGACGGTCGTGGCGGCTCGTTCGGCACTGGGGCTGCAGGTGCAGGCCGCCGTGGGGTCGCTGGTGGACCGGCTCGCGGAGGTGCCCGACTCCCGCGCGGAGGCCGACCGAGTACTGGACGCGATGCTGCGCGACCTGGACCGCGACACCGACTGGGAGGTGGCCACCATCTCCGACGTGCGTTCGCGGGTGCTCATCAGCGAGACCTTGGCACGCCTGCGCGAGGACCCCTCCCTGCGCGATCCCCGGGTGAACCGGCTGCTGGAGTACGACCGCGCGGGCGGGGCCGACCTGGTGCGTTCGCTGCTGACCTACCTGGAGGCCTTCGGGGACGCACGAGCGGCGGCCGAGCGCCTGCACATCCACCCCAACACCCTGCGCTACCGGGTGCGACGTGCGTCCTCGGTGAGCGGGATCGATCTGGGTGACCCTGGCGAGCGCCTGTTCACCCAGCTGCAGCTGCTCATGGAACAACAGGACCCCGACGCCTCCTGAACCGGGACGCCGGAGCCCGACGCGGTACCCCCGGTCGGATTCGAACCGACACTTGTGACCCTTTTAGGGGGCCTGCCTCTACCGTTGGGCTACGAGGGCGTGCCCATCATACCGGCAGGGAGGATTGCCCACTTTGACGGCGCTTGGCCGGAAGGGGCCACACGAAGGACCGGTCTCCCTCCGGGGAGAGACCGGTCCTTGACGGCTCCGGGGCGCACACGGGCGGTGTTCCCGCGCGTGGCGCCCGGGTACACGGGGTCAGCTGGCGCGGCGCAGAAGGCGACCGTCCTCGACCTGCGGGTGGGCGGCCTCCTCGAACGCCTGGCGGGGCTCTGCCATTTCGGGCAGCGCGGCGATCTCGCGGCGCAGGAACAACCCGAGGGTCCAGTCGGTCAGCACCCGCAGCTTGCGGTTGAAGGTCGGCACGGCCATGAGGTGGTAGCCGCGGTGGGCGTACCAGGCCAGGCGCCCGGTCAGCTTGATCTTGCCGAGCAGCTGGGCGGCCCCCTTGTGCATGCCCAGGCCGGCGACCGCGCCGAGGTTCTTGTGCTCGTAGGCCGTCAGGTCACCGCCACGCAGGGTGGCAATGACGTTGTCGGCCAGCACGGGGGCCATGCGCACGGCGTTCTGGGCGTTGGGCGGGTAGAAACCGCCCTGGCCGTCGGGCACCTGGGCGTTGTCACCACCCGCGAAGACGTTCTCCGCGCCGTTCACGGTCAGGTACTCGCTGGTGTCGAGGTGGCCCTTGGGGCCCAGCGGCAGGTCACTCGCGGAGACGACGGGGCTGGGCTTGACCCCGGCGGTCCACACGAGGGTGCCGGCGTCGAACTCGGTGCCGTCGCTCAGCTTGATGTGCTGGTCGGTGGCCGACTCCAGGAAGGTGTTGAGCCGCACGTCGATGTCGCGGCGGCGCATCTGGTTGAGGGCCTTCTCCCCCACCTCGGGACCGACCTCCGGCAGGATCTTGTCGGCCGCCTCGATCAGGTAGAACTGCACCTCTTCCTGCTCGATGGTCGGGTGCAGGCGCACGGCGTCGCGGACCATGTCCTCGAGCTCGGCGACGGCCTCGGCGCCGGCGAACCCGCCTCCGACGAACACGAAGTTCAGGGCCTTGCGGCGGGCCACGGGGTCGCTGGTGGAGTCGGCGATCGTGAGCTGGTCGAGGACGTGGTTGCGCAGGTGCGCGGCTTCCTCGACCGTCNGAGACGGCACCGGCCGCCATGACCAGGTGGTCGTAGTGCAGCGTCTCGGGCTCGCCCGCGTTGGGCTCGTAACGCACGACGCGGTCCGCGTGGTCGATACGGACCACTCGGCCCCCGAGCACGCGGACCCGGTCGAAGACCTTGCGCAGCGGTACGACCACGTGGCGCGGGGAGATGCTGCCGGCCGCGGCCTCCGGGAGGAAGGGCTGGTAGGTCATGTAGGCGTTGGGGTCGATCACGGTGATCCGGGCCTCGCCCGCACCGAGCTTCTTCTCCAGGCGCCTCGCGGTGTACATCCCGAGGTAGCCGCCACCGACGACGAGGACGTGCGGGATCTCCGCTTCGTCCCCTCCGCCGTGCACCAGCCGGTAGTTCCTGCTCTCGGTCATCGCATATCCGCCCTAACGGTTTCCTCGGTCGCCCGGTCTCGCTTGTGCATTCTTTCACAAGCATCTACCGGCAGAGAAGGTTCACAAGGGATCACCTTTCGACCATCTCCGGACCGCAACTTTTGTTGTTTTCGCAGGTCACAGTAGTTGTGAATGCATTCACAAGGTTCTCTCGGGTGATGCGTCTCACCCGGAGGTCCCTTGCGGTTCCCCCGAAAGACCCTTGTGGGGGTCAGGGAACGAGACTCCAGGCGACCCCGTCGAGGATGTCCTGCTCGCTCGCCGTGAAGTGATCGGCACCCGTGCGCGCCACCACCCGCGACAGCACCAGCGCACCCGCCCCGATGACGTCCACGCGGCCCGGGTGCATGACCCCGATCGCGGCACGCTCATCGTGGGTGGAGCGCAGCAGCTCGCCGGTGATGCGCTCCAGGTCGGCAACCCCGACCCGGGTGTGGTGGATGCGCTCGGAGTCGTACTCGGGCAGGTCGAGGGCGATACCCGCGACCGTGGTCGCCGTTCCGGCCACACACACCACGGAACCGGCCTCGCGCAGCGGAACGGTCTTCTCGACCTCGTCCAACTCGGCGTCGATGTCGGCCGTGGCCGCATCGATCTGCTCCCGGGTCGGCGGGTCGTCGCGCAGATGGCGCTCGGCCATGCGCACGCATCCCACATTCACCGACAGGGATGCACGGATCAGCTCGCCCTGCTCGGGGTCGCCGCCCAGCACGAACTCGGTGGAACCGCCACCGACGTCCACGACCAGGAACGGCGGTGTCGGACCGCCCTCCTGGTCGGCCGCGGCATCGAACTCCGCGGTGGCGCCCACGAAGGACAGCTCCGCCTCGTCCAGGCCGGTGACCACCTCGGGCTCCACACCCAGGATCCCGTGCACGCCCTCCACGAACTCGTCGCGGTTGGAGGCGTCGCGCGTGGCGCTCGTGGCCACCATGCGCACAGCATCCGGGCCCAGCTCGATGCCGTGCGCCCGGATCGCCTCGGCATACCCGCGCAGTGCCGTGAAAGTGCGCTCCAGCGCCTGGGGAGCGAAGGCCCCCGTCTCGTCCACGCCCTCACCCAGGCGCACGATCTCCATGCGCCGGTCGAGGTCGACCACCTCGACCTCGTCACCGTCCATGTGCACGACCTCGGCGATCAGCAACCTGATCGAGTTGGTCCCGCAGTCGATCGCAGCGACGCCGCTCATGAGCCGTTCCCCTCACTGACCTCGGAGGTGTCCTCGTCCACGCACACACACGGGCCCTTGGCCCACCACTCGGAGAGTTCTCCCAGCGCGTCGGCGCCGAAGGGGTTGGAGCCCGGCACCGCCAGTTCGTGCGCGACCAGGGCGTGCAGGCACTTGACCCGCTCGGGCATGCCCCCCGTGCTCTGCATCCCCTCGGGGAGGGGTTCCAGTCCGTCCGCGCTCGCCTGTGCGGAACGCTCGGCGATGTAGGACTCGTGCGCCTCGGTGTAGGCGGCCCGGAGCCCGGGGTCCTCGCCCAGGCGCTCCTGCATGCGCCGCATCACGCCGTCGTTCTCCATGCGCCCGATGGCCGAGGCCGCGCGCGGGCACGTCAGGTAGTACAACGTCGGGAAGGGGGTGCCGTCTTCCAGGCGGGGGGCGGTACGCACCACGTCCGGCAGCCCGCAGGGGCACCGGTGGGCGACCGCGCGCACACCGCGCGGGGGACGGCCGAGCTGGCGTTCGACGGCGGCGACGTCACGGGAGTCGACGGGGCCGTCCTGCGGCGTGGCGGCGGGCTGATCTGCGGAAGTCATGACCGGACCAGCATAGGCCCCGTGACGGACCATGGAGCCCTCAGGGGGATGTCACATCGGCCTCACCCGGAACCGCGCGGGTCGTCGGCCTGCAGCACCGACTCCCACAGCGTGGTGAACCAGGGTTCGTCGGGTTCCTCGTCGTGCTCGGGGCCGGTCTCTGCCTCGGGACGGACCACGATGTAGGCGGTCTCGTCCGGGTACCGGTAGTGCAGGCGGGTGCGGGCCTCGCGTTCGACGTACTCGTCGTCGGAGAGCTCCTCCGACCGCTGCTCCAGGTACGCGACGTTGTCCTCCATGCGCTCGCGTTCCTCCTGGAGCTGGGCGACCTGGGCACGCTGGGCCACGTACTCGCGCAGCGGATAGGCCAGGGTCAGCGCGATGGCGCACACGACCAGGGCGAGGATAGCCGCCCGGCTGGTGAGCATGGGCCGCACCCGCTGCCGGGTGCGGCCCGTGCTCCTGCTCGAGGGTCCCGCCTTGCTGCCGCGCGCCGGGCGTGAAGCGCCGTCCTTGGTGCCCGTTTTGCCCGACCTGCTGGGTTCGGCGGACTTGGCGGTCTTCTTGCCCTTTGCTGGGGGCTGCTTGGATTCGCGGGACACTGGGGCAGACTAGCCGCGTGCGCGGAACCTCGGGAAGGCCGACACGCCCGCGTACACCGCGGCTTCGGCGAGCTCCTCCTCGATGCGCAGCAGCTGGTTGTACTTGGCCACGCGTTCGCTACGGGCCGGGGCGCCGGTCTTGATCTGGCCGGCGTTGGTGGCCACCGCGATGTCGGCGATGGTCGTGTCCTCGGTCTCGCCGGAACGGTGGCTGATCATCGCCGTGTACCCGCTGCGCTGGGCCAGGGACACGGCCTCCAGGGTCTCGGTGAGGGTGCCGATCTGGTTGACCTTCACCAGCAGCGAGTTCCCGGTGTCCGTCTCGATGCCGCGCTGGAGGCGCTCGGGGTTGGTGACGAACAGGTCGTCGCCCACGAGCTGGACCTTGTCACCGAGCTCGGCGGTGAGGGTCTTCCAGCCCTGCCAGTCGTCCTCGTCGAGGGGGTCCTCGATGGAGACCAGCGGGTAGGCCGAGACCAGCTCGGCATAGTAGGCCGCCATGTCCTCGGCCGAACGCTGCTGCCCCTCGAAGGCGTAGACGCCGTCGGAGAACAGCTCCGAGGCGGCCACGTCCAGCGCCAGGGCGATGTCGGTGCCGGGGGTGTAGCCGGCCTTCTCGATGGCCTCGACGATGAGGTCGAGGGCGACGCGGTTGCTGTCGAGGTTCGGGGCGAAGCCGCCCTCGTCACCGACGCCCGTGCCGAGGCCGTGGGCCTTGAGGACCTTCTTCAGGGAGTGGTAGACCTCGGTGCCCCAGCGCAGCGCCTCGGCGAACGTGGGCGCGCCGACCGGGGCGATCATGAACTCCTGGATGTCGACGTTGCTGTCCGCGTGGGCGCCGCCGTTGAGGATGTTCATCATCGGGACCGGGAGCACGTGGGCGTTCGGTCCGCCGATGTAGCGGAACAGCGGGAGCCCGGCCTCGGCGGCCCCCGCCTTGGCCACGGCCAGGGAGGTGCCCAGGATCGAGTTCGCGCCGATGCGCGACTTGTCCCGGGTACCGTCCAGATCGATGAGCGCGCGGTCGATGATGCGCTGCTCGTCGGGGGCGTACCCCAGCAGCTCGTCGGCGATCTCGTCGTTGACGGCCGTGACCGCCTTGGTCACGCCCTTGCCGCCGTAGCGGTCGCCGCCGTCGCGCAGTTCGACGGCCTCGAACTGCCCGGTGGAGGCGCCGCTGGGCACACCCGCGCTCTCCATTGTCCCGTCGTCGAGCAGGACCTCGACCTCGACTGTCGGGTTGCCCCGGGAGTCGAGGATCTCCCGCGCCTGTACTGCCTCGATGGACGCCACGGTCATCTCCGTCTCTTGGTTGCTGCCAGGGCCTGCTCGGCGAACGCCCGGTTACCTGCTGCGCGTCGCCCCAGCGGCACTCATCGGTCAACGGCCATCAAGGCCGACCCCTTGTTCGTCCTTGCGACAGCACCGCTGGATGCTCCCACCCGTCACCCGCCACCGACCCCTCATACGACGCCTGACGGCGCAGTGGTCGGCCGAAGCGACGGAAGGCGTCCACCGAACAGACCCCAGGCCCCTGGGTCGGGGCCCGCCGAAAGCCTAGCGAGGGTCGGCCGGAGGAGTCTCCCCAGGTCTCACTGGACCGACACCGGGGCGCAGGGGGAGGGCGCCTCGGTTCAGTCGGCGTGACCGGGCTCGGTACCGCAGCGCAGCGCGGCCATGGCGATCTGCACGGCGCGGTCGCGGTGCCCGGCGGCCTCGTGCGCGGGGAGCATGACGGCGATGTCCTGGATCCCACCGAGGGCGATGACGGCGCCCATCCTGGCCGGGGTACCCGGTTCCTCGCCGACGAGGAGCGCGTCCAGGCGGCGGCGCACGGACATCACACTCTCGACCAGACCGGACTCCGAGAGCGCGGTGAGGTCGTTGAGCACGGCCAGCATGAGCCCCCTGTGGCGCACGCACAGGTCGAAGTACTCACCCAGCAGCTGTTCTGCACCCACTCCCTCCGAATGGCGTTGCAGCAGGTGCTCCGCCTCGGTGACCAAGGGCTCGACGAGGGCGGCGAGGAGGTCCCGTTTCGAGGGGTAGTGGTAGTACAGCGCGGCCTTGGTGATGCCGAGGCGTTCGGCGATCTCCCGCAAGCTGGTGCGCTCGTACCCCTGTCGGCCGAACAGTTCAACGGCCACGTCGCGGATCTCGGCCTTGGTGTCGCTCTGGGCTCTGGGCACGCGCCGCCCCCTTCCTCGTTCCGGGTCCTCGGCCCGACGAGTCTATAGCCACAACCGTCCGTACGGTAAGTGGCTTGTCGAAAGGTAAGTTACTTGACGCACGACAAGGAGCCCGCCTACTGTGAGGTCTCGTGCGATTGCGAAGGGGTTGAGCGGCCATGACCGCCGTACGCACCGTCCTCGTCTCCGGCGCGAGCATCGCCGGGCCGACCCTCGCCCACTGGCTGCACCGCCGCGGGATCCGGGCCACCGTGGTCGAGAGGGCCCCGGCACCCCGGCCGGGCGGGTACGCCATCGACCTGCGCGGCAAGGCCCTCGACGTGATCGAGCGCATGGGCCACCTGCCCGAGGTCTGCGACCGGGTCACCGAGATGCGCCGCGGAACCGTCGTCGACAGCCGCGGCCGCCGGCGCGCGGGTTTCGACACCGGTCTTCTCTCCGCCGAGGAACGCTCGGTGGAGCTCCTGCGCGGCGACCTGGTGCACATCCTGCACTGTCCCACCACCGAGTACACCGAGTACCTCTACGACGACTCCGTCACCGGGCTCCAGCAGCACGAGGGTGGTGTGCACGTGACCTTCGAGAAGGCCGCCCCACGCACCTTCGACCTGGTGGTGGGCGCCGACGGCCTGCACTCGAACACACGCGGCCTCGCCTTCGGCCCCGAGGAGCCCCTGGCCCGCTTCCTCGGCGCCCACATCAGCATCTTCACCGTCCCCGACCACCTGGGACTCGACCGCGAGGCCCGGCTGTACAACACCCCGGGCAAGCTGGTCGGGGTGTACAGCACGCCCAGGGCAGAGGGGGCCAAGGCGATCTTCGCGCTGCACGCTGCCGACAGGACGGGGCCGGAACGCCGCTCCTCCGGGGAACAGCAGCGCTACCTGCGGAAGGCTTTCACCGGCATCGGGTGGGAGAGCGACCGGCTCCTGCGGGCCATGGCGCACACAGAGGACTTCTACTTCGACTCGATCACCCAGATCCGCATGGACCGGTGGTCGAGCGGGCGGGTCACGCTGCTCGGAGACGCCGGGTACTGCCCTTCCCCGCTGTCCGGGCAGGGCAGCAGCCTGGCGGTGGTCGGGGCCTACGTCCTGGCCGAGGAGCTGGCCCGGCACACGGACGCAGCCCGCGCCCTGGCCGGTTACGAGGCCAGGATGCGCCCCTACGTGCGCGCCAACCAGGACATCGCCGGGAGCGGGATGCGTTTCCTGGCCCCGCGCACCCGGTTCGGCATCGCTTCGCGCGACCTTCTCGTGCGGCTCTCCCCGTTGATGCGGTCGCTGGGCACGTTCACCGGAAAGCTGGGCAGGGCCGCCGAGGCCGTCGACCTGGACGCACCCGCCCCGTGAGCCCGTCACGGCACGCCTGGACCGCATCGTGATCCGGGGCCGCCTATAGTTCCGTGGAAGGACCTTCCCCCCGACGGACCCGACCGCGCCACCGAGAACGGACGCGGCCCACAGGCGGATGGTGGACATGGCTGAGCCTCGGACCGAACCGACCACCGCCGCAGCCGACGGGGCTCTCCCCCCGGTCACCAAGCGGGGCCCGGAACTGCGCCTGCTCGTGGCCGCGGCGGTCTTCGTGTTCCTCACCCTGGGCACCGCCTCCCTCTCGGTCACCGGCGGGATCGACACCTCCCTCCTGGTGCCCGCGTTCGTACTCGTCGGCGCCGCCGTCGCCCTCCACGTGCTGCTGCGGTTCGTCGCCCCCTACGCCGACCCGGTCGTCATGCCGGTGGCCCTGGCACTGACCGGGCTGGGCCTGACCATGATCTGGGTCCTGGAGGTGACCGGCCCCGGCGAGGCCGACGGCACCGAGGCACAGCGGCAGATGCTGTGGGCGGTGGCCGGGATGGCGCTGTGCGGGGCCACCGTCGCGTTCGTGCGGGAACCGCGGCGTCTGAGCCTGTACACCTATCTCCTCGCCGTGGCCGCACTCCTGCTGTTGCTGCTGCCGCTGTCGCCGCTGGGCCACGAGGTGCTGGGAGCGCGCCGCTGGATCCAGGTCGGCGGGTTCACGGTCCAGCCCTCGGAGTTCGCCAAGGTTCTGCTGGTGGTCTTCCTCGCCTCCTACCTGGGGCGGCAGCGCCAGGTCCTGGCAACGGTCTCGCGCACGGTCCGGGTGGGGCGGTTCAAGATCTTCAGCGTGCCCCGCGCCCGTGACCTGGCACCCATGGCGGTGGGTTGGGGCATGGCGATCCTGCTGCTGGTGGGCACCCGGGACCTGGGCACGTCGCTACTGCTGTTCGGAACGTTCCTGGCGGTGCTCTACGCCGCGACCGCCCGCAAGTCGTGGGTGCTGATCGGGCTCGCCGCCTTCTCCGCGGGCGCCTACGCCGCCTACCTGCTCTTCGGGCACGTGCAGAGCCGTGTGGAGATCTGGTTGGATGCCTTCGACCCCGAGGTCTACAACCGGCCCGGCGGCAGTTTCCAGGTCGTGGAGGGCATGTTCGCCCTGGCCGAGGGCGGCATCTTCGGAACCGGGTTCCGCGACGGGTTCGCGCAGGAGATCTTCGCCGCCGACAGCGACCTGATCCTGGTCTCCGTCGGGGAGAAACTCGGGCTGACCGGGCTGATCGCGGTACTGGCGCTGCTGTTCCTCCTCGCGCAGCGGGGGTTCCGCATCGCCCTGGGCGCCAAGGACACCTTCCTCAAGCTCACGGCGTTCGGGTATGCGTTCCTGACCGCCTTCGACGTGTTCATCGTGCTCGGCGGCGCCACACTCATCATCCCGCTGACCGGTATGACCACACCGTTCCTGTCGGCGGGCGGCTCGGCGCTGATGGCCAACTGGGTCATCATCGGCCTGTGGCTGACCATCAGCGAGAGCGCCCGCCGCCCCCAGAGCACCTTCACGGTGGGCACCGCGCCCGACGACCCGGCCACCGAGGTCATCGACGTGCGCNNNCCCCCCCGCCGGCGGCTCAGGCCAGGAAGGTGATGCTCAGCGAGGCCACGAGGATCCCGAACAGCATCACCACCGCCGAGTAGCCCAGGACCTTCCCCGCACGCAGCTTGGTCAGGGCCAGCAGCGGCAGCGCCCAGAACGGTTGGATGCCGTTGGTGAGCTGGTCACCCATCGCAACCGCCGTCACGCCCACGCCCGGGTCGATCCCCAGGGACTCGGTCGCGCCGATGACCACAGGCCCCTGCACGGCCCACTGGCCGCCTCCGGAGGGCACCACCAGGTTGACCAGGGACGCACTGATCAGCGCCCAGAAGGGATAACTGGCCGGTGAGGAGACGTCGATGAACCACTGGGTGATGACCCCCAGCAGCCCCGAGCTCTCCATGATCCCCATGATCCCGGCGTAGAAGGGGAACTGGACGATGACGGCCGCGGCGTTCTTGGCTCCTTCCGCCGCAGCGGCCGAGTACTGGGCGAGCGTGCCGTGCAGGGCCAGGCCGGCGATGAGGAAGGTGAAGTTGAGCAGGTTGATGTCCATGCCCACGATCCCGTCGACGACCAGCGCCGGAACAAGGTGGACCAGCCCGAGTGCGACCACCGCGTAGACCAGCACGCGGCTGTGCATGAGGCGTTGGGCCGGGGAGAGTGCGCGCAGCTGGGTCCGGGTGGGGCGTCCCGCACCGGCCCCACCGGTGCCCGGCCCGTCCTCGTCGTCGCCGGTGCCGCCGATCTCCTCACTGTCCTCGCCCTTGGGGTGCATGCTCATGAGCAACAGAGGCGCACCGACGAGCATCGCCACCAGGAAGACCAGGTTGAAGGGCTGCAGGACGGTCTCGCTGAGGGGGATCAGCCCGATCTCGTCCTCCAGGAAATGCCCGGGCGTGTTGACCAGCAGCGGCGCCGATCCGGAGAGACCGCTGTGCCAGACCATGAGGCCGGTGTAACCACCCGCAGCCAGCAGCGGGAAGTGCACCCTGATCCCGCGTTCCTTGCAGGACCTGGCCACCTCCACGGCCAGGAGCGCACCGGCGATGAGCCCCAGTCCCCAGTGCACGATCCCCAGCAGGGCCGCGCCCAGGGCGGTCACCACGACCGCCGACAGAGGCCCGCGGGCCAGGCCGGCCACGGCCACGATGGCGCGCCGCGCAGGCGGGGACGAGGCCAGTGCATAGCCCGTGACCAGCACGAGCGTCATCTGCATACCGAACTCGAGCAGTCCCCAGAACCCGCCGTACCAGTCACCGACCAGCTCCATCGATGTCCGGTCGGTCAGCAACAGGGCCAGACCGACCACGAGCCCGGTCAGGACGATCGCGAAGACGAAGGCGTCCGGCACCCACCGGGTGCTGAACGCCGCCAGGGCATTGCCGAAACGACGCATGGTGCTCCCCCATGTCCATGGGTCCACCGCCGCCCGGCAGGGACGGTCGCGCCGGAGCGGGGACCCGGCCAACGGAAGCACTGTGTGGCGTGCGACACACACGGGTCAAGAGAGACTTCGAAGACGTGAGGGGTTCTTGAGGTCAGGGCCTGCACGCCTTCCGTCGCTTCGACCGACTACTGCGCCGTCAGGCCGTTCGAGGGTCGTTGGCGAGTGACGGGGGGGCTGGGCGTCGCCAAGCAGGCCCTAGTCGCCGGTCAGAGCCCAGTAGGAGCGCCACTGCTCCTCGCTCAGCTCGCGCGGCACATGGCCGTCAGCGCGCGCCGCCGCCTCGGTCTCCCGCACACGCGCGTCGAACCTACGGGCAGCCGNCGCCCGCTCGTCGGCGACCGCCGCGAACAGGCCCCCGCCCGCGTCACCGTCGTCGCCCACCAGGTCGGACGGGACGCCGTTGCGCACCGCACGCCGCTGGATCTCGTCGGCCAGCATCACCGCCGGCTGGGCGAACGGCACCCCGTCCAGCACGGAGGTCGGGCCTCCCCCGTTCACTTTCGCCTTGGCCGCACGCTCGGCCGCCTTGATGCTCTCCCAGTTGGCTTTGACCGCGTCGGGGTCGGAGGCGTCGACGTCGCCGAACACGTGCGGGTGGCGGCGGGTCATCTTGTCGACGATCGCGTCGGCCACGTCGTCCACGGTGAACCGGCCCGGATCGTCCTCGGCCCGCTCGGACGCCACCGCGGAGTGGAAGACCACCTGGAGCAACACGTCGCCGAGCTCCTCGGAGAGGGTCGCGTAGTCACCCTCCTCGATGGTCTCCACCGCCTCGTATGCCTCCTGCACCAGGTACTTGGCCAGGGACTCGTGCGTCTGCTCGCGGTCCCAGGGGCACTCGCGACGCAGGGTGTCCATGACCTCGACCAGGCGAAGCACCCGGTGTCCTGGGCGCTCGTCCATGGGGGTGTCCTTCCTCGTGTCGTCCCCGGCCTGCTGCTCGGTACCGCTGTCCGCCCGCGTTCCGCTCACTGCGGCAACCACCCGCCCTCGCGCAGGGCCGCCAGGACCTCGGCCACGGACTCGGCGGGGTCAGTGCCGGTGGTGTCGACGACCAGGGCGGGGTCGACCGGTTCCTCGTACGGGTCGGAGATCCCGGTGAACTCGGGGATCTCGCCCGCGCGAGCCTTGGCGTACAGGCCCTTTCGGTCGCGCTCCTCGCACACCTCCAGCGGGGTGGCCACGTGCACGAGGAAGAAGTCGCCGAACTCCTCGACCATCGCCTGCACCTCGCGGCGGCCCGCCTCGTAGGGGGCGATGGGCGCGCACACCGCCACCCCGCCGTGCCGGGTGATCTCCGAGGCCACGTAACCGATGCGGCGGATGTTCAGTTCGCGGTCCTCACGGGAGAAGGTCAGCCCCTTCGACAACAACCGCCGCACCACGTCGCCGTCGAGCAGGGTCACGGTGCGGCCCGAACGCCGGATCCCGTCGCAGACCCCGCGCGCGATCGTGGACTTGCCCGAGCCGGACAGCCCCGACAGCAGCACCGTCAGACCCCGGCGGGTGCGGGCCGGGCGCAGCCGGGCCATCTCGGCGGCCACCCGCGCGGGTGTGAACCAGGCCGGGAGCTCGCGCCCGTGCGCGAGCTCGGCCTCGACCTCGTCGTCGGTGAATTCGTCGCGGCCTGTGGCCTCGGGCACCTTCTCGGCCGGCGACCACAGCTGGCTGTCCTCGTCGAAGCGCCAGGGCCCGGGATCGACGTACTCGGCACCGCCCTCTGCCGCCTCGGGCGCGCTGCCGCCCTCGACCATCACGTGCGTGGCCCCGTACGCACCGGCCACGTGCGCGGCAAGGCCGGTCTGGCGCGGGGTCCAGCGGCCGCCGAACCCGGTGCCGGAGCGGTCGCGGGGCAGGGTGAGGGCCACGAAGGTCGTACGGGCCGGGAGAAGGGGCTCGGCGGCCAGCACCGCGCTCGCCATGTTCCCGTCCGTCAGCCCGGTGTCGACCAGGACCAGTACCTCGGCGCGGCCCAGTTCCTCGGCGCACTCGCGGATCTGGTGCAGCGCCCTGTGGTGCAGCGGGCGGTCTGTCACCACCGCGAGCAGAGGACGGTCGGCGAAGGGCCCGGCCTCGTGCTGTCCGCGCACCTCGGCGGGTGTCAGGCGCAGCTCGCGCAGAACCCCGTACATGGGCGGGCGCACGAGCTCGACCTCGCCGGCCGCGTGCAGGGTTCCGGCACCGCCACGCCAGTACTCGGAGACCCGCAGCTCGGCCAGGGGCGCGCCCTCGGGGTCGGTCAGGGTCACACGATCGGCACCGGACAGGGACTCGGGAACCTCCAGAGTGACCGGAACCGGCCACACCCGCCCGTCGGGCAGGCGGCCCTCGCGCTCGACCGAGGCGCTCTCGTCACCGGTCATGAACCCGGAGAGCGGACACGCACCGCTCAGGACGAGTTCCAGGTGCGCGAGGGCCTCCGGACCGGGGGCCAGGCTGGGAACGTCGACCCCATCCGTGTCCTCGGGCGACCTGTCCTCTCTCACCACGTGTTTCCTCTCCGACCGGCTCGACGTGAACGGCCCCAAGCGTATGACGCCGCCCCCGAGGCCGTGGCCCTTGCATCGCCCGGAGCGGAATACCCGCAGCTCACCGGCGGTTCTGTTCAGAGTGGGACCGCGGGCCGTGCCCGCAGCCCCGCCGGGACCGCCGAAAACACGAGGCCGACCGCTCCCGGACCGCTCCGGCGCCGTTGTCCACAGGGCCGCCGCGCCGAGGAGCCGATCCGGATAAGCTGGAAGGAGCCGGGCGGCCTCCACGCACATCTCTCGCAGCCGTCTCGTTCCTCGGGCCGCGATCATCCACCGCCCGTCAGCCGGACCACTCCCACTTTCTGGTGCTATGAGCCTCTTTGGACTTCTCGCCGACGTCGTCAAGGACCCGGCGCTGCACAGCGCGATCGAGACCGCCCGACGGGGCGACGATCCCCATCTCGACCTCGTCGCCCCCTCGGCGCTGCGGCCGTTCATGGTCGGGTCGCTGGCCGCCGACGCCCCCGAGGGCGCCGGCCGGCCACTGCTGGCCGTGACCGCCACCGAGCGGGAGGCCTCCGACCTCACCGACGCGCTCGGTTCCCTCCTTCCCGAGCACTCCGTCGCGCTCTTCCCCGCCTGGGAGACCCTCCCCCACGAGCGCCTCTCGCCCCGCTCCGACACCGTCGGCCAGCGCCTGGCGGTCCTGCGCCGCCTGGCCCACCCCGACCCGGACGACCCCCTCACCGCGCCCCTGCGCGTGGTCGTCGCGCCCGTCCGCAGCGTCCTGCAGCCTCTCGTGGGCGGCCTCGGCGACCTCGAGCCCGTACGGGTCCGCCCCGGCGACGAACGACCCATGGAGGAGGTCGTCGACTCTCTCGCCGACGCCGGGTACTCCCGCGTCGACCTGGTGGAGAAGCGCGGCGACATGGCCGTGCGCGGCGGCATCCTCGATGTCTTCCCACCCACCGAGGAACACCCGCTCCGCATGGAGTTCTGGGGCGACACCGTCGAGGAGATCCGCTACTTCCAGGTCGCCGACCAGCGCTCCATCAACCCCGGTTCCGACGGCACCGGCGACGCCGCCTCCGGCCTGTTCGCCCCGCCCTGCCGCGAACTCCTGCTCACCGACACCGTGCGCTCGCGAGCCCGCGACCTGGCCGAGCAGCACCCCTCCCTGGCCGAGGTCCTGAACAAGATCGCCGACGGGATCGCGGTCGAGGGCATGGAGGCCTTCGCGCCCGTGCTCGCCGAGCGCATGGAACCCCTGCTGTCGTACCTGCCCGGCAACGCGATGGTGGTGGGCTGCGACCCCGAACGCATCCGCACCCGCGCCCTCGAGCTCGAGGCCACCAGCGCCGAGTTCCTCGACGCCTCGTGGATCAACGCCGCATCCGGCGGTGAGGCCCCCATCGACCTGGGCGGGTCGGCGTACATGTCCATCTCCGAGCTGCGCGGTATCGCCACGGAGGCCGGACTGCCCTGGTGGGGGCTCACACCCTTCAGCGCCGGCGACGGCACCGCTCCCGGCGAGGAGGACGACGCCGTGACCGTCGGAGCCGTGGCCGCCGACTCCTACCGCGGCGACACCGAACGCGCCCTGGCCGACATCAAGGGCTGGCTGCACGACAACTGGAGCGTCGTGCTCGTCACCCAGGGACACGGGCCGGCCGAACGCTTCGTGTCCATGCTGCGCGACGCCGGGCTGGGCGCCCAGCACACCGACGACCTCACCGAACCTCCGCGCGGGGCCGTCGCGACCGTCACCACCGGGCTCGTGGACCACGGGTTCCTGCTGCGTTCGGTGCACACGGCCGTACTCACCGAGACCGATCTGGCCGGGCAGAAGTCCTCGACCCGCGACATGCGCCGCATGCCCAGCCGGCGCAAGGGCACCGTCGACCCGCTCCAGCTCAAGCCCGGCGACCACGTCGTGCACGAACAGCACGGAGTGGGCCGCTACCTGGAGATGGTCAGCCGCCAGATCCAGGGAGCAACCCGCGAGTACCTGCTCATCGAGTACGCGCCCTCCAAGCGCGGCCAACCCGGCGACCGCCTCTTCGTGCCCACCGAACAGCTCGGCGAGGTCACCCGCTACGTCGGCGGTGAGGCGCCCACGTTGTCCAAGATGGGCGGCGCCGAGTGGAACAAGGCCAAGAGCCGCGCCCGCAAGGTCGTGCGCGAGATCGCCGGCGACCTCATCCGCCTCTACTCCGCACGCCAGGCCTCGCCCGGGCACGCCTTCGGCCCCGACACCCCCTGGCAGCACGAGCTCGAGGACGCCTTCCCGTACGTGGAGACCCCCGACCAGCTCGCCGCCATCGAAGAGGTCAAGAACGACATGGGCAAGTCCGTGCCCATGGACCGCCTCATCTGTGGCGACGTCGGTTACGGCAAGACCGAGGTGGCCGTGCGTGCCGCCTTCAAGGCCGTGCAGGACGGCAAGCAGGTCGCGGTGCTGGTCCCCACCACCCTGCTGGTGCAGCAACACATGTCGACCTTCGCGGAGCGGTACGCCTCGTTCCCCGTCAACGTCAAGCCGCTCTCGCGCTTCCAGACCGAGGGCGAGGTCGAGGCCACCCGCGAGGGGCTGCGCACCGGCGAGGTCGACATCGTCATCGGCACCCACCGGCTGCTGTCCTCCGAGACCCGGTTCAAGGAACTCGGCCTGGTCATCATCGACGAGGAGCAGCGCTTCGGCGTCGAGCACAAGGAGGCCCTCAAGCGGCTGCGCACCCAGGTCGACGTGCTCGCCATGTCGGCCACGCCCATCCCCCGCACCCTGGAGATGGGCATGACCGGCATCCGCGAGATGACCACGATCCTCACCCCGCCCGAGGAACGCCACCCCGTCCTGACCTTCGTCGGCCCCTACGAGGACAAGCAGATCGCCGCCGCGATCCGGCGCGAACTCATGCGCGAGGGCCAGGTCTTCTTCGTGCACAACCGGGTCTCCTCCATCGAGAAGGCCACGGCGGCGCTGCGCAGGCTCGTGCCCGAGGCACGCATCGCCTACGCCCACGGCCAGATGAACGAGCAACAGCTCGAGAAGGTCATGGTCGACTTCTGGGAGAAGAGCTACGACGTGCTGGTCTCCACCACGATCGTGGAGTCCGGGCTCGACGTGCCCAACGCCAACACCCTCATCATCGACCGCGCCGACACCTACGGGCTTTCCCAGCTCCACCAGCTGCGCGGGCGTGTGGGGCGCGGGCGCGAGCGTGCCTACGCCTACTTCCTCTACCCGCCCGAGCGCCCGCTCTCGGAGACCGCCTACGAGCGGCTCGCGACGGTCGCCCAGCACACCGAGACGGGCGCGGGCATGTACGTGGCCATGAAGGACCTGGAGATCCGCGGCGCCGGCAACATCCTGGGCGCCGAGCAGTCCGGGACCATCGCGGGTGTGGGCTTCGACCTGTACGTGCGCATGGTCAGCGAGGCCGTCGCCGAGCTCAAGGGCGACCCGGCCGCCGCCGAGGAGGCGGGCGAGGCCAAGGTCGAGCTGCCCGTCAACGCGCACATCCCGCACGACTACGTACCCGGGGAGCGGCTACGGCTGCAGTCGTACAAGCGGATTGCGAGCGTGGCCGGCGAGGACGACATCCGCTCCGCCTACGAGGAGCTCAACGACCGGTACGGCACCCCGCCCCAGCCCGTCGACAACCTCATGGCGGTCGCGCGCTTCCGGGTCCTGGCCACCGCGGCGGGGCTGAGCGACGTGACTCTGCAGGGAAACCAGATCCGGTTCTCGGGCCCGGCCGTCGCCGACCTGCGGGAATCGCAGGAGCTGCGGCTGCGGCGCATGTACCCGAAGACGGTCGTGAAGGAGGCCACGAAGACACTCCTGGTGCCCGTGCCCAAGGCCGGGGGGATCGGCGGCAAACCACTGCGCGACCTGGAGCTGTTGAAGTGGTGCACGGACTTCGTGTCCGCGATCTTCGAGCCGGACCTGAAGGCGCCCCAGGCGTAGGGGTGCGGGCGGGTGCCCGGGCGCCCGCCCGGTTTCCGCTTCCGCGCCACTGCGAACGCGCAGCGGGAGCCTGAACCGTGCGGGTGTGCCCACCGAGAAAGCGTCCGCCCGGCACCCCCGCGTGCACTCGGCGGCGGAGCGCAAACACCGGCGAGGGCCGACCGGCAGGCGGAGATCCGCCCTCAGCGGGCGCGTGCCCCGTACCGGCTGCCCGTCCACAGGCCCCGCACGACCCCCGCCGAGGTGGGTCACTCCTTCGGCTGGTCCCCGGCCTCGTAGGTGATACCGAACAGCTCGTCGCCCTCGCCGTCGTCCTCGGTGGGACGGCGCCGCCACCAACGCTCACCCTGCGCACGCCGCTCGGCCTTGTCCGATCTGCGCTGGGCGCGGATCTCACCGCGCGAGGGCCGCTCCGCCTTCTCCGCCCTGCGGTGGGCCCGCAGCTCCTCCCGCGCCTCCCGGCGTGCGGCGCGCTCGGCGGCCCGGTCGCTGCGGTACACGTCGCGATTGCGGCGCCGGGCCTCGCGGCGCTCCTGTGTGGAGGACTCCGGCGGGGCCTCGGGGGCATCCTCAGGGGCGGCCTCGGTGGTGCGGACACTCGCGGTCTCCTGCCGGGCCCCCTCGTCCTCCTCGCGCGGTCGCAGCGCCGTCACCGTCGCAAGACCTTCGCCCTTCGGAACCGACAGCGAGGTCTCGGCGACCGCCAGCCCACCGGCCTGCGAAGGCCCGGAGGGCCCGGACGGTTCGGGCGCCCTGCTTCCGCGCGCGGTCTCACGCGCACGCGGCGATCCCGGCTCGCCCCCGGCCAGTCGGAGCTTGCGGCTGTACCACCAGTTCGCGATCCAGGCCGCCACCGCAGCAGCCACACCGACCTCCAGCGCAGCCACCAGCCCGACCTGCCAGGCCGACGGTCCCACCTCGGCCAACCGGACCGCGCCCAGGGATCCCCCGGTGACCAGCGCGAACGCCGCCACCGTGATCCCCGTGGTGATTCCGCAGACGAACCCCCAAAGCGGTGCCGCCTCGCTCACCACGTCCGGGGCGCTGCGCTGGGTCAGTACCCCGCCCAACGCCCCGGCGATGAACGGCACCGCCAACGCCCCCAACGACAGCACCGGCGCCGGACCGTTCTCAGGCAGCGCCGCGAGCATCGGGAACAGCGGCAGCGGCCCCACCGACACCCCCGTGGGCGCCACGACCGTCATCTCCCCCAACGCGAAACCCGGCCCCAGCGCGTAACAGACCGCGTACACGATCGCGTTCGGCAGGTACGCCAGCTGCACGATCACCAGCAGCACCCCGCCCACGATCCCCGGACCGAGCGCACGCGTGGTGTCGATCACCTCGGGCAGGCTCACGGCCATCGCGGTCAGAAACAGCAGGACCCCGCCGAGCGCCAGAGTTCCGGTCGACGCCAGCGCCCCCACCAAGAGCGAGCGCGCACGCGGCGGCATCAAGTCCAGCAGCGCGCCCACACCGACCTGCTTGTCGCGCATCAGCTGGCGCAGCACCCCGAGCCCACCCGCGACGAACGCGATCGAGAAGCCCATGACGAGCGCCCACAGCATGTTCGGCTCCACGGCCTCAGTACGCGCCAACAGCGCCAGCGTGCCCGCGATCGCCGCGTACGGCCCCGCGATGGCCACGGCAGCCCGGTGCACGTGGCGCAGACGCGCGATCTCGCAGTTGCGGGCCAGCCACCGTCCCGACCGGTACAGCAGGATCCCGGGAAGCAGCACCAACCCCAGGGGGAGCAGAGAGATCTGCGCGCCCTCGGTCCCGAACGGCACGAGGTGGCCCACCAGCCACGCCAGGACCGCCCCCTGCAGCAGCTCGGCGATCTCGTCGGCGAAGGCGTCGTGGGGAGCGGCCACCCATCCGGCGATGGTCAGGGTGACGAGCGCGGCGAGCCCGATGCCCGCGGCGGAGGCGGCGGCCACACCGCCGGTGGAGTAGACGGGACGGGGAAGTTCGGCGTCGGGGGGAGATCCTGGCTTACTCACCCGACTTATGCTGCCAGGCACCGGAATGCGCCAGGGCCTCCTCGGCTCGCGTGTCGTGCCCGTGGGAACCCCGCGCACAGCGGGTACGTCACAGGCAGGAGCGTCGCCCCCCGAAAGGCTCGGCCATGAGCGACCTGCATTACCGCATCTCGGACTCCGAACGCGACGAGGCGCTCGGGCACCTGCGCACGGCCCTGGAGGAGGGGCGGCTCTCCGTGGACGAACACGGCGAACGCACGCACCGGGCCCTGAGCGCCCGCACCAACGACGACCTGCGCCCGGTCTTCGACGATCTCCCCCAGCAGCTGTGGCCGAGCTCGGTCGCACCGCCCCCGGTCGCCACAGCAGCACCGTCGGCCACACCCGCCGCACCACCCGCACGGGAGACCGACGAGCCCGGGAAGGCCGAGCGCTCCGACGAGGACGACGGGGCCGAGGAGAGCTGCCGCGGCGACATGAACCTCGCCTCGGCGTTCGGGGGCGTCGGCTTCCTCCTCCTCGTGTGGGGCCTGCCCGCGTTCTTCGCCGGCAGCACCCCGTCGGTCCTGGTCTTCCTCGCGGTCGTCGGGGTGATGGTGCTGATCCCGCTGACCTCACACCTGCGCTCACAACGCGAACGCAACCGGCGCATCGAGGGCTCCTGACACGGTCCCTGCACGACCACCCCTGACACAGCGAAGGCCCCGCCGCACCGACCACGGGGATCGGGCGACGGGGCCGCAGGCACCCAGCTGCCGAACAGTTCCTAGAACTGGTCGCGCACCAGCTGGGCCGCCTCGCTCGGGGTCTTGCCGACCTTCACGCCGACGGCCTCCAGGGCCTCCTTCTTGGCGGAGGCCGTGCCGGAGGAGCCGGAGACGATGGCGCCGGCGTGGCCCATGGTCTTGCCCTCCGGGGCGGTGAAGCCCGCGACGTAACCGACCACCGGCTTGGTCACGTTGTCCTTGATGAAGTCGGCCGCACGCTCCTCGGCGTCGCCGCCGATCTCACCGATCATGACGATGACGTCGGTGTCGGGGTCGTCCTGGAACGCCTTCAGCGCGTCGATGTGGGTGGTGCCGATGATCGGGTCACCACCGATGCCGACGGCGGAGGAGAAGCCGATATCACGCAGCTCGTACATCATCTGGTAGGTCAGGGTGCCGGACTTGGACACCAGACCGATGCGGCCGGGCTTGGTGATGTTGGCCGGGATGATTCCGGCGTTGGACTCGCCGGGCGTGATCAGGCCGGGGCAGTTCGGGCCGACGATCCGGGTCTTGTTGCCCTTGGAACCGGCGTAGGCCCAGAACGCGGCGGTGTCGTGCACCGGGATGCCCTCGGTGATGACGACGGCCAAACCGATCTCGGCGTCGATCGCCTCGATGACGGCGCTCTTGGTGAACTTCGGCGGAACGAAGATCACGGTCACGTCGGCGCCGGTGGCCTCCATGCCCTCGGCGACGGAGCCGAAGACCGGCACCTCGGAACCGTCGAAGTCGACGTTGGTGCCCGCCTTGCGCGGGTTCACGCCACCGACGATGTTGGTCCCGGAGGCCAGCATGCGGCGGGTGTGCTTGGTGCCCTCAGAGCCGGTCATGCCCTGGACCAGCACCTTGCTGTCCTTGTTCAGGAAGATAGCCATGGTTCTTGTCCCCTACTTCGCCGCGAGCTCGGCGGCCTGAGCGGCGGCGCCGTCCATCGTGTCGACCTGTCGCACGGCCGGGTGGGCCCGCTCGGTCAGGATCTCGCGACCCAGCTCGGCGTTGTTGCCGTCGAGACGGACGACCAGCGGCTTGCTGACGTCGTCGCCGCGCTCCTCGAGCATCTCCAGCGCCTGGACGATGCCGTTCGCGACGGCGTCGCAGGCGGTGATGCCGCCGAAGACGTTGACGAAGACGCTCTTGACGTCGGTGTCGCCGAGAATGATCTCGAGACCGTTGGCCATCACCTCGGCGGAGGCACCGCCACCGATGTCGAGGAAGTTGGCGGGCTTGGCGCCGCCGTGGCTCTCCCCGGCGTAGGCGACCACGTCCAGGGTGGACATGACCAGGCCCGCGCCGTTGCCGATGATGCCGACCTGACCGTCGAGCTTGACGTAGTTCAGGCCCTTGGCCTTGGCCTCGACCTCGAGGGGGTCGCCCTCTTCCTCGGCGGCGAGGCTCTCCAGGTCCTGGCGGAACTCGGCGTTCTCGTCCAGGGAGACCTTGCCGTCGAGGGCGACGACGCGGCCGTCCTTGGTCAGGATGAGCGGGTTGACCTCGGCGAGGGTGGCGTCCTTGCCGACGAAGGCGTCCCACAGCTTGGAGACGACCTCGACAGCGCCCTGGGCCGCGGCCTCGGGCAGCTTGCCGGACTCGACGATCTCCGCGGCCACGTCGGCCGGAGCGCCCTTGAGCGCGTCGATCGAGATCTTGGCGACCGCGTCGGGGTTGGTCTCGGCGACCTCCTCGATCTCCACGCCGCCCTCGGCGGAGCAGATGGAGAGGAAGGTGCGGTTGGCGCGGTCGAGCAGGAAGGAGAAGTAGTACTCCTCCTCGATCTCGGAGGCCTCTTCGACGAGGACACGGTGGACCGTGTGGCCCTTGATGTCCATCCCGAGGATCTGCTCGGCCTTGGCCTGGGCGTCCTCGGCGTCGTCGGCGACCTTCACACCGCCGGCCTTGCCGCGGCCACCGGTCTTGACCTGCGCCTTGACGACGACGCGGGTCTTGCCGGCGGCGGCGAACTCCTCAGCGATGGCACGTGCCTCAGCGGCCGTGCTCGCCACCTTCCCCTGGGGTACGGGAACCCCGTACTCTGCGAAGAGTTCCTTCGCCTGGTATTCGAACAGGTCCACGAGGGTCCGTCCTTGTTGCTCGCTGGCTCAGAATGTCTACGGGGGTGGCCTCGTCCGGATCGGCTGTGACCCACTGACACGTGTCACACGACGCCTGCCCCGCAGGGCTGAGCCGTTTACAGAAGATCGAGATCGCCGCGGCGTAGCCACCCGCGACATGCGCAAAGCTTAGTCGCCGGGGAAAACCGGGGCGGACACCGGGGCCGCCCCGGGCCCTCCTTCACACACCGCAAACGCCGCTCATGCGGCGTTGACGGAGTTCCCGCCTGGGAAAATCTGTGATGAGAACCACTGGCGATCACAGGCCTCCGGAGCACTTCTCCCGCTCCGGAGACGACCCGGATGCGATCCACCTCACTGCCGGCAACCGATGAGAACAGGCCGCGCCACGAAGGCCCGCGGCGCCGCACCGAACCCCTCAGGCGGCGTGGATGGGACGGATGTTCTCCTTCACCCACGCGGCGATGTCGGCGGTGGGCGCGCCGGGCGTGAACACCTTCGCCACCCCCAGGTTCTCGAGGCGTTCGATGTCCTCCTCCGGGATGATGCCGCCACCGAAGACCAGGATGTCCGTGGCGTCGTTCTCCTCCAGCAACTCCATGACCCGCCCGAACATCGTCATGTGCGCACCGGAGAGCACCGACAGACCGATCCCGTCGGCGTCCTCCTGCAGGGCCGCGGCCACGATCATCTCCGGAGTCTGGCGCAACCCCGTGTAGATCACCTCGATCCCGGCGTCACGCAGGACACGGGCCACGACCTTGACCCCGCGGTCGTGGCCGTCCAGACCCGGTTTGGCGACAACCACTCGTGCGGCGCTCTCGACCATGGCAAACCCCTCAACGACGGTCCCCCCGTGCGCCCGGCCCTCCTTGTGGGAGGCATGTTCCGAAACCCGGGAGGAGTTGGCGAACACGTGTGCAGGGTAACTCAGGTCACCCGAGTGCGATCGGGGCAGGGACGGGTATCGTCCGACCATGGGAGACACCGAATTCGACCACATCAGCACCGAGAAGCTGCACGAGGACGCGGTGGAACTGGCTCGGCGCCGATGGGACGTACGTTTCTTCTGGAGGGTCCTGAGGATGCTGCCGGCCGCAGAGGCCGCGGCCGGCCAACAGGAGGCGAGCGAGGCCAGCGTCGGCCAGCTCTCAGGGCTCCTCTACGAGGCGTTCTCCGCCGAGACCGACCCCAAGGTGCAGGAGGCCCTGCGGCCGGTCTACATCTCCTATCTGCGCGACCATGGTGAACTGCCCGAACCCGGCGCGGAGGGCAGCACGACGGAGAACGGTGCCACGGCCCCGGGCCCCGAAGGCCGGGATCAGGGGGCCGAAGAGCCCCCGGAGAACCGCCCCGAGCAGTGACCGTGCCCGCCGAGCACGATGGCCGAAAACCGCCGGTCCTGCTCTCCCCCATCGGTGATCATGGGGAACGTGCTCGACGACGACCAGCGCTACCGCGCCGTACACAGCCGCGACCCCCGCTTCGACGGGGTCTTCTACACGGCCGTGCGCACCACCGGGATCTACTGCCGGCCCAGCTGCCCGGCCCGCACCCCGCAGCGTGAGAACACCCGGTTCTATCCGACCGCCGCGGCCGCGCAGGAGGCCGGGTTCCGGGCCTGCAAACGCTGCCGCCCCGACCTGGCCCCCGGATCACCGGAGTGGAACGGCCGGGCCGACCTCGTCGGGCGCGCGATGCGCCTGATCCAGGACGGCGCCGTCGACCGCACCGGTGTCGACGGGCTCGCCCACGGCCTCGGGTACAGCCCCCGGCAGCTGCGCCGGCTCCTCACCACGGAGGTCGGGGCCGGGCCGGTCGCGCTGGCGCGCAGCGAACGCGCCCAGACCGCGCGGATCCTCACCGAGACCACCGACATGCCCCTGACCGACGTGGCCTTCGCTGCCGGGTTCGGCAGCGCCCGCCAGTTCAACGAGACGATGCAGGCGATCCACGGACACTCCCCCACCCAACTGCGGGAACGCAGCCGGGCCCGGCCCGGGGAACACGGAGTTCCGGGCACCATCACGCTGCGCCTGCCCTACCGCGAACCCGTCGACCTCGACGCGATGCTGGGGTTCCTCGGCGACCGCGCGGTGGCCGGGGTCGAGGCTCACGACGGCCACACCTATCGGCGTGTACTACGGCTGCCGGGCGGACCCGGGACCGTCGAACTCTCCCCCGGCCCGGACGGCCCGTACGTGCTGTGCCGTCTGCGGCTGACCGACCCCGCTGACCTGACCGCCGCTGTGCAACGCTGCCGTCGGATGCTGGACCTGGATGCCGACCCGGCGGCCGTGGCAGAGGCCCTGGGCGACGACCCGCTCCTGGGCGGGGTCGTGCACCGGCACCGCGGGATCCGGTCGCCCGGCCACGTCGACCCCGCCGAGTTGGCGATCCGTGCGGTGCTCGGCCAGCAGGTCTCTGTGAAGGCCGCACGGACCCTCGCCGGACGGTTGGCCGAGCGCTTCGGGGATCCATTGCCGGAAGGGCTCCAGGACGCACCGATGGCCGGCCTGAACAGGGTGTTCCCGTCGCCGGAGACGCTCGCCGAGGCCGACCCGGCCGACCTGGGCCTGACTCTCTCCCGGGGCCGCGCCCTCGTCGGCCTGGCCCAGGCGATGGCCACCCAAGACGTGGACCTGGGGCCCGGAGCCGACCGGGAGTCCGCCGAAAACGACCTGGTCCGGCTGTACGGGGTCGGCCCCTGGACCGCCGGATACATCCGGATGCGCGGCCTGGGCGACCCCGACGTGTTCCTGTCCGGGGACCTGGGCGTGCGGTCGGGACTTCAAGCGCTGGGCGCACCCGGTCCACCCCGGGAAGCCGCAGCGCTCGCCACCCGTTGGAGCCCGTGGCGCTCCTACACCACCCATCTGCTCTGGGCTCGCCTCAGCGACGGAGAGCCCACCGAACCGACCGACACCGGGAGTCGAGGATGACCGTCCAACAGGACATGCTGCCCCTCGAAGCAACGGACGAGGGCCTTCGTCCCCGGCGTGCACCCGCACTGGAGTTCCGCACACCGTTGGAGGGGCCGACCCGCTACACGCTCATGGACTCACCGATCGGCGAGCTCACCCTCACCGGGGACGGAGAGGCACTCACCGGGATCCACACCCGCGGCAAGGACGACACCGGCTTCGCCCCGGGTGAAGGGTGGGTGCGCGACGACGCCCCGTTCGCCGAGGCGGTGCGGCAACTGCGCTCCTACTTCGAGGGACAGTTGCGCGACTTCGAACTCGCGCTGGCACCGACGGGTACGCAGTGGCAGCTGACCGTGTGGTGTGCCCTGACGACCGTGCCCTACGGCCGCACTGCGAGCTACGGGGAACTCGCCCGAGACCTCGACCGACCGGGGGCCTCCCGCGCATTGGGCACCGCCAACGGACGCAACCCGATCAGCATCGTCGTGCCCTGCCACCGGGTCATCGGCGCCGACGGGACCTTGACCGGGTACGCAGGCGGGGTCTGGCGCAAGAAACACCTGCTGGCTCTGGAGGCCGGCACCCTGCACGGATGAGCGGGCCTCTGCAGGCACAACCACGGGTCCTGATCGGATCAGGAGGCAGGGGGCGGATCTCCCGAACAGGGGGTTCGACCTTCCTGCGTAGGGGGTGATTGCACGCGCAGACAGGTTTTCACGTGTTCACAAGTGCAGACACAAAAAAGAGGGGCCCCGCAA
>NZ_ANBF01000156.1:18653-28449 GCF_000341025.1 Nocardiopsis salina YIM 90010 | reverse complement strand
GCAGAGGGCTTACGGGCCCGCCGCTTGACATAGAAGCGTCCCCGCCCCAGACGCACACCCGCACGCAGCTCGTCACCACAGGATGCGCACCATGAGCACCTCGACCGAACAGACACACCACTCCCTGATCGCCGGTGAACCCGTCCCCGGGACCGATGGCACCACCAGGGCCGTCGACCCGGCACGCAACGCTGAGTCCGGGCCCGAGTTCAGCCTGCTCGACAACGGCCAGGTCGCCGAAGCCACCCGCGCCGCCGCCGAGGCGTTCGCCGACTACCGCAAGGTCGGCCCAGAGGCGCGCGCCGCGTTCCTGGAGACCGCGGCCGAGCGCATCGAGCAGGCCGGCGAGGAGATCATCGCCGACGCCATGCGCGAGACCGGACTGCCCGAGGCACGCCTGAAGGGTGAGCTCGCCCGTACCGCGAACCAGCTGCGGCTGTTCGCGAAGGTCTCCCGGGCCGGCGACCACCACGGTGTGCGTATCGAACCCGCGCTGCCGGACCGCAAGCCCCTGCCCCGACCCGACCTGCGGCAACGCACGCTGCCGCTGGGGCCGGTGGCGGTCTTCGGCGCCTCGAACTTCCCGCTTGCGTTCTCCGTCGCGGGCGGCGACACCGCCTCCGCGCTCGCGGCCGGCTGCCCCGTGGTGGTCAAGGCGCACAACGCCCACCCCGCCACGAGCCTGCTCGTGGGGCAGGCGCTGTCCACCGCGGTCGCCGAGCACGGACTTCCCGCAGGCGTCTTCTCCCTGGTCCACGGCCGCGGGAACGCCATCGGGCAGGCGCTGGTCTCCGACCCCCGCATCAAGGCGGTCGGCTTCACCGGGTCGCGCCGCGGCGGCACCGCCCTGGCGGCCACCGCCGCGGCCCGCCCCGAACCGATCCCCGTGTTCGCGGAGATGAGCTCGGTCAACCCGGTCTTCGTGCTGCCCTCGTCCATCGCGGGCGGCGATACGGGCGGGCGTGACGCCCTGGCCGACGGGTTCGTGACCTCGCTCAACGGCTCGGCCGGACAGCTGTGTACCGCCCCGGGCCTGCTGTTCGTCCCGGAGGGCAGCGACGGCGACGACCTCGTCACCCGGATCACCGAGAAGCTCTCGGCCGCCGATGGGACGACCATGCTGACCCCGGACATCTGCTCTGCGCGCGTGGAGGCCGAGAAGACACTCGCCTCCGTCGACGGTGTGGACGAGCTCGGACGCGGCGGCGCCGGGGCAGGTGAGAACGCCCCGGCGCCCGCGGTCCACACGACCGACGTGGAGACCTTCGCCAACACCCCCCGACTCTCCGACGAGGTCTTCGGCGCCGTCTGCCTCGTCGTGCGCTACACCTCGGCCGATCAACTGCCGTCGGTGGCGGGGGCGCTCGAGGGCCAGCTGACCGCCACGCTGTGGATCGACACCGAGGCCGACGCGGACCACGGCGCCGTGCGGGACCTGCTCGAGTCCCTGGAACTGCGCGCCGGGCGTGTGCTGGTCAACGGCTGGCCCACCGGCGTCGACGTCGGCGACGCCATGGTGCACGGCGGCCCGTACCCCGCGACCTCGGACGGGCGCTCCACGTCGGTCGGCGCGGGCGCCATCGAGCGTTTCCTGCGTCCGGTGGTCTACCAGAACGTCCCCGCCTCCCTGCTGCCCGCGCCAGTGCGCGAGGACAACCCCTGGAACCTGACCCGACGGGTCGACGGCGTCCCCGTGGTCGCCGGTGAGGAGGAGAACGCATGAGCACACCCGGACCCCGTGTCGCCCGGGTCGAGGTCGTGCCCGTCGCTGGACACGACTCGATGCTGCTGAACCTGTCCGGGGCGCACGGCCCGTACTTCACCCGCAACGTCGTCATCGTGACCGACGACGAGGGCAGGGTCGGGCTCGGCGAGGTGCCCGGGGGTGAGAAGATCACCGCCACCCTGCGCGAGGCCGGGGAGCTGGTGACCGGGCGCCCGGTGACCCGGTTCCGGTCGGTCCTGCGGGAGGTCTCGGACGCCTTCGCCGACCGCGACGCCGGCGGACGGGGAGAGCAGACCTTCGACCTGCGCACGACCGTGCACACGGTCACCGGGCTGGAGTCGGCGCTGCTGGACCTGCACGGCCAGTGCCTCGGGGTTCCCGTGGCGGAACTGCTCGGGGCCGGCCAACAGCGCTCCAGCGTTCCGATGCTCGGGTACCTGTTCTTCGTGGGGGACCCGGACGCCACCGACCTGCCGTACCTGCGGGAGGAGTCCGGGGACGCGTGGGAGCGGCGCCGCCGGGAAGCGGCCATGGACGCCGACGGCGTCATCGAGCTCGCACGGGCCGCCCAGGAGCGGTACGGGTTCCGCGACTTCAAGCTCAAGGGCGGGGTGCTGCGCGGCGATGCGGAGGTCGACGCCGTCACCGCACTGCACGAGGAGTTCCCGGAATCGCGCATCACCCTCGACCCCAACGCCGGATGGCTGCTCGAGGAGGCGATCGAGTACGGCCGGCGGATGCGCGGGGTCGTGGCCTACGCCGAGGACCCGTGCGGCGCGGAAGGGCGGTTCTCCGCGCGCGAGGCGATGGCGGAGTTCAAGCGGGCCACCGNGGGCGGCCGCCCGCCACGAACATGTGCGCCACCGACTGGCGGGAGATGGCCCACGCAGTGCGGACCGAGGCGGTGGACATCCCGCTCGCGGACCCGCACTTCTGGACCATGGCCGGGTCGGTGAGGGTGGCCCAGCTCTGCGACGACTTCGGGCTCACCTGGGGGTCGCACTCCAACAACCACTTCGACATCTCGTTGGCGATGTTCACGCAGGTGGGTGCCGCTGCTCCGGGCGAGATCACCGCTCTGGACACCCACTGGATCTGGCAGGACGGCCAGCGGCTCACCCAGGCCCCGCCGCTGATCCGGGAAGGGGCCGTGGCGGTTCCGGAGGCGCCCGGGTTGGGCGTGGCGCTGGACCGGGAGCGGTTGGAGGAGGCGCACGAGCTGTACGTGCGGGAGGGGCTCGGCGCGCGTGACGACGCGGCGGCGATGCAGTTCCTGATCCCCGGGTGGGCGTTCGACCCGAAACGGCCGTGCATGCAGCGGTGACGGGCGGCTTCGGGGGAAGGTAGGGGGAGGTTCCGGTGGAAGGGCCTTCCCCCGGGCCGTGTTCGGAGGCCCCGCGCCTCATGAATCAGGCATCAGGAAGGGGCGCGGCCCGCAGGGCGGGTCCAGGTGGCGGATGGACGGCAGGGACAGCGGGAACGGTAGGGCTGGGCAGGACGCCAAGGGTGATCGGACCCCGAAGGTCGACTTCAAGAAGACGCTCGACGCCTATCGGGCCGAGCGCGACACGTTCCGGATCCTCGACGTGCCGACCACCCGTTACCTCATGATCGACGGCCGCGGCGACCCCAACACCTCTCCCTCCTACGCCGAGGCGATCCAGGCGCTCTACCCCGCGGCCTACGAACTCAAGTTCGCCAGCAAGCGCGAGCTCGGCCGGGACTACGTCGTGCCGCCGAGGCAGGCGTGCACAAGGTGACCCACCGGCGCATCGCAGGCCGGGCACAGGTGCCTCTGGGTTCGCTGACCTACTACTTCTCCGGGCTGGAGGACATCCTGGAGGCGGCGTTCTCCTGGTACGTGGAGACCATGGCCGGCACCTACCAGGAGCTGCTGCAAGCGGCGGGCACGGCCGAGGAAACCGTCGAAGCCCTGGTGCAGTTCATCCACCGGGCCGCCCGCGACCCCGAACGGATGCGAGTGCTCTTCGAGCTGTACTCCTACGCGCAGTACAACGAGGCCGCATCCGAGATCGTCCGTGGGTGGATGACGACCACCGAACGCCACCTGCTCGACCGATTTCCCCCGGGGGCCGCGACGGCGATCGACGCCTTCGTCGAGGGCCTCCTCGTCCGGCAAGCGATGCAGAACGATGAGATCCCGGAAGCGGTCGTGCGGTCCTCCCTCAGGGCGCTGGCCGGCCCGTCCGCCGGAGTGCATTCCTGACCGGGGGCCAACCGGGCAGCACGGGGACATCGGCCCCGGGAACGAACGGGAAAGCTGACCAATGAAGGCTTCGGCGGGACCGAGGGGGCGGCGAAAGGCGGGGTGGTGCTGCCGGGCGTCGGTGTTCCCCGCGCCCGCCGGGGCCCGCCGGGGTCGCTCCCCCCTGGGGCCGGTGCGTTCCGACGCCCCCCGCGGGCGTCCGGCGCCGGGAAAAGAGCTTGTCCCGGGCACGGGCCCTCCGCTACGTTTCCCGGGTCGATACTGCTGGAGAACCGCGCCGGTCCCGCCGCGCCCCTCCCGGCAACCCCCCGAACGGAGAGAAGGCCCGTCCATGGCATGTCGCATCAGTGAACTCGTGCTCGGCTGCCACGACCCCGAGCTCCTGGCACGGTTCTGGTGCGAGGTCCTGGACTTCGTCGTGCTCGGCCAAGAGGGCGAGGACGACCACGCACTGGAGGTCGGCCCCCGCGAGGGCTTCGGGGGCCCGCAGCCGACCATCATCCTCAGCAAGAGGGCAGAGCCGGAACCGGGCAAGCCGCGTCTGCACATCGACGTCAACGCCACCGACCGAGACATGGACGCCGAGCTCGACCGGCTCCTGGAGATCGGGGCGCGGCCCGCCGACATCGGCCAGACCGGCGACGAACCGTGGCACGTGCTGGCCGACCCGGAGGGCAACGAGTTCTGCCTGCTCAAGGCCCGGCTCCAGCCCCTGTGACCACCCCGGGGTGGGCCGACCCGGGTCGGCCCACCGGCGGGATCTCACACGAGCTCCGCCAGGAGCTCCTCCACGTGGCGTCGGATCCGGTCGCGGATCGGCCTTACCGCCTCCACGCCCTGCCCGGCCGGGTCGGGAAGCACCCAGTCGAGGTAGCGCTTGCCGGGGAAGAAGGGGCACGCGTCTCCGCACCCCATCGTGATCACCACGTCCGAAGCCTTCACCGCGTCCTCGGTGAGCACCTTCGGGCTGTTGGCGGCGATGTCGATCCCGACCTCCGCCATCGCCGCCACGACCGCCGGGTTCACCGCATCGGCCGGGGCGGAGCCCGCCGACCGCACCCGTACGCGCCCTGTTCCCAGGTGTTCCAGGAACGCCGCCGCCATCTGGGACCGTCCCGCGTTGTGCACGCACACGAACAACACCTGCGGCAGGTCTTCTTCGTGTGCCACGGGAGCGTGCTCTGTCATCGCACCCCCTGCGCCATGTCGTTCTCCCCGGGGAACCAGCGCCGTGCCGCCAGCGCCACGTACACCAGCGCGATCAGTACCGGAACCTCGATCAGCGGCCCCACGACACCGGCCAGGGCCTGTCCCGAGGTGGCGCCGAAGGACGCGATGGCCACCGCGATCGCCAGCTCGAAGTTGTTGCCGGCCGCCGTGAACGCCAGCGTCACCGAGCGCGGGTAACCCATGCCGAGCGCGCGGCCCAGCGCCAGGGTCCCGGCCCACATGAGCACGAAGTAGAGCAGCAGCGGAACCGCGATCCGGGCCACGTCCCACGGCCGCGACGTGATCGCCTCTCCCTGGAGGGCGAACAGCATCACGATGGTGAAGAGCAGCCCGTAGAGCCCCCAAGGTCCGAGCTTGGGCAGCAGACGGGTCTCGTACCATTCCCGCCCGCGAGCGCGCTCGCCCAGCCGGCGCGTCAGGTACCCGGCCAGCAGCGGGATCCCGAGGAACACGACCACCGACACCGTGATGTCGACGAACGACACGTCCAGGGCCGCCTGTTCCAGGCCCAACCAGCCGGGCAGGACCGACAGGTAGAACCAGCCCAGTACACCGAACATCACCACCTGGAACAGGGAGTTGAGCGCCACCAGCACAGCGGCGGCCTCGCGGTCGCCGCACGCCAGGTCGTTCCAGATGATCACCATCGCGATGCAGCGGGCCAGTCCGACGATGATCAGGCCGGTGCGGTACTCGGGCAGGTCGGGGAGGAACGCCCACGCCAGCGCGAACATGACCGCCGGGCCGGCCAGCCAGTTCACGGCCAGCGAGGTGATGAGCAGGCGCCGGTCGCCGGTGACCGTTCCGAGCCTGTCGTAGCGGACCTTGGCCAGGGGCGGGAACATCATCACCAGCAGCCCCACCGCGATGGGCAGGGACACCCCGGCGACCCCGACCTGGGAGAGCGCTTCACCGACCCCGGGCACCAGGCGACCCAGGGCGAGGCCGGCGGCCATGGCCAGCAGGATCCACAGGGTCAGGAAACGGTCGAGGGACGACAGGCGGCCGACGACCTGCGGGGTGGGGGTTGCGGTCTCGACCCGGGACGGCCCGGTCCTTTCGGGGGCGCTCACGTCTGCGTCTTCTGGTCGGTGTCGGTCGTGGGGGTGGTGTCGTCGCCGCTGCAGGCCGGGTCCCCCGCGGGGATACGGGTCAGGATCGACGCCAGGCGGTCGGTCGTCTCCGGCAGCAGGCGGTAGTAGACCCAGGTGCCGCGCCGCTCGGAGTCGATGAGACCGGCCTCGCGCAGGAGTTTCAGGTGGTGGGAGATGGTCGGCTGCGACACGTCGAACGCGGGTGTCAGGTGGCACACGCAGACCTCGCCGCCGCCGTTGTGGGACGCGATCATCGACAGCAACCGGAGGCGTACCGGGTCGCCGAGGGCCTTGAAGATCCGGGCGTACTCGACCGCCTCGGTCTCTTCCGGCGGTGAGGACAGAAGGCGGGGACAGCAGCCGTCCGCGGCAGCGCGGGGGTCGGGTTCCCCGCTCCTTTGATTCGACATGCGTCTATATTGACAAGCTTCGATCCAGGGCGCAACCTTGCATCGACGGATATCGATCCAAACCCTCTGGAGGGTCTCATGTCCCGTGTACAGCTCGCTCTCGACGTCGCCGACCTCGACGCCTCGGTGACCTTCTACTCCACGCTCTTCGGCGTCGAGCCCGCCAAGCGCCGGCCCGGCTACGCCAACTTCGCCATCGCCGAGCCCCCGCTCAAGCTGGTCCTCATCGAGGGCGAGCCGGAGCAGGAGACCCGCCTGGACCACCTCGGTGTCGAGGTGGGCGGCGTCGACCAGGTGGATGCGGCCACCCGGCGGTTCAAGGACTCCGGCCTGGCCACCTTCGAGGAGAACGACACCGAGTGCTGCTACGCCGTGCAGGACAAGGTGTGGGTGCACGGGCCGGGCAAGGAGCCGTGGGAGGTCTACGTGGTCAAGGGCGACAGTGGCCAGAGCGGTGTCGAAGGGGTCGCCGGGGTGAGCGGCGTGCCCGGGCTCAAGGAGGCGTTCGAGGCGTAGCTGTCCGAGGAGCGGGGCCCGCCGCGCGTACGTGGCTCAGGGATGAGCACCGTGTACGGCGGGCCGCGCCCGTCCGCGCCGCCCCCGTTTCCCGTCCGTGGGGAGCACGGGTCTTCTGTGCGCTCGGGCCCGCCGCCCCGGGTGTGCACATGAGAGAACCCGGCTCCCACAGGGAACAACAGCCCCCGGGGCCACGTCTCGGTCCCCCTCACCGGAACCCGAACAGGGGGGAACCGCCATGGCATCCGCCGGCACCGACGTCACCGCCGTACTCCAGCACCCCACGTCGCAGGACCTGCTCTCGAACTCCATCGCCCGCCTGGCCTACGTGGCCCCCGACGGAACCCCGCGCGTGGTGCCCATCGGGTTCCTGTGGAACGGCTCGCACGTGGTCATGTGCACGTCGACCAACGCACCCAAGGTGCGCTCGCTGAGCGCGGACCCGCACGCGGCGCTGACCATCGACACGATCGAGTTCCCGCCGAAGATCCTGCTCATGCGGGGAACGGTGGAGCTCGAGACCGTCGACGGGATCCCCGCGGAGTACCTCGCGATGAACAGCGACCAGATGATGGTGCCGGAGCAGCGGCGGGCGTGGGAGGTCGAGGTGCGTTCGCTGTACGAGCAGATGGTGCGCATCGTGATGACCCCGACCTGGGCCAAGCTCATCGACTTCGAGGGCACCCTGCCCACGGCTGTGGAGGAGCTGGTGCAGGAGCGGGACGAGCGTGAGCGCGCCCACGCGAGCACAGAGACCGACGATTGACGAGCACAGAGGCCGACGGGTGACCGGTCCCGCTGGGCAGGCGGGTGGGAGCCGGTGGGTGTGGGGTGTTGTGGTGTTGCCCCGGGGTCGGGGGCCCAGCCCGGCCGGGCCGTCCCGCAACCCGCGTCGGCGCCACCCCCGGGCCCCGGATCCGAGATCCCACCACCGATCGAGGGGAGCTCATCGCTCATCGCCCGGAGGGGGACCGCAGAGGGGTCGTCCGAGGGGAGGACCCGGAACCCCCGAATGTCACCCCCTGGGTCGATGACCGGCCGGCCCCGCGCGGACGACCGTGGAGCCGTGTCCCACATCATCACCACCCACTGCCTGAGCAAGACCTACGGAGACCGGACCGTCGTGAGCGACCTCGACCTCCGGGTTCCGGAAGGCTGCGTGTACGGCTTCCTCGGCCCGAACGGGTCGGGTAAGTCGACGACCATGAAGATGCTGCTCTCCCTGGTGCGCCCGAGCACCGGAGAGGTCCGCGTCATGGGCCGCCGCATGCAGCGCTCCACCCGCCGCGACCTGCTGCGGGACATCGGCTCTCTCATCGAGGCCCCACCCGCCTACACCCACCTCACCGGCGGCGAGAACATGCGCCTGGTGCAGCGTCTCCTCGGGCTCTCCGACGGCCAGGTACTCAGGGCGGTCCGGACCGTGCGGCTCCAGGACCACCTGGACCGGCGCGTGGCCACCTACTCCCTCGGCATGCGGCAACGCCTCGGCATCGCCCTGGCGCTGGCCCGCGAACCCCGCATCCTGATCCTCGACGAACCCACCAACGGGCTCGACCCGGCCGGGATCGAGGAGATGCGGGGTCTGCTCACCCACCTCGCGGGACGCGGCATCACCGTCGTGGTCTCCAGCCACCTGCTGGGCGAGATCGACCGTACGGCCACCGTCCTGGGCATCCTCGGCCAGGGCCGCATGCTGTTCCAGGGCACGAGGGAGGAGCTCCTCGCCCGCTCCGTCCCGGACGTGCTCGTCGACACCCCCGACCCCGACCGGACGGCCGCGCTGGCCGGTGGCTGGGGCGCCGTGCGCGACGGGCCTGGGGTGCGGGTGCCCGGGCTCGACCACGACACCACCGCGGAGCTGGTGGCCCGCCTCGTGCACGAGGGCGTGGCCGTGTACGGGGTCCGCCGCGAGGAGCAGTCCCTCGAGGACGTGTTCATGGACCTGACCGGGGGAGGGGGCCTGTGAGCACCCGAGACGCCAGGACCCCCGGTGCCGTCGGCGCCGCGCCGGCCTCCCTCCGCGTACGCACGGCCCCGGCGCCGACCACCTCCCGCGCCGTGGCCAACGAGTTCGCCAAGATGCGTCGCCTGCGGGTCGCCCCCTCCGTCGCGGCCCTGGTCGCAGGCGTGGTCGCCCTCTCCTCGCTCGCCTTTTCCGGCGCCGACCCGTCCGGCATGCTCCACGACCCTGCGGCACGCCCGTGGCACCAGCTTCTCGAGGGCATGGCGCTGGCCGTCCCCCTGGTCTCGGCCGTCCTGCTGGCGGTCCTGGCCAGTCGGCAGGTGGACATCGAACACCGCGGCAACGGATGGCTTCTGCAACAGACCTCCGGTCTGCCACCGGGGCGCCTGTGCCGGGTGAAGTTGGCCGCCACCGGGGCGATCGTCGCCGCGGCCACCGTCCTGCAGAGCGCGCTCGTCGCGGCGGTGGGCCTGGCCGCCGGCATCACGGTCGCCTTCCCCACCGGAACCTGGCTGAGCCACACCGCCGCGATCGTGGTCATCAACCTCGTCGTCCTCGCACTGCACGTGGTGTTGTCGGCGTGCGTACCGAACCAACTCGTCGGGCTCGGCGTGGGCGTGCTGGGCG
>NZ_ANBF01000156.1:0-18647 GCF_000341025.1 Nocardiopsis salina YIM 90010 | reverse complement strand
CGCTGCCGCCGTGGGGGTACTACGGGCTCGCGACCCCGGTGGACTCGGTGGAATCCGGGGTGGTCGAGCTGGACCCGCACCACGTCAGCATCGCCGCCCTCGGCGTGGTCGGCGGTGCCCTGTTCCTGGCCGTCACCCGCCTGCTCGACCGCCGGGAGGCCTGACCATGGGAGCCGTACGAGCCGAGTTGCTCAAACTGAAGCGTTCCCTGAGCTGGACCGTGGTGGCGGCGCTCCCGCTCATGGCCGTGCTCGCCGGGGTGGTCAACACGCTCGTCTGCGGGGCGGCCCTGGACGAGGGCTGGCACACCCTGTGGCTGCGCACCGTGGTCGTGTACGGCCTGTTCCCCCTGGCCGCCGGGGTGGCCGTCCTCGCGTCGCTGTTGTGGCGGGTCGAGCACCAGGGAGGGAACTGGAACGCGTTGATGGGCCGACCCACCTCCGCCCTGGCCGTGGTCTCCGCCAAGGTCGTGGTCCTGGCGGTCCTGGCGGCGCTCATGCAGGCCGTGCTGGTCGCGGGCGTGTCCGTGGCGGGCACGGCGGTCTTCGGGCTCCCCGGGGCCCTGCCGCCCCGGTACCTGCTGGTGAGCGCGGTGATCGTCGCGGCCTGCCTGCCGGCCGCGGCCCTGCAGTCGGCCCTGTCGATGCTCATGCGTTCCTTCGCGGCGCCCGTCGTCGTGGCTGTCGTGGGTTCGACCGCCGGGACGCTGCTGGTTCTGATCGGCCACGGAACCCTCTCGACCGTCATGCCCTACGCGCTGCTCACCCGCGCCACCCAGCTGGGGACCGGCGTCTTCGGTGACGACGGGACCGTCACAGGGGAAGGCGCGGCGCTCGTGGTGGCCGCAGCCTCGGCGCTCACCGCGGCGGTGGTCGCGGGTAGCGCGGCCCTGCTGAACCGGCGGGACGTGCACTGACGCCCGGGAAAGCCGACTCGGCCCGGGACGGACGGGCTCAACCCGGTCCCTCCGTCCCGACCAGCCCCGACTCGTACGCCAGCACCACCGCCTGCACCCGGTCGCGCAGGTCGAGCTTGGTCAGGATCCGGCGCACGTGCGTCTTGACCGTCGTCGCCGAGACGTACAGGGACCCGGCGATCTCGGTGTTGGACCACCCCCGGGCCATCAGCAGCAGCACCTCGTGTTCCCGCGGAGTCAGGGCCTCGAGCCGGACCTCCGGCGCAGTGGCCCGGGACGGGCCGTCCTCCGACGGGAAGTGGCGGGCGAACCGGTCCAGGAGCCTGCGGGTGGCACTCGGGGCGACCACGGCGTCACCGGAGTGCACCGCGCGGATCGCCGACAGCAGGTCGCCCGCGGGTGCGTCCTTGAGGAAGAACCCGCCGGCCCCGGCCCGCAGCGCCGCGTACACGTACTCGTCGAGGTCGAACGTGGTCAGGATCAGTACCCGGGGAGCGTCCCGGCCTGCACGGATGCGTCGGGTGGCCTCGACCCCGTCCATCCGCGGCATGCGCACGTCGAGCACGACCACGTCGGCCTCCACGGACTCGAGCAGCTCCAACGCACGGACCCCGTCGCCTGCCTCAGCGACGACCTGCATGTCCGGCTGAGAGTCGAGGACCATGTGGAACCCGGTCCGCACGAGTTCCTGGTCGTCGACGAGCACGACGCGGACGGGGGACCCGGGCTGCTCGGAGGGCGGACCTCCGGGTTCGTGCACGGTGTCCACGGCTGCTCTCCCCTCTTCCTGCCACGTGCGTCCTGTCCGCCGGTTCGGCGACGACCCCGGGACGGTGGCCTGCGATCCCCCGGCCCACGCTCACAACGGCAGGGTCGCCACGACCTCGAAGCCGCCGCCGGCACCGGGGGACGCCCGCAGCGACCCTCCGTGCACCGACACCCGTTCCCGCATCCCGATCAGGCCCTGGCCGCGGCCGTCACCCGAGGGATGCACGGAGACACCGGCTCCCGACGGGCCGCCCGCCCCGTCGTCGCGGACCCTCAGCGTCAGCTCCCGCGCACCGTACTCCACCTCCACCCGCACCCGGCCCGCCGCGGGGCCGGCGTGCTTGAGCGCGTTGGTCAGGGCCTCCTGCACCACCCGGAACGCCGCCAGCTCCACGCCCGTCGGCAACGGACGCTCCTCGCCCACGACGGTGAACTCCACCGGCAACCCGGCCGCGCGCACCTGCTCGGCCACCAGGTCCAACCCGCCGATACCGGACCGGGGCGCGTACGCCTCGCGGTCCTGCCCATCACCCGCTCCGGCCCCCTCCCTCGACTCGGCCCCGGAACCGCGGAGAGCACCCAGAATCCCCCTGACCTCGGACAGAGCCGACCTTCCGGTTTCCGCCACGGTCTGCATGGCGCTCCTGGCCCGCCCCGGATCCTGCTCGACCGCGTACGTGGCGCCCTCGGCCTGGACCACCATGACGCTGATGTTGTGGGCGACAACGTCGTGCATCTCCCGGGCGATCCGTTCGCGCTCCTCGGCGGCCGCGGCACGGGCCCGGGCGTCGCGCTCGCGTTCGAGCCACCGGTTCTGCTCCTCCAACCCCACGACGAAACTGCGGCGCAGCTTCACGTACAGCCCGGTCACCCAACACAGCAGGATCAGGAACGTGTACGGCGCGAAGACCTCCCAGTCGCCCGGGCCGGCGTAGGGCGAGCGCACCAGGCCCAGCAGCAGCCCGGCCTCGACCACGCCCAGTGCGCCGACCGCCCAGGCGGTGCGGGCACGGGCAGCCACGGTGTACAGGGCGACGAGCACGGCCACGTCGGGCANCGGCCGCGAAGCCCGCCACGGGGAAGCGGCGCCGCACCACCAACGGCAGGAGCAGCGCGACCCCGACGGCCAGGTGCGCGAGGCCGTGCGCGGAAGCGGAGGGGTCGCCGGTGAGCGCTCCGGTGATCGTGCCGCCCGCGTGCAGTAGGAGGAGGGGCGCGACGGTGACCGTGTCGATCAGGGTCTCGTGGCGCCTGGACCAGTTTCGTGCCGTGCCGAACACGCGCGCAGTATAGAACCCCGGGGGAGCAGACCAGGTGAAGGGAGGAACCACGGAGGCCGAGGGGCCGGGGAACGCAGGGATGGGGCCGGGGAGCCGGATTTCCCCCGCCGCTCTGCTGCACCCCGACGGGCACGTGGCCCGGGCCGGTGACGGTCGAGGCGACGGAGCAGGAGACCTGCGTGCGGCGTTGTCCAGGTGGTTCGGGGAGGCCTCCGCGTGAGGCGGTCGGTTGGAGCACGCAGATCCCCCTGAAACCGGCGGAACCCCGTGCATTAGAGTGAGGCCTCGACAACCGACATCATCCCTGTCGTCGACGTCGCAGTGTTCGGGAAGTCCGGTGTGAGTCCGGTGCGGTCCTCGCCACTGTGACCGGGGTGCGCCTCTCATCTGCCACTGGGTCCGGTGCCCGGGAAGGCGGGAGTGCGCGGGGCCGAAGTCGTGGCCTGCCCCCGGGAGCCAGGAGACCGGCTGCGCACGTCCGCGTCATCGAACCACGAAGGATGGTTCCTCGATGAAGCCCAGTGACGCGTGGGCGGCCCTTCGGCCTGCCCTCGACCCTGCGCGCATGCCCGGCCTGCTGTCCGATCTGCCCGGTTCGGGAGGCCGCTCGGGCAAGGCCCGTACGGCCCTGCGTCCGGCCGCGCTCCCTGCTGCGGCCCTGGCCCTGGTGCTCACCGTGACCGCGTGCGGTGGCGGCGCCGACGAAGGGGCGGCCGGCCCCGAGGCCGCGGACGAGACCATCACCAACTGCGACGTCGAGGTTCCGGCCGACGATCCGCCGGAGCGGGTCTTTGCCGCTTACCAGCCCGCGATCGAGATGGCGCACGCCCTGGGCATCAGTGACCGGCTGGTCGGGACGGCCTTCCTCGACGCGCGGGTCCCGGAGGAGTACGCCGATGTCCAGGCGGAACAGGAGTACTACGAGAACCTCCCCAGTCGGGAGGAGCTGCTCAGCCACGACCCCGACTTCGTGCTGTCCGGGTTCAACGGGGCCTTCACCGACGAGAGCTTCGGTACGCGTGCCTCCCTGAGCGAGCTCGGTATCGAGAGCTGGATGCCGTCCCCGCTGTGTCCGAGCGAGGACGGGCAGTCCGACGAGACCATCGACCCGTCCACGGTCACGATGGAGCACATCTACGACGACCTGCGGGACCTCGGCATGCTCTTCGAGGCCGGGGACCGTGCCGAGGAGGTCGTCGCCGACATGGAGACCACCGTCGAAGGGGTCACCGACACCCTGGAGGACGAGTTCGGTGCGCTCGACGAGATGGACGAGGACGACCGGCCCACCGTGATGGTCGCCAGCCCCGACGACGAGGGTTTCGGGGTTGCGGGAGGGCCCGACTTCGCCACCGAGATCATCGATCTGGCCGGCGGGGGCAACGCCTTCGAGGATCTCGACGACGGCCGCAACCACCCCGTCTCCACCGAGGACGTCATCGAACGCGACCCGGACTTCATCCTCGTCGAGGTCTGCTGCGACGCGGAGATGACCGCCGCCGACGCCTCACCCCAGGTCGAGGAGATCCTGGACGACCCGGTGCTTGCCAACGTCACCGCGGTCGAGGAGGACCAGGTCGCGGAGTTCACCTTCGCCGACCGCTCGGCCGGCCCACGCAGCGCGTCGGCGGTCGAGACGGTCGCCGAGACCATCCACCCCGACCTCTTCGCGTAGGGGACGGGGATGGCCGAGCGCACGGCCGACCTCACGGCCGACCGCCACGGAACCCGACCTGACCGGTCCGCACCGCCCCCCGCCCGCACTCGCACGACGCGCGCGGGCGGGCCGGGCCTGCTCGGCAGCACCGCCGCCCGCAGCCTCGGACTGGTGGTGGCCCTGGTGTTCCTGGCCGGCGTGGCAGTGGCCTCCGTGCTCATCGGATACCAGCGGTTCACCCTGGAGGAGGCCCATCTCGCGTACGCGGGCTACACCGGCTCCGACACCGATCTGGTGATCCGCCACCTGAGGGTCCCGCGTACCCTCGCCGGCCTCCTCGTCGGGGCTGCTCTCGGCGTCGCAGGGGTCCTCGTCCAGGGGGTCACGCGCAACCCGCTCGGCGACCCGGGGCTGCTCGGTATCAACGCCGGCGCCGCCCTGGCCGCGGTCCTGGCCATCTCGGTGTTCGGTGCCACCGCACTGATCAGTTACGTCGGGTTCGCTTTCCTGGGCGCGGCGCTCGCTGCCTGTGTCGTCTACACCGTGGGCTCCATGGGGCCGGACGGCTCCAGCCCGGTCAAGCTCGCCCTCGCCGGCGCTGCGATCTCGGCGCTGCTCGGATCCCTGACCTCGGCGATCGTCCTGCAGGACCGCGCGACCCTCGACGAGTACCGGTTCTGGGTCGTGGGTTCCCTCGTCGGTGCGGACAGCACCTCGGTCCCTCAGGCAGTGCCGTTCCTGGTGGCCGGCCTGGTGCTCGCTCTGGCGCTGGTGCGCCCGCTGAACGTGGTCGCACTCGGTGACGACCTGGCGCGTTCCCTGGGCACCCGGGTGTGGCTCGTGCGTGCGGGCAGTGCCGTGGCGGTGGTGTTGCTCGCCGGGACCGCGACCGCGCTGGCCGGGCCCATCGGGTTCGTGGGCGTGGCCGTCCCGCACATCGCGCGGGTGCTCGTCGGCCCGGACCACCGGTGGTTGCTGCCGTGGTCGGCGGTCCTGGCGCCGTTGTTGCTGTTGGTCGCCGACATCGTGGGCCGCCTCGTGGTGCGCCCGGAGGAACTGCAGGTCGGGATCGTCACCGCGCTCATCGGTGCGCCGTTCTTCATCCTGCTCGTGCGACGGAGGAAGGTGGCTGGGCTGTGACCGGCCGACCGGAAACACTGGACGGGACGGCCGGACCACCCACACGGATCCTCGGGCCAACGACGCGGGTGGTGCGGGCCGGGCCACTGTCGCTGCGCGTGTACGCGCCGTCGGTCCTGCTCGGGACGGTCTTGAGCGCGCTGGCCGCAGGCATGGCCGTGCTGTCCCTGGCGCTCGGGGACTACCCGATGGGCGTCGACCAGGTGCTGGCCGCCCTCACCGGGCGAGCCGACCCGCTGACCACCCACGTCGTCATGGACCTGCGACTCCCGCGGGTGCTCACCGCGCTCGGGGTCGGCGCTGCGCTGGCGATCTCCGGCGGGCTGCTGCAACGACTGGCGCACAACCCGCTCGTGAGCCCGGACATCATCGGCGTCAGTGCCGGGGCCACGGCCGCGGCGGTACTGGTCATCGTCGCCTTCGGCGGCACTGCGGTGACGATCGCGTCCGGGGCGCTCGTGGGTTCGGTGACCACCGCGCTGCTGCTGTACCTGCTCGCGTACCGGCGCGGGGTGTCCGGGCAGCGGTTGGTGCTCGTGGGGATCGCGGTGACGGCGATGCTGGGCGCGGTCACGTCCTACCTGCTCACCCGCGCGGAGATCGGCACCGCCCAGCGCGCGATGGTCTGGATCACAGGGAGCCTGGCCAACCGGGACTGGCCGCACGTGGCGACCATCCTCCTCGCCCTCGCCGTGCTGGCGCCGGTCGCGTTCGCTCTGGCACGCCCGCTCGGTCTGCTGCAACTCGGTGAGGACACTGCGACCGCACTCGGCAACCGCGCTGTGTTGTCACGGGGGGCTCTGCTGTTCACCTCGGCTGCGCTCGCGGCGATGGCGACGGCTGTGGCCGGGCCGGTCGCGTTCGTGGCGCTCGTGGCTCCCCAGATCGTGCGGCGAATGCTGCGGGGCAGGGCTGTCGGGTTGTTCCCGGCGGCCGCGTGCGGCGCATTGCTGGTGGCCGGGGCCGACCTGATCGCCCGGACGGGCTTCGGAGGGAGCGAGCTGCCGGTGGGGGTGGTCACCGGGATCCTGGGTGCGCCGTACCTGCTGTACCTGTTGGCCCGGAGCAACCGGACAGGGCGGGGCGGGTGATCCGCTGTCGAGGGCGCCGGGGAGCGCACGACGAAGCCCCGCGCGGGCGGTTTCGCCTGCGCGGGGCTTCGGAGTCCGAGGGAGGGCCGGTGCGGCGGTCGCCTCTCGGCGCGTGGCACAACACGGTTCCGAGTCCGCCTCTGAGGGCGCGGTATTCCGTGAAGGCTTCGAGTGGAGCCCGGGGGACACTTGCTACCGCACCGACCCTCGCCGCCTGTAACGGTACTGGTCCGGGTGGTATTCCGCGCGCCTCAGATTTTTCTCGCCGCGTCGTGGAGCGGGGACCACGCGGGACTCCGGTGGCCGTCACGGGACACCGGCCCCACCCCCGGCGCGGATGTCGGTAAGCTTGCCGCCACGACCGGTGCCGCCCCCACGCCAGGAGAAGCATGAGCGCCGAACCCTCGCGGACGCCCAGCACTTCGAACTCACTCGCAGGCGACGTCAACGGCAGCCATGTCACCATGGCCGGGACAATGCGGGACGTGCACAACCACTACTACGGGGAACCTCCCGTGCAGCCCCCGTCGCAGCGTCCGATGCTCGTCGCCACCCCGCCGATGGACTTCGTCAACCACGACGAGACCCTGGCCTGGATCCGACGGCACCTGGACCCCGACGGCCCACCCGTCGTGATGGTCTGTTCCGGTCCGCTCGGCATCGGCAAGAGCGCCTTCCTGAGCAGGGCCGCCTACGCCATGGAGAACTACTTCACCGGAGGGCAGCTCACCCACGAGTACGTGCGCGGAGCCCAGGAGGACAGCGACGCCGCGCTCCAGCGCTTCCTCCGCGCCCTGGGCGTGCACCAGGACGCGCTTCCCCGCGACCCCCGTTCCTGGGCCGACGAGTACCGCACCCGCACCCGTGACAAACGCATGCTCGTCGTGGTCGAGGGCGCATGGGAGCCGGCCCAGGTCCGCGGTCTCGTCCCCACCGGCCGCGGCAGCCTCGTCCTGGTCTCCGGGGACGGCCCCGACCTCGGAGAACTCAAGCTCCACCCCGGCGCGCGCATGCGCGACCTCGACCCGCTCGCGCGCCCCGATGCCCAAGCCCTGCTCCAGAACCGTGCAGAACGGGATCTCGGCACGGAGGACCCCGAGTCCCTGGACCTGATCACCTACGTCTGCGGCGGGCTCCCGCTCGCGCTGGTACTGGCCGGCGCCCAGCTCCACAAGGAGGGCCCGGGCAGCGCCCAGGCCCTGGCCGCCAAGCTCCGCAGCACCCGGGGCACACTGAAGGCCATCGGCGACGAGAGGACCAACCTCGACGTGCTCTTCCACACCGCCTACCAGGAGCTCTCGTCGGAGGCGGCCGCCCTCTACCGCGCGCTCGCATCGTGGCCCGGGCCGCACTGTGACGCGTCCGTGGTGCGCGCGATCGCCCCGGACAATGCCGCGGCCGAGCTGGTCGAGGCCAACCTCGTGGGTTCCGACAGTGCGGGCTCGCTCCGGTTCCGGCACGACCTCATGCGCACGCACGCGGGCGAACGCGCGCAGGCCGAGGACGGTGCTGACCAGCGTGAACGGACCCTCGTCCGGATGCTCGACGCCTACCTGGTCGTGCTCGGGTCCGCCGAACGGGCCGCACGCGGCGAACGGTTGCGGGTGGTCGACCTCGACGCGCTCCTCGCCGGGTCCGAGGACCCCTTCGACGGTGACCGGGACGCCGCACGCGGGTGGCTGGCGCGCGAACGCCACACGTTGCTCGCGGTGGTCCTGCGCAGCGCCGACCTCGGCCTGAACGACCACGCGTGGATGTTCTCGGAACTGTCCACCTCGCTCTACCTCGACCAGAGGTTCCTGCAGGACTGGCGTTCCTCCGGGGAGGCCGGCGCCGACGCCGCCCGCCTGGCCGGCAATGCGGCGGCCGAGGCCAGACTGGCGTCCCTGGTATCGCGCCCCCTCACCGACCTGGGCCAGGCCGAGTGGGCCGCCGAACGCATCGAGCGCGCCGTGGAGCTGGCCGAGGCCGTCGGGGACGCGCTCCTCAGCGGTTCCGTGTGGGAGTTCTACGGGCGCCACCTGGAAGGCCGCGACCTCCGCGCGGCCATCGACGCCTACGACCGGTCCGTGCGGCACAACGACGCCAGCGACAGCCCGATGGCCGTGCGCGGGTCGGCGCTGTCCGTGCTCTTCCGTGGCACTGCCCGGAGCAGGGCAGGGGAGCACGAAGCGGCGGTTCGCGACATCCGCGACGCACGGGATCGGCTGCTCGGCCTACCCGAGGGGCCGGACCACAGGATGGCCGCCCGCGCCTGTGCTGCGCTCGGAGGAGCCATGGCGGAGGCCGGTGACCTGAACGGGGCCTCGGAGACGCTGCGCACCGCCGAACGCGAGCTCGCCGACGGGAAGTGGCACTACTACCGCGCCGAGGCCTGCGAGCAGCTGGCGGGCGTGCTGGAGCGGCTGGCGCAGCCCGAGGAGGCCCGCACGCGGCTGGAGGAGGCCGAACAGATCTACACGACCGTCGGGAGCCCTCGAGCCCGGGCGATCCAGGACCGGATACGCCACCAGGACGGCTGAGACGAGGCGGGGATCTTGCTACTGGAGCCAATATCGGCGCTGAACTCTGCTCTGGTAGCAAGATCCTCGGGGGTTGGGCTCAACCGGTGTGCAGAGCCTCGATCCGGCACTCCCACGGCTGCTGCCCCGCCACGTCCGCCTTGCACACCCGCGCCGGCTCCCCGTGCGCGCGCACCAGCGTGTACACGACCGCCGCGGCCAGGGGCAGATTCCCCTCCGGAACGCCGCGCACCAGGTAGGAGCGTCCGTCGACCAGAGCCACCAGGGCCCCCTCGTGCACCGACGCGGCCACCGCGTACACACCCTGGTACTGCTCCAGCGCACGCCGGGTCCACGTCTCCTTCGCGACCCCGCACTCGGCCCCGCGCCGCGACGATCGGCACACCACCGAGGCGGAGGTGACCAGCGGGTTCCTGCGCTCGTCCTCGTACGCCGACAGGTGCCGGAACACCCCCGGCCCGGGGTCGGGGTGCTCCCGCGGTGCGGCGGGAAAACGCTCGATCCGTACCTCGTCGGCCGATTCGGAAGCGCTGTGCACCTCGAACGCGGTCGGAACCCGGTTCGACCGCGTCGGGGACGGGTCGGGCAGCAGCAGGTCCGCGGCCCCGGGGTTGTCCACGCGCAGGCCCAGGAGCCCGTAGAACAGGTCGGCGAGCCGGTGCCCGCCCAGGCCCGGGTGGGCGAAGGCCAGGTCGGCCACCTCCGCGTACTGGCCCGGGCGGTGCGCGGAGATCGCCTGTTCGACCTGGGAACGCAGCCCCTGCTTCCCCAGCCACGACGCACGCCGGGCGAGCTCGGCCGCGGCGGTCCCGGGCACCGAGTCCTCGCCCATCGCAGCGAGGAGCACGGGCCGGTCCATCATCGCGCCGTACAGGGTCACGCTGCCGTGGTCACCGATGACGCAGTCGGCCGCGACGAGAGAAGCACCCCACCCGGCCTCCGGCGGGATCAACAGGAGCCCCGCGTCCTGGGCGTCGGCGAGCATGTGCTCCACCTGCCAGGGGCTGTGCGCGAACCACACGTTCGGATGCAGGATCGTCGCCACCCGGTACCCGTCGCGGGGCAGCGCACCCACCAGCGCGTGCGGCAGGCGCGGGCGGGTTCCGATGAGCCCCGTGCCGCCCCAGGTGGAGGTGACCACCACGAGCCGCTGGTCCTCGCCGACCTGCAGGTGGGAACGGTACTCCGCGCGCATGCGGTCGGAACCTGCGATGCGGTCGCGGGTCAGGTCGCCGACGACCTCGGCCCACTCGGCCATGGGGACCCCGGCCTCGCGCAGTTGCTCGCGCTGCGCGGGGTGGGACAGCACGAGGCGGACGTTGGGGAAACCCTGGAACTCCGGCCGCGGCACACCCGACAGCCGGACGTCGTCGGTGCGGTGGTCCGGCACGTACTTCTGGAAACCGATGCCGTGCGGCAGGACGACCACCGGGCAGGAGAACTCGGCGAGGTCGGTGTTCTCCGTGGCGGTCACGACCAGCGCCGGATCGACGTCCAGGCGGTGCTCCCACGGCACCACACACGCGTTGAGGTCGGAGAGCAGGTCCTGGGTGCCGGCGTTGAAGGCAGAGGTGTCGTCGAAGGCGAAGACGACCAGGACACGGGGGTCGCCGCGGAACGTCGCCAGGCTCTCCACGACCTTGGTCGCCGAGGTGAAGGTGCGCGCCACGGCCAGGACGACGGGGCCGTCGAAGGTCCGCCAACGCGACGCGTCGGGTCCGGTGTTGGCGCGTACGTAAGGGGCGACGGCGGAGGCGGCGGTCAACGGTGGTCCCTGTCCTCGGGGCTCATGCCGAACCAGGGTAGTGACCGCGACGGCCTTGGTGGAAACATTGCTCCCCATGCACGCGGGGGCGAATCGGAGATTCCTCCGAGTGCGGCGGTGACAGTTCGGAGATCTCCACATGTGCGGGGGCGGATGACCGCCCCAGGAGGCGGCGAACGCCGGGATCCCCGTGTGTGCCGGGGGTCCTGGAACTCGAGTCATCCCTGGTCAGGGGCTTGACACGTGCTTTAGCGTGTCCCGATGGTTTACACGTCGCCACTCTTCATAGGAGTGCTCGCTCTCTCTGTACTCGTCATAGCCGTCCTTCTGACCCGGGCCTTGTGTAGGGCGGAAGCAGCCGAGGCGGCCGACCGCCGACACGGAGCGCAGAGGCATTCGCCGGGTCGGCCGTACGACAACCGGAACCGAATGCGCGGAACCACCCCGGTGCCGAGGTGGGACCGCACCGACAACGAGCCCCCCGAGAACGACACACGAGCCGGCTCCTGCCGCTGACCCGGCGCCCGGAAACCGGACGATCCGACCCCGCTCGGGTTCCCGCTCCCGTCGTCCCCGCCGCTCGACCGGCGACCCTGCAGGACACGGGCTCAGCACCCCACTCCCCGAAATCCCTCCCGAACCCCCGAGTTCCTCCGGATCCTCCGGACCACCGGCACACAGGCAGACGGCCCTCAACGGCGAGGGCACAGGCACATCGGCGGGGCGGCCGGATCCGTGCCGACGCGGATCAACCGGTCAGGGCCGCCATGAGGTCGTCCCGGTCCCCGGGACCCTCGATCCGCAGCCGCTCCGCCTTCTCCACCAGGTCCCCGTCGAACGCGGAAGTGTCAACGATCACACTCGCGACCGAACCGTCCGCGACCCGCGCCCGGATCTCGTCGGCCGCGCCGCCCGGACGCTGCACGGTCAGCATCCCGTCCTCGGGCCATTCCGCGCTGTCCGGACGGCTGGGGCTGTCCGGACGGCCCCAGCCGTCCGGACGCGTCACCGCCGATGCCTCGTCCAACGGCGCACACCGCACGTCGTGGAAGTCGCATTCCTGGTGCAGGTCACGGTCGACCCAGCTCACCACGTGCACCGCCGGAACATCATGATCGCCCGGGCCGCCGGGGTCGTCCTGGACCACGGAGCCACTCGGGCCGCCGGTCTCGTCCGGCGTGTCCGTCCCGTCCGACTGCTCGTAGGTCAACCGCAGCCCGTGGTGAACCCGGTACGCGCTGGTCAGCTCCCACCGCGGGTGCTCCAGGACCGCGATCGAGTCGCCGAACGAGGCGATCTGCTCCTGCGAATGGGTGTTCGCCGCGTGCGACAGCGCCCGCTCGGAGGCCGTGGGCAACAACAGGAACAGCACACCCGCCACCGCCACCGCGGGCGCCGTGCCCGGGTACCGCCACCGGCGCGGGAGGGGGTGTGGCACCGCGCACGCCCCCAACGCCAGGGCACAGATCAACGCCGCCAGGGCCGCAGTGAACACCGGGGGTTCGTAAGGGAACGGGGCCAGCACCTCGGTGAAGACGGGGACGGTCACCGACACCGCCGTCACCAGTCCGGCACACGACGCCTGGTGGTTGACCCCCGCCGCGCGCAGCAGTCGGGAGGCTGCCCAGAACATGCCGAGAATGGCCCCGACCACAGCAGGGGCCAGCAACAGGACACCCACCGTGGCACTGTCCACGGGCAGGGAGCGGAACGCGGCCCAGACCCCGCTCGGAAACAACGACATCAGCGGGGCACCCACAAGACACAGGGCGGTGAGCGCGGCGATCGCGACGGCCCGTGGACGGTCCGAGGGCGTGCGTGGCAGTACGCCTTCCATCAGAACCCGAATCATCCTCGTGTTTCGAGGAGACGTTACGCCTGATCAGAGCCGGATTCCAGGTGCAAAACCCTGAAGGGGCGCGGGTTCGGGACGACCGGAGCACACGTTCCGGACAAAGCGTTTCGGGCCGACCGGGTGTGCAGGCCCGGCCGATCGGCGTCCGATGTCCGGCGCGGGACGGCCTCGACGCCCGGTATCGGAGACCCGGGCCGGACACCCGACGGCCCGACGGCCTCAGCCGAGCAGGTTCCGGAACGGCTTGCGGAACAGCGAGATGTGCCGCCACCCCGGGTCCAGCTCCGTGCGCAGCTTGATCTCTCCGTCGGGCCAGTCCATGAGCGCGTTCTCGAACTGCGGCAGCACCCCGGAGTCCGGGTCCAGGTAGTACAGGTATTGGCGCTTGCCGCCGTCCGTGCGGCGCCCGAACAGCGCACCGTTCTCCTCGAGCAGCGACTCCAGCGTCGACTCCAACGACGCCAGCGCTTCCTCGGACCGGCCGGCGGGCTGCTTGTCCTCGTCGGTCTCGGTGAAGGGGACGATGACGTGCGTGGCCAGCGTCAACGCCGGGAACGTGCGCCGGTGCAGCGGGTGGCGCAGCAGGATCTCTCCGCCGCCGACCAGCGGGAGCTTGTAGGTTCCGCGCACCCATCCGTCCTGGCCGCCGAGCATGTCGCCCATCTGCTTGACGACCGCCGGCAGGTTGGCCGGGGTGATCGGGTCGATGGGCTTCTCCTCGAGCGCGGAGACCCGGCCGATCCACAGAACGTGTTCGTCCTCGCCCAGCGCGAGGAGCGTCACATGGTCGGCGATCCCCGCACGGCTCTCCTCCGACAGGAACATGTTGTCGGGGTGGTAGACGCCCACGTCGATCTTGGACGTGCCCGGGTTCACACGCACCGACAGCAGCACGTGGGACAGGTCGAGCTCGTGGTCGTCCCAGCGCACCGAGCCGGACAGCTGGTCCAGGTCGGCGGGGCGGACCGGGCGGAACACCCACCGGTCGTCGTCGGGGGCGGACCGGGCCCAGCGCTCGGACTGCACACGCGCGTCGTCGGAGCTGCCCGGGCGCAGCGTCATGGCGTACTCCGGGGCCGACGTCAGGTGCGAGGGGTCGTCCATCGCGGCGAGCTGCTGCAGGAGCTTCTCGGGGTCCACGTCGGGAGACAGGTCCAGTTCCTCGGCGCTGCCCGTGGAGCGCGGCGCGGGGCCGACCTCCCAGTCGAGATCCGGGTGGATCCTGCGCACCAGGGCGGTGACGCGGTCGGAGACCTCCGAGGGAGCCGGCTGGTCGTTGGCGACGGCGTCGGCCAGGGCGGGGCGGACCTCGGGCCAGGCCTCCCAGAACTCGCTGGTGGCGGAGGTGGTGTCTGCGTTGCTGGGGTCGGCAGGGCGACGGCGACGGAACAGAGCCATGTCCACGATTTTCGCAGAACCCCGTGACCACCCTGGCCGACCCCCGCGGATCGGTGCGGGTGTGTGCCGGTGTGCGGGGGGCGGGACCGGCGGTTCCACGGGGGTCCCGCGTGCTCGTGCGGGTTCAGGAAGGGCCGGGGCGTTGGGTGTGTGGGGCCGGCGTACATGCGTGGCCGCCCCCGGGATCGGCGCTCCGGGCTTCCGTGGTCGGGGACGTGCCCGGGCGCATACGCTGGGGGCACTATGACTTTGCGTGTACTGGCCGCCATGTCCGGCGGGGTCGATTCCGCGGTCGCCGCTGCCCGTGTGGCCGAGGCGGGCTACGACGTCACCGGCGTTCACCTGGCGCTCTCGAAGAACCCGCAGTCCTACCGCACCGGCGCGCGGGGCTGTTGCACGGTCGAGGACTCCCACGACGCCAGGCGGGCCGCCGACGTCATCGGGATCCCGTACTACGTGTGGGACATGTCCGAGGAGTTCGACCGCGAGGTGGTCCAGGACTTCGTCGCCGAGTACGAGGCCGGCAACACACCCAACCCGTGCCTGCGCTGCAACGAGAAGATCAAGTTCGAGGCGGTGCTCGACCGGGCGATCGCGCTGGGCTTCGACCTCGTGGTCACCGGGCACCACGTGCGCAAGGTCGACGGGCGGCTGGTGCGCAGCGTCGACGAGGGCAAGGACCAGTCGTACGTGCTCGGGGTGCTGACCGCGGAGCAGTTGGAGCACGCGATGTTCCCGCTCGGCGACTGCACCAAGGACGAGGTGCGCGCGGAGGCCGAGCGGCGCGGTCTGTCGGTGGCGGACAAGCCGGACAGCCACGACATCTGCTTCATCGCCGACGGTGACACGAAGGGTTTCCTGAACGACCGGATCGGTGCCAGGCCCGGACCGATCCAGGACGAGGACGGCAACGTGCTCGGGACCCACGACGGCGCGCACACCTTCACGGTTGGGCAGCGCAAGGGCCTGGGGCTGGGGGGCGCACCCGATCCGCGGTACGTGCTCTCGATCGAGCCCGTGGAGAACACCGTGACCGTGGGTCCGCGGGAGTCGCTCCGGGTGGACGAGATCACGGGTGTACGGCCGGTGTGGAGCGGGAGTGGCCCGCTGACTGAGCCGACCGAGTGCCACGTGCAGCTGCGGGCGCACGGCGAGGTGTACCCGGCGCGCGTGTGGCAGCGCGAGTCCGGTGCCGGTTCGGACGCCGAGGGCGGGCCCGAGCTGGTCGTGCATCTCGCGGAGCCCGCGAAGGGTGTGGCGTCCGGGCAGGCGGTCGTGGTCTACGACGGTGACACGGTGCTGGGGTCGGCGACGATCTCGGGTACCGCGCGGTCGGACCGGGCGGAGGACGCCCAGCACGCGGAGCGGGTGTGACCCGCTGCCCGCTGCGCGCAAGCGGTGCGTGCGGGGTGCCCGATCGGCGTGGAGATCGCCGGCGTGCCCTCAGGGGTGGTGCGGGGCATACACCCCTGTACGCAGGGGCAAAACGGGCAATGTAGGGCAGATAACCCTCGATTTCTCTCACCAAGGGCTTGCCGTGGTTAGGTAAGGCAATGCAAAGTTGGGAGGGTCAAGGATAGAGGTGCCGATATGCCGCAGTTCGCTTTCCTGGAGGGCCAGCCCTTCTGGATCGTCTACGCCACCCTCCTGGTGGTGATCCTGCTCAGGGCACCCGCGACCTACTGGATCGGCCGCGGGCTCGGCGCCGGAGTGCTCCGCAGCCGCATGGGCGAACGTCTCGGCCCCCGCCTCGACCAGGCCAAGGAACGCATCGACCGCTACGGCGCGCCCGTCGTGACGCTCAGCTTCTTCACCGTCGGCATGCAGACCGCCATCAACTTCTCGGCGGGCGTCGTGCGCATGGCCTTCCCACGCTATTTCGCCGCGGTCTTCGTCGGCGGCCTGGCGTGGGCCGGCATCTGGGGCTCCGTCATCTCCGGGGTCGTCGGGGCCTGGCTCGCCCTCTTCCTCGACTCCCCGTGGGCCGCCCTGGGAACGGCAGCGCTCGCCGCCGGGGCCGTGGGCTTCCTCGTGGTCCGTGCCCGCCGCAGGGCCGCCCGGCGCCAGGCCGATGCCGCAGAGGAGGCGGGATCACGCGACGCCCACCAAGGACCCGTCCGTGCCGACGCCGACCCCACGACGGCACCGGGAACCGCGACAGCGGCCCCCGCCGCCCCGCACGTGTGAGAACGGCGGGCCCGAACGCCCCGCGCATGTGCGACACCCCGCGTGGACCGACGCCCTCGTCCCGATTCCCTGACGCCGGCGCCCCCGTGCGGCCCACGCGCAGCTGACGGCAGCACCCCCTCCCGCCCCGAGGGTGCCCGCCCTGCACACGACAGCGCCTAACCTTGGGCAACGTGAGTACGCACGACCACCACCCCTGGCCCGCGACCTCCTGGACCGGAGTGGGCTCCTGGCCGGGCGAGGACCCCGACGAGGCCGCACGCACCATCGTGGGAGAGCTCCCCGACCTCCCCCACCTGCCCGAACTCCCCGAAAGGGGCGTCGGGGCGGACATGATCGGCCGCGCCGCCGGCCTCCTGGTCGACCTGCCCGTCGAGGTCCAGCCCACCGGATGGCGCGTGGCCGACCGCCCGGGCCGCGACCTCTACCGCGCCGGCACGTTCCTCTCCCACGACCTCGACGCGCTCACCGAACACGCGCACGAGTACGCCGGGACCCTCAAGATCCAGGTCGCCGGTGCGTGGACCCTCGCCGCCTCCATGGAACTGCGTTCCGGTCAGCGCTTCGTCTCCGACCCCGGCGCCGTCCGCGATCTCGCCGAGTCCCACCGCGAGGGCGTGCTCGCACACGTGGCCGATGTGCACAAACGCCTCCCCGGCGCCCGCCTGCTCGTGCAGGTGGACGAACCGTCCCTGCCTGCGACCCTCCTCGGAACCCTGCCCACCGCCAGCGGGTACGGCCGCCATCCAGCCGTCGACCGCGTCGTGGTCGAGGGCGCGCTCCGCGACCTGTTCTCCGGTATCGAGGCCCTCGGCGCGATCCCGGCCGCACACTGCTGCGCCCCCGGAGCCCCCATCGACCTGCTGCGCCGCAGCGGTGCCCGAGCGATCGGCCTCGACACCTCCCAGCTCACCCGGGACGACGACGAGATGCTCGGCACCGCTGTCGAGGCCGGGACCGGACTCATGCTCGGCACCGTGCCCCCGACCGGCGACACCCCGGGCGCAGACGCGAGAATGTCCGACCCCGCCGCTACCGTCGACCCTGTACGCGAGCTCTGGAACCGGCTGGGGATCACCCCCGACCTGCTTTCCCGCGCCGTGGCCGTCACCCCCGCGTGCGGCCTGGCCGGTGCCTCGCCCGCGCACGCCCGTGCGGCCCTCACGGCTGCCAGGGACGGAGCACGCGTCCTGCGGGACGAGCCCCGCAGATAGGCCCACGGGGCGCGGGTGCCGTGCTGCAGCGGCGTCCGCGGGGCGGGCTCGCCCGCCGGGGCCGCCCCCGCCCCGGCCGCCGTGGACGCCCGTCCGCGGCCCGGTCCGTACCCGTCAGCAAGCCCCGACCACGTGCCCCCGTCCACCCCAGGCGAGAACCGAAGCAGAAAGGCAGGCCGTGAGCGCGTCCGACCAGAACAGCCCCGTCCCCGACGAGGACCGCGCCCGCCACACCGAGCTGGCCCGTGAGCTGGACGACCACAGCTACCGGTACTACATGGGCCGTCCGATCATCTCCGACGCCGAGTACGACTCGCTGATGGCGGAACTCCAGCGCATCGAGGACCGCTATCCGATCCTCATCACCCAGGACTCCCCGACGCAGAAGGTCGGCGCGCCCGTCAGCGTCGACTTCGCCGAGGTCGAGCACCTGGTACGCATGGAGAGCCTGGGCAACGCCTTCGACGTCGACGAGCTCAACGCCTGGGCCGACCGCGCCTCCGCCGAGGTCCCGGTCGAGTCGTACCTGTGCGAGCTCAAGATCGACGGCCTCGCGGTCGACCTGGTCTACGAGAACGGGCGCCTGGCGCGGGCCGCCACCCGCGGGGACGGACGGGTCGGCGAGGACATCACCCTCAACGTGCGCACCATCGAGGCCGTCCCCGAACGCCTCGACGAGAGCGTGCGCCCGGCCCCCGAGCTGCTGGAGGTGCGCGGCGAGGTCTTCATGAAGGTCGAGGACTTCCACGCCCTCAACGACCGCATCACCGAGACCAAGGAACACCCGCCGTTCGCCAACCCCCGCAACGCCGCCGCCGGCTCCCTGCGTCAGAAGGACCCCCGGGTCACCGCCA
>NZ_ANBF01000155.1 GCF_000341025.1 Nocardiopsis salina YIM 90010 | reverse complement strand
CGGCTGGTCGGGGAGTGGGGGCTGCCGCTGAGCGACCGGTACGAGGTCGTCACCAGCATGGACCACGTGCGCTCCTACGTCTCCTACTACGCCGAGCACCGCCACGAACCCGCGTACGAGATCGACGGCATCGTGGTGAAGGTCGACGCGTTTTCCCTGCAGCGCCGCCTCGGCTCCACCAGCCGGATCCCGCGCTGGGCGATCGCCTACAAGTATCCGCCCGAGGAGGTCACCACCACCCTCACCGACATCAAGGTGGGTGTGGGCCGCACCGGGCGCGTGACCCCGTACGGCGTGATGGAACCGGTCACGGTTGCCGGTTCCGAGGTGGAGTTCGCGACCCTGCACAACGCCCAGGAGGTCGCCCGCAAGGAGGTGCGCATCGGCGACACCGTCGTTCTGCGCAAGGCCGGCGACGTCATCCCGGAGATCCTCGCTCCTGTGGTGGACCGCCGTGACGGCAGCGAGCGCGAGTTCGTGATGCCCACGCACTGCCCGGAGTGCGGAACCGAACTCGGGCAGCAGAAGGAGGGCGACGTCGACGTGCGTTGCCCCAACGCCCGTCGTTGCCCCGGACAGCTGCGTGAGCGGGTCGCGTTCATCGCCAGCCGCAAGGCCCTCGACATCGAGGCCCTCGGGTACGTGGCCGCCACGGCCCTCACCCAGCCGCTGGAACCCGCCGTGGCACCCCTCGCCGACGAGGGCGACCTGTTCGACCTCACCGTCGACCAGCTGCTGCCGATCCGTACTCACGTGCTCGACCCCGACACGACCGAGCCGAAGACGGACGAGAAGACCGGCGAGCCCAAGGTGGTCTCGTTCTTCGCCAACAAGGACGGCGAGCCGAAGAAGACCGTCGAGAAGCTCTTCGAGCAACTCGAGGAGGCCAAGGCCAAGCCCTTGTGGAGGGTGCTGGTGTCCCTCTCGATTCGGCACGTGGGCCCCCGTGCGGCGGAGGACCTGGCACGGCACTTCCGCTCCATGGACGCGATCCGGGAGGCGTCCGAGGAGGAACTGGCCTCCGTCGACGGCGTTGGTCCGACCATCGCGCGCTCCATCCGCGAGTGGTTCGCAGAGGACTGGCACGTGGGGATCGTCGAGAAGTGGCGTGCCGCCGGCGTACGCATGGAGGACGAGGCGTCCGAGGAGACCGACCGCACGCTGGAGGGAGTGACCGTCGTGGTGACCGGGTCGCTGGACAACTACTCGCGGGACAGCGCGAAGGAGGCGGTCGCCGAGCGCGGCGGGCGCGCGACGGCGTCGGTGTCGAAGAAGACCGGGTTCGTGGTCGCCGGGGGAGCTCCCGGGTCCAAGTACGAGAAGGCGGCCTCGCTCGGGGTGCCGATCCTGGACGAGCAGGGGTTCGAGGTGCTGCTGCGGCAGGGCCCGGAGGCCGCGGAGGCCGTGCGGGTCAACCCGCCCGAGGAAGGCTGAGGCCGAACGCGCGCCCGCGCTCCGGGTGATGCGCGAGCGCGCGCCCGCCGGCGCTCCGTGTCGTGCGCGAGCGCCGGCGGGTGCATGACCCGGGACGGATCCGGGACGAACCTGCCAGAGGCCCTGCACGTCGTCGCCCGGGTGCGGCGTTGCGCCCCTCCCCGGTCGCCGGTCGGCTGCTCGCGACCGGGACGAGGGGGGAGGGGCAGAGGGGCAGGAGCAGGGCGAACCGTTCCGGCCGGAGGGGCGTGCCCAGAAGATCGGGTGCCGAGCCCTGAGAACGGTCGCCGCAACCATGCTCACCGGTCTGGGCCACGTGCTCGGGAGAGAGGATCGGGCAACCGGGCCCGGTCCTGTCCACACGCAGTACGCGACCCGAGGGCGCGCAGCACTGCACGGCTTCACGCATAGTCCCGGCCGAACGACAGTTGGTGACGAAGGCGCGTAAGCTGGACAGCCATAACCGAGATTCGGACGAAAGCTAAGCCCGGTTCCGGTCAAGGTGGAGGTCAGGCCCGGTCCCCGCTCGGCCCCGCCCGCACCCGCCCCGTTCCCCGGACGAAGGACCCCGGATGAAGCAACCCGCCAGCACCAGGGACATCGGCCCCCGCGCCGGTACACCGCTGTGGCTCTACATGGTCACCGCCACCCTCGCCGGTGCCGGTCTGCTCGTCCTGTCCTCGGTCGGCCTGGGCGCCGACCAGTTCCGCCACCTCGCGGGCGAGCCCCTGGTCTGGATCCTGCTGTGCATGATCGTCGTCGGCGAGCTCAGACCGATCTCCCTACCGGGCCAACCCTCCGACAACGGCGCCGCGACCTCGCTGCCGTTCACGTTCGCGCTGGTCATCCACTTCGGTCTCCCCGTCGCCGCGGTCCTGCAGGTCGTGGCGACCGTGGTCGCAGGCACCGCCCGCAGACACGCGGCCCACCGCACCGCCTTCAACGCCGCCCAGTACACGCTCTCCCTCGGTGTGGCCGACGCCGTCCTGCGCCTGCTGCGCCCGGAGGTCAACGTCGGCCCGTGGGTGCCCTCCGACCCCGCCGGCCTTGCCGCCGTCGCCGCCGCGGGCGCCGCGTACTTCCTGGTCAACCGGATGCTCGTGATCTGCGCGGTCGCCATGCACGAGAGGGTCCCGCTCTCCCAGGTGCTCTTCACCGGCATCGGCCAGCAGTCCTACGTCAACGGGGTGTTGCTCAGCCTGGCCCCGCTCGTGGTGGTGAGCATGGTCCACTCCGTGCTCTACGTCCCGCTCTTCGCCCTCCCCCTCGGTGCCCTGTACGCGAGCGCGACGTTGTCCGTCAAACGCGACCACCAGGCCAACCACGACGAACTCACCGGCCTCGCCAACCGCAAACACCTCATCCGCCGGTCCCGCCGCGAGATCAACCATGCCCAGAACCGGGGTGAGAAGGTCGGGCTGCTCCTGCTCGACCTCGACCGGTTCAAGGAGGTCAACGACACCCTCGGCCACCACACCGGCGACACGCTCCTGCAGACCGTCGCCCACCGGCTCACCCACAGCGTCCGCCCCGGGGACCTGGTGGCCCGCCTGGGCGGGGACGAGTTCGCGGTCCTGCTGCCGAAGGTGCGCGACGCCGCCTCCGCCCGCGAGGTCGCCGTGCGCCTGCGCGGATCCCTGTGCGAACCCGTGCGGTTGGAGGGCATGGACTTCGACCTCGACGCCAGCATCGGCATCGCCCTCTACCCCTACGACGCACCCGACTACGAACTCCTGCTGCAGCGCGCCGACGTGGCCATGTACGTCGCCAAGTCCGGGCGCACGGGTGTGGAGACCTACGACCCCGCCAAGGACCGCAACTCCACCGCCCGCCTGAGCCTGTACAGCGAACTGCGCCGGGGCCTGGCCGAGGGCGCGCTGGAGATGCACTACCAGCCGCGCGTCGACCTGGATTCAGGAGCTCCGGTGGGCCTGGAGGCGCTCGCCCGGTGGCGCCACCCCACCCGCGGGCTGCTGCTGCCCGCAGAGTTCATGCCGGTCGTGGAGCAGTCCAACCTCTACCGCGCCTTCACCGGACAGGTCCTGGACATCGCCCTGGCCGAAGCGGCCCGGTGGCACGAACACGGCCGGGACCTTCCCGTGGCGGTCAACCTGGGCGCGCGCGAACTCATGGACCCCGACCTGGCCGCGACCGTGGCNGCCCCCCCGCCGCACCGGCTCGCGCTGGAGATCGGCGAGAGCGCGCTCATCGGCGACGAGGAGGGCACCACCCAGGCCGTGCACCGGCTGCGCGACCTGGGCGTGGGGCTGTCCCTGGACGACTTCGGAACCGGACACTTCACGCTCGCCCAGCTGGCCGGGCTCCCGTTGGACCAGGTCAACATCGACGAGTCCTTCGTCGGACGGCTGCGGGACGAGGAACCCACGGTCGTGCGCGCCGCGATCGCCCTGGTGCGGGCGTTGGGGATGCGCGCGACCGCTGAGGGCGTGCAGACCGCCGAGCTCGCCGACGCCGTGCGCGAGGCCGGGTGCCACACTGCTCAGGGCCACCACTTCTCCCCGCCGCTGCCCGCACGCGACGTCCTCGTCTGGCTCGGGTCGCACTGCGCCCGGAGTTGACCCGGGCCGGTTGACCACAACGGGGGGCCGACGGTGACCGCATCTGTTGAGGTTGTGTTCGTCCCGGTCCGCAAGGCGCCGGACCGGCACCGGGACCCGTGGCGGAGCCATAGGATTGGGCGTGTTAGTCCGTCCGTCGAAGAAACGGTTAGTCATTCATGACCGCCATCACCCGCGATGAGGTCGCGCACCTCGCCCGGTTGTCGCGGCTGGCGCTCGACGAGAGCGAGCTCGACACGCTCGCCGCCCAGCTCGGTGACATCCTCACCGCAGTGGCCAAGGTGCAGGAGGTCGCCGAGGGCGACATCCCGCCCAGCTCGCACGCCCTGCCGCTGACCAACGTCTACCGTCCCGACGAGGCCCACACCGGCCTCACCCCCGACCAGGCCCTGGCCGGTGCCCCGGCGGTGGAGGACCAGCGATTCCGGGTCCCGCGGATCCTCGGGGAGGAGGAGTAACGGATGAGCGACGTCATCAGCATGACCGCGTCCGAGCTCGGCGCGGCCATCCGCGCGGGTGAGGTCACCTCCGAGGAGGCCACCACCGCCTACCTCGACCGCATCGAGGCCGTCGACGGCGACATCGACGCGTTCCTGCACGTGCGCCGCGAGACCGCGCTGGCCCAGGCCCGCGACGTCGACGCCCGCCGTGCGAACGGCGAGGAGCTCGGCCCGCTGGCCGGTGTCCCGATCGCCCACAAGGACGTGTTCACCACCAAGGACATGCCCACCACCGCCGCCTCCAGGATGCTGGAGGGCTGGCAGCCGCCCTACGACGCGACCGTCACCGCACGGCTGCGTGAGGCAGGCCTGGTCATCCTGGGCAAGACCAACATGGACGAGTTCGCGATGGGCTCCTCCACGGAGAACTCCGCGTACAAGATCACCCGGAACCCGTGGGACACCGCGCGTATCCCCGGCGGCTCCTCCGGCGGCTCCTCGGCCGCGGTCGCCGCGTTCGAGGNGACCCGCCAGCCCGCCGCCGTGTGCGGGCTCGTCGGCGGCAAGCCCACCTACGGCGGCTCGTCGCGGTACGGGCTCATCGCCTTCGCTTCGTCCCTGGACACCCCGGGCCCCTTCGCCCGGAACGTGCTCGACGCCGCGCTGCTGCAGGAGGTTTTCTCCGGGCACGACCCGCGCGACTCCACCTCCGTCGACGCCCCGGTCCCGGCCGTCTCGGAGGCCGCGCGCCTCGGCGACGTGGAGGGCCTGACGGTCGGTGTGGTCAAGGAGCTCGACAGCGACGGGTTCCAGGACGGCGTGCGCCGGCGGTTCCGGGAGACCGTCGAGCTTCTGCAGTCGCTGGGTGCCAAGGTCGTCGAGGTCTCCTGCCCGAGCTTCGACGCCGCCCTGAGCGCCTACTACCTCATCGCGCCGAGCGAGGCCTCCTCGAACCTGGCCCGCTTCGACGCCATGCGGTACGGGCTGCGGGTCGGGGACGACGGCAGCCGCAGTGCCGAGGAGGTCATGTCGCTGACCCGTGCCCAGGGCTTCGGCCCGGAGGTCAAGCGCCGGATCATGCTCGGGACCTACGCGCTGTCCAGCGGTTACTACGACGCCTACTACGGGAGCGCGCAGCAGGTGCGCACGCTCATCAAGCGCGACTTCGACGCCGCGTTCGAGAACGTGGACGTGCTGGTCTCGCCGACCACGCCGACCACGGCGTTCCCGATCGGCGAGCGTTCCGGCGACCCGATGGCGATGTACCTGGCCGACCTGTGCACGATCCCCTCGAACCTGGCGGGGAACGCTTCCCTGTCGGTGCCGTGCGGGACCGCGCCGGAGGACGGGCTGCCCGTCGGCTTCCAGATCATGGCGCCCGCGCTGGCGGACGAGCGGACCTACCGCGTCGCCGCCGCCGTCGAGCGCTCGCTGGTGGAGCGGGACGGTGCGTTCCTCGGCCGGAGCCCGTACGCGGTGGCGCCGGCCTGACGCCGACCCGGCGTTCGTTCTGCGAGGCCCGTTGCCCCGAGGGGTGGCGGGCCTCTGTCGTGCGTTCGCGCTAGCGAACCAGGTGGGCGGCGATGTCCGCGTGCAGACCGGCGTCGTAGGAGGTTCCCCAGCGCCCGTGGGCCTCGTCGACGAGCTCGCGGCTCCACTCCCAGCTCTCGCGGGCGGCGCGGGCGACGGCCGCGGGTTCGGCGGGCGCGGTCGTGGCGGCGTGGCGTTCCACGGAGGAGGGCAGGTCCTCCTCGAGCGCGCGGCTCGGCGTGAGCCAGTGGTCCGTGGACCCGTGGAGCAGGCGCAGGAGCTGCAGCTGGTGCGGTGAGACCACGGAGTTCAGGAAGAACGCCGCGCGGGCCGCCTCCCCGCGGGCGAGCAGGTGGGAGACCATGAGCGTCCAGTTGGCCAGCTCGTCGGCCCTGACCTGGGCGGTCTCAGCGGAAGGCGGTTCCACCGGGCCGAGCTCACGCGCGAGTTCCGTGAGCCTGCCGTCGCGATCGACCAGGACTGCGCCATCGGGGTCGGGCAGGTGCACCATGCCCTGCCACGCCTCGATCTTGTCGACCTCGTCCACCGGGTCGAAGTGGAACTCCCCGCGCATCAGGTCGTCGAAGATCACCGAGTGCACGCCGAACATGTTGGTGTGGCACAGGCGGACCGGGGCGATCTGCTCGGCGAAAGCCCACGGCTCGATCTTCTGACCAGGGGCGAGGAACATGTAGGCCTCGATGTCGGAGTGCTCGTCCGCCTCACCGGTGGTCCAGGAACCGTAGAGCAGGGCTGCTGCGATGCGGGGGTCGTCGCGGACGGCCTCGCGGAGGCGGTGCACGCGTTCGTCGAGCTTCATGGGTGTCCTTCCAGGTCGAGGCCGGTTGCCCGGGGGTCGGCCGGTGAGCGTACCGGTCGGGGGTGGGAAGGTCCCAGTGGTTTTCCCGCGGACGGCCCGGGGTCGGGACGCCGTCGTCGCGTTCTCCAGGGAGCCCGCGGAGAACGGAACCCCGGCCCCGAACCCACTGCGGGGCTCAGGGCCGGGGCTCACACGCTTTCGGCGCGGGGGTCGATCACACCTCGTCCCCGGTGACGCCGGACTTGCGCTTGCGGCTCAGGTACAGCGCACCGCCACCGGCGCCGAGTGCGGCGATACCGGCCGCGACCAGGCCGGCCAGGGCGCCACCGGTCACGGGCAGCTCCTGTTCGCCCTTCTCGTCCTCGGGCGCGGGCTTGTCGTCCTCCGGCTCATCGCTGGGCTCGGGGGTGGGCTCCGGCTCCTCGGGCTTCTCCGGCTCGGGCTCGGGCTCCGGCTCGGGCGCGGGCTCGTCGGCCTCGCTCCACTCGACACCGGCCGCGGCGGAGACGGCGACCTCGCTGTCCTCGGCGGTGATGAGCGTCTGTGTGGGTTCGTTCGCGTCCTCGCCCTTGAACAGGCGGCCCTGCTCCACGGTGGAGGTGGTCTCCAAGGCGAAGGAGGCCTCGCCGGGCTCGGCGTCCTCGGGGACGGCGAAGCCGACGGTGGAGCCGTCGGTGACGGTGTCCACGGCTTCGCCGGTCCGTGTGTCGACAAGCTCCACGCCCTCGGGGGCGGACAGGTCCACCGGCACCGCCTCGGTGCTGGTGCTGATGGTGAACTCGCCGACGGTCTCGCCAGACTGCCCGGTGGCGTCCTCGGGGCTCACCGACAGGCTCGCGTCCGGCTCGCCCTGCGGGAGCGGCTCGGCGGCGGCGACGAGGTGGTCGTAGACCGCCTCGACGTTGTCGCTGCCCTTCTCGAGGTCCTCGTCGTTGCTGAAGTGCCAGATGGCGGCCTGGGTGGCGGCCAGAGCCTCCTCGTCGCCGACCTCTGTGACACCGGCGTCCGCGGCGAGCTCGTCCGCCGTCACGGACGGGTACCCGTGCTGCAGGAGCCAGTGCACCTTGCCGGGCTCGGCGAAGTCGCCCTGGCCCGGGTAGTTGGCCCACTCGTCCTCGAGGTACCAGGCACCGCCGAGGATGTTGGTCTCGAAGTCGATGCAGTACGCGGTGAAGGCCTCACCGTCGTCCTGTTCGAGGCGGAACAGGTTGGTGGTGATCTCGCCACCGGTCATGGTGACGGACTCGCCACCCTCTGCGTTGCCCGTGTACTGGGCGCGCGCGGCACCCTCGTAGGTCTGCGCGGGATCGGCCGCGGCAGGGGCCGCGAGTCCGAACGCCAGGGCTGCGGCGGCGGTGGCCGACAGGCCCGCGCGCCCGGCGGAACGGGGGAGTGAGAACTGTTTCACGTTGTGTCCCGGTGTTTGGATAGGGGAAACCGGATGGAGCCCGCTCGGGGACAGGGTCGTCGAGCGGGGGGCGGTGTTCACCGACGGCGGTTCCACGGGAGAACGGGGGCCGTCCGGGGACGTGCGCCGGGTCATAGGGGTGACGCGGGGAGAGCCCGCCAACGCGTGAGCGGGGCGCGTTCGTCGGTGAGGGCTTGAACCGCCCGCCTGATACTAGCGAGACCCCGGACCGCTTCCAACCTGGTTCCCAAAAAATGTGCCGGATTCCGGACGCAAATGGGTCGAATGGACGCAGGGCCGGATTTCCGGGGCTGAACATGGAATCCGGTTCCGTGGAACGGTCCGGGCCGGCGCCTCGAAACGCGAACGCACCACGGAAAACCCCGCTCAGCTGCGGCGCTTTCGCCCCAGCACCAGAATGAGCAGTCCGGACACGACCAGCGCACCCGCGATGACGAGCAGCCCGCTCAACCAGGTCCCGGTGCTGGCCAGGCGGTTTCCGGACACATGCTCGACTTTCTCCGGTGTCGGCTCTTCCGCCACGGCGGGTTCGGGGGCCTCGTCGGTCGGTGGCTCGCTCTCGGTCGCCGCCTCCGCGCCGGGGGAGGGGGAGGCCTCGTCCGGGTACCACGTGAGCGTCGCCGTGGCGGTGCTCGTGGCGGTTCCCGGCTCCGCGGTGATCAGCGGGGTGGTGCTGACGCCGTCGCGTCCGGTGAAGAGCTGGCCCTCGGGCAGTGGGACGCCGTCCCCGCGCACGTGCAGCGTGGCCACGCCCGAGGAGACGTCGGGGTCCACGTCCAGGTAGACCTGGTCGCCGTCGCGTGCGGCGTCGACCTGTTCCCCGTCCGCGTCGACCAGCCAGGACTCGGGCGCCCCGCGCAGTGACACCGCCAGGGCCTCGTCGCCGGTGCTGCTCAGCTCCAGCGGGCCGAGGGGCTCGTCGGGCGAGGAGAGTTCCAGGTGGGCCGGGTCCACGTCCACCGAGGCCGCGGGTTCACCGAGCTCCGCCTCGGCGCTGAGCCCGACGAGGTGTTCGTGCACGTCGACGACGTCGGGTTCGTTGGCCTCGAGGGAGAGTTCCACACCGTCGAGCACCCGCCACAGGGCGCTCTGGGTGGCCGCGACGGCCTCGGCCTCGTCCAGGTACGGCAGGTCGGCCTCACGGGCCAGCTCTGCCAGCGGAACGTTGGGGTAGGAGTTCGAGACGATCCAGTTCGCCCGGTCGGAAGGGTCCGTCTCCTGGGGGGTCCCGGACCACCCCTCGACGCCGTCCCACCCGGACTCGACGTAAGCGGAATTACCCTGGACCTCGTGGTCGGTGGAGGCCGCGTACGCGTGCACCGCCCCGTGCTCGCCCACGCGCAGGCCGTACAGCGCGGTGGGCACCTCGTCCCCGGTGTCGAGCACGACGGGAGCGCCGTGCACGGGCGTACCGTTCACGCGTGAGAAGTCCTCGGCAGCGGCGGGCGCGCTCACCATGGCGCCGACCAGGGCGGCCGAGGAGAGCAGGGCGGCGCACCGACGCAGGATGGCCGTCATATCCGCAGCTCCCGTGCGCAGGGCGGCCGGGCCACCGTTGGCCGACCGGCGAAACCGTTTGTTCGGGCGTCAACAGTAACGCCCCTCGTGGTCGTCCCGGGGTGCAACGGTCCGACAGAGGCCCAATCGTGTGCTCGCCGTGACATCTGCCGGAAACACCACCCGCTGCGAGCCCCTGCACCGGGACGGTCACCCCTCGGACCTCGGTAGGCTGACCAAGAAGGTATGTCCCTCTACGGAAACGGGTTTGCGGCGATGGCCCACGCGGTAACTCCTGGCCCTGCCACCAACGACGGCCCCACGCCGGTGGCCTTCGAGCAGGCTCTGGACACGTACGAGCCGGTGCTCGGGCTGGAGACCCACATCGAACTGGGTACCGCCTCGAAGATGTTCTGCTCGTGCTCGACGGTGTTCGGTGCCGAGCCCAACACCCAGGTGTGCCCGGTCTGCCTGGCGTTCCCCGGATCGCTGCCGGTGGTCAACGAGAAGGCGGTCGAGGGCGCGATCCGGCTCGGCCTCGCGCTCAACTGCTCCGTCGCTCCGTGGGGGCGGTTCGCCCGGAAGAACTACTTCTATCCGGACATGCCGAAGAACTACCAGATCTCCCAGTACGACGAGCCGATCTGCGTGGACGGCCACCTCGACGTCACGGTCGACACCCCCGACGGCCCGCGCGACTTCCGGGTCGAGATCGAGCGCGTGCACATGGAGGAGGACACCGGAAAGTCCTCCCACGTGGGTGGTTCCACCGGCCGCATCCACGGCGCCAGCCACTCCAACGTCGACTACAACCGCGCCGGCATCCCCCTGCTGGAGATCGTCACCAAGCCGATCGCGGGCGCGGGGGAGCTCGCCCCGCTGGTGGCCCGCGCCTACGCCGCCGAGCTGCGCGACCTAGCCCGCTCCCTGGGCATCTCCGACGTGCGTATGGAGGAGGGCTCCATGCGCTGCGACGTCAACGTCTCCATCAACGAGCGGGGCGCCTCCGAGTGGGGCACCCGCAGCGAGACCAAGAACGTCAATTCCCTGCGCTCGGTCGATCGAGCGGTGCGCTCGGAGATCGAACGCCAGGCCGGCGTGCTCCAGGCCGGCGAGCGCGTGGTCCAGGAGACCCGCCACTTCCAGGAGAACCTGGGCCGCTCCACCTCGGGCCGCAGCAAGGAGGAGGCCCAGGACTACCGGTACTTCCCGGACCCCGACCTGGTGCCCGTGGCCCCCTCGGCCGAGTGGATCGAGCGGCTGCGCACCACTCTGCCGGAGCTGCCCGCCGCCAAGCGCGCCCGCGTCGTGGCCGAGTGGGGGCTCAACGACACCGAGCTGCGCGACCTGGTCAACGCCGACGCCATCGACGTCGTCGAGGCCACCGTCGCCCAGGGCGCCTCCTCCAAGGAGGCCCGCAAGCTCTGGCTGAACGAGCTCTCCCGCCGCGCCACCGAGCAGGAGGTCGAACTCTCCTCCCTGAACATCACCCCCGCCCAGGTCGCCCGCATCATCGCGCTGGTCTCCGAGGGCACGCTCACCAACAAGCTCGCCCGCCAGGTCGTGGAGGGTGTGCTGGCCGGTGAGGGCGAGCCCGACGACGTCGTGGAGGCGCGCGGCCTCAAGGTCGTCAGCGACGACGGTGCCCTGGGTGCCGCCGTGGACGAGGCGATCGCCAACGACCCCGACGCCGCCGACAAGGTGCGCGGCGGCAAGGTGGCCGCGGCCGGCGCCCTGGTGGGTGCGGTCATGAAGGCCACCCGGGGCCAGGCGGACGCGGGCAGGGCGCGTGAGCTCATCCTGGAGAAGCTCGGCGCTTCCTGACCCCCTCCGGACCCGCGGAGGGCACCGGCGGCCCCGGAAGCCCTCCGCACCACTTCCCCTCCCGGGATACGGGCCNNCCCCGCCGACAGCCGCACGCGGTTACGGCGGTGGGTCCGTCCCACGGGTGCTACTGTGCCGTGTCCCGGTCCCCGCTCCCGGCCACGATGCAGGCACTCGAGCCCAGGTGGAATGCCCTTCCGAACCGTGTGGTGCGGGGGTCCCCCGTACCGGCAGCCCCCCGGGGCGTGGGGCCTTCCCGCGTCCACGCAGGCGGAGGTCAAGTCTCATCCGCTCCTCAATCCCTGTGTGACCTCGGTTGCGTAGGGTTGCGACACACGGGGGCGTTGTGGAGCCATCGGGCCCGGACGTGCGGAGGGGCGCGTCCGGCGTGGTGGACGGGATCGACCCGGTCCCGCGTGAATCCGCGCGAGACGACCGCGCCACCGGGTGTCGACGAGGGCACCCGGGCCGATCAAGAGCGAGGGTGGGTGCTCCATGACCGAGGAGGCGAATCGGCGGCCCCGAGCCGTGGAGCCCCCGGCGGCGCCACCGGGCGGACCACGGGTCGGGACGGTCGCGCGCCGCGCGTGGGCGGCCGCCCTCCTCGTGCTCTTCGCCGTCTACGTCGCCACGACGTTCGTCCCGATGGGTGAGGACTCCACGTTGGCGGCCGAGCTCGCCGAGTGGCCCTCCTCCGTGATGGCCGGTGCCGCCGGGATCTCGCTGCTGGTGGCCTCGCGCCGCTGGGCGGCCACCGGCGTCGACCACGAGAGCCAGGCCGACGGCGCGGACGGCCCCACGGCCCTGCGGTACCTCGGCCTGGCCGCGCTGGCCTGGTGCGCCGGCGGGCTCGCGCACGCCAGCACCGGGCTGTTCAGCAACACCTCGGTGCTGTCCCTGACCGTCGGCGACGTGTTCTCGTTGGCCGCCCTGCCGCTGTTCGTGGTGGGCTTCACCCGTTTCGCGCCCTGGCCCGGGGGACTGCGCACCGCCACCCGGCACATCACCGACAGCTACGTGTGTGCGGCTGCGGTCTTCGCGATCGTGTGGCTGCTCGTGTTCTCCCCGCTCTACGAGGAGCTCGGGGCGGGCGCCGGGCTCCTCGGGTTCGCGCTGGTCTACCCGGTCGCCGACATTGTGGTCCTGTGCCTGCTGGTGCCGCTGGTGTTCATGTCGCCGCACAGCACCCGGCGGGCCGTGCTCATGGTGATCGGCGCGCTCATCGTCATCGCGACCTCCGACATGCTCGGCGCGATCACCCGCCTGACGGGCCCGCCCGTGGCCGGCGGGATCGAGCACCCCATCCGGTTCCTGGGCCTGGCCCTGCTCGCGGCGCTGCCGTGGCTGATCGGGCACCGTACCGGGGCCGACCCGCGGCGCATCACCGGACGCGGCCTGTACCGGTTCGCACCCGAGCTCGCCGCCGTGGCCGCGCTCTCCGTGGCCACGGTCGTGCTGACCGTCGCAGCGCTGCGCCTGGGCGAAGTGGCCCCGGTGCTGCCTCTGGCCGCGGGTACGGCCGTGCTCGTGCTGCTGGTGCGGGTCCTGGGCATGCTCGAGGAGAACGCGACCCTGTCGCGCATGGTGCGCAACCGCGAGGGCCATTTCAACGAGCTGGCCCGCAACAGCGGCGACGTGATCCTCGTGCTCAACCGCGACGCCAGCGTCCACTACGTCAGCCAGGGCACGGCAGAGGCCTTCGGGTACCGTCTCGACGACGTGCTCGCGGCGCCCGTCACCGCCCTGATCCACCCCGAGGACCTCGAACGCACCAAGCCCGTGCTCGACCTGTTCACCCAGCGGTCCTCGCAGGGTGTGCACCTGCGCCTGCGCGTGGCCGCTGCCGACGGGACCTGGCGCCACACCGAGTCCACGGTCTCCTTGTACGAACAGCCAGGGGAACCCGACCGCCTGCTGGTGACCACCCGGGACATCTCCGCGCAGGTGGCGCTTCAGAACGAGGTGCGCCACCTGACCTTCCACGACGGGGTCACCGGGTTGCCGAACCGGGCCTACCTGGAAGAACGCGCCAGCGACGTTCTGGCGCACCGCACGATCAGTGAGGAACCGGTCGACGGGGTTGCGGTGGTCTTCCTCGACCTCGACGGGTTCACCGCCGTCAACGACTCCGCGGGGCACGTGCGCGGCGACCACCTGCTCGGGCAGGCGGCACGGCGCCTGCGCGGGGAACTGGACTCCTCCTCGACCCTCACCCGGTGGGGCGGCGACGAGTTCGCCGTCCTGGTGGAGGGCACCGGCAACGCTCAGCGCGTGGTCGACCTGGCCGAGCGCCTGGGCCGGGTCATCGCCTCCGACCCGTTCCAGGTCGCCGACCGCGACATCCTGCTCACCGCGAGCCTGGGTGTGGCCTTCGCCGAGCACGGCATGGACAGCGGGGAACTGCTGCGGAACGCCGACGTGGCGATGACCCGCGCCAAGGAACGCGGTGCCGGAACGGTCGAGGTCTACGCCGCCCACATGCACGAGACGGTCGTGTCCCGCCTGGAGCTGCAGATCCACCTGCGCCAGGCTCTGGCCGCGGGCGACTTCTACCTCGAGTACCAGCCGGTCGTGGACCTCGGGAGCTCGCAGGTCACCTCCGTCGAGGCCCTGGTGCGCTGGGACCACGAGGGGCGCACGGTGCCTCCGGAGGAGTTCATCGGCGCGGCCGAGGAGTCCGGGCTCATCGTCCCGCTGGGGGAGTGGATCCTGCGGGAGGCCTGCCAGAAGGTCGCCGTGTGGCGGATCTCGGACTGGGACATCGGTCTCTCCGTGAACCTGTCGGCCAAGCAGGTGCTCTCCTCCCGCTTCGTCTCGACCGTGGCCGGAGTGCTGGCCGAGACCGGGCTGCCCGCCGAGGTCCTGACGCTGGAGGTCGACGAGGAGCTCCTGCTCGACGACGGGGCCGAGGCGGTCGCGAGCCTGAGCGAGCTGCGGGGGCTGGGCGTGCAGCTGGCGATCGACGACTACGGGATGGGGTACGCGTCGCTGGCGCACCTGCGCGAGCTGAGCGTGGACGCGATCAAGATCGACCCGTCCTTCATCGACGACCTGGGCCGGGACGACACCGTCACCCTGCTCACGCACACGATCATCCAGCTCGGGCGGGACCTGGGCGTGCAGGTGGTGGCCGAGGGCATCGAGCGGCCCGAACAGTTGGAGCAGCTGCGGGCGATGGGCTGCGACCACGGCCAGGGGTTCCTGGTCGCCCGGCCCATGTCGGCCGACGGGGTCGAGGCGCTCGTCGGCGGCGAGGTGGGCGTCGACCTCTGACCGGCGGTCCGGTGCGGCCGTCCCGACCCGCACCGGGGTGACGGGTAAAGCGCCTTTCACCTGTGAAGAAGCAGGCCGACTCGCTGGTGTACGGACATGCCCTCAGCCTCGCACGAGCTTCCCGTCGACCTGATCCGCAACCACCCGGCCTTCGCTGTCGAGCTGTACCGGGAGGTCAGCGGAATGCCCCTCCCGCAGACACGCGTCAGAGACGGGGCCGCCGAGGCCACCCACACCGCGCCCGCCGAACCGGTCAGCGACTCGGTGGGGGTGTGCGAGCGCCCGGCCCACGAGCACGAGGGCACCGAGGACGTCAGGGTCAAGGCGGTCATCACCGAGTCGCAGCTGAAATGGGACGCCCGCAAGCAGTCCTGGCCTGCCTACGTGGCGAACGTGCGCCACCGGAACCAGTGCCCGGTCGTGCTCATGGTCATCACTCCGACCAACGCACTGGCCCGCAGGTTCGCGAAGACGATCGACCTCGGGTGCGGCGAGGTCCGGCCGGCGGTCTTCTCCACGGAGTCGCTCCAACCGGTCACCGACCCGGACGAGGCCGAGCACCACCCACTCCGGGCGGTATTGGCGATGGCCGCGTCGCCGACCGAGGACACCGACAGGGCGGAGGCCCTCTTCGACTGACCCCTGAGGGCGTCCGTCCAGCCGGTGGGAAGCGTCCCGCATCGTGGACCCGGGTGTGTGTTGTGCGTTACACGGACCCGGGTCTTTTGTCTGAAACGCCCTGCCGACGGGGGTTCTGGGGTGTTGGCGCTGACCGGATCGTGGCACGACTCATCTCAAATGGCGAGACAATGTGTCGTTCTTGTTGACGGGCGACCCCCCGTTCGGCCAATGTTGTCAACGTGCAGAGCAACAACACCCTGATTCTCGTACTTGGTCGGCGCGCAGCCCACTGAGTCAGTTCTGCTGCGCGCCACCCCTCAACCGCACCGCGGTGGGGGTTTTTTTATTGCCGCAAGGACGTTGAGTCGCAATTCACCACGGTCCAGAGCTCCCCGAGCGCTCTGAACCCTCGCTGAAGGATCTTGAGATGACCGAGCAGATGACCGGCGCCCAATCGCTGATCAGGTCGCTGGAACACGTCGGCGTTGACACTGTCTTCGGGATTCCCGGTGGCGCCATCCTCCCCGCCTACGACCCCCTCTACGACTCGTCCGAGGTGCGCCACATCCTCATGCGCCACGAGCAGGGGGCCGGACACGCGGCCGAGGGTTACGCCTACGCCACCGGGAAACCCGGCGTGTGCATGGCCACCAGCGGGCCCGGCGCCACCAACCTCGTGACCCCGCTCGCCGACGCCCACATGGACTCCGTCCCCATGGTCGCGATCACCGGCCAGGTCGCCTCGCCCGCGATCGGCACGGACGCGTTCCAGGAAGCCGACATCTGCGGCATCACCATGCCGGTCACCAAGCACAACTTCCTGGTCAAGAAGGCCGAGGACATCCCCCACACCATCGCCGAGGCCTTCCACGTCGCCTCCAGCGGCCGCCCCGGTCCGGTGCTGGTCGACATCTCCAAGGACGCTCTCCAGACCACCACCGACTTCGTCTGGCCCGAGCGCCTGGACCTGCCCGGCTACCGCCCGGTCACCAAGCCGCACGGCAAGCAGGTCCGCGAGGCCGCCCGGATGATCTCCGAGGCCGAGCGCCCCGTCCTCTACGTCGGCGGCGGTGTCCTGCGTGCCGGGGCCTCCGCGGAACTGCGGGTCCTGGCCGAGCTCACCGGTGTCCCCGTCGTCACCACCCTCATGGCGCGGGGCGTCTTCCCCGACGACCACCCGCAGCACGTGGGCATGCCCGGCATGCACGGGGACGTCTCCGCCGTCGGGGCCCTGCAGAAGGCCGACCTCATCGTCGCCCTCGGCGCCCGCTTCGACGACCGTGTCACCGGCCGCCTCGACAGCTTCGCGCCCGGCGCCCGGATCGTGCACGCCGACATCGACCCGGCCGAGATCTCCAAGAACCGCCACGCGGACGTGCCCATCGTCGGCGACTGCCGCGAGGTCCTCGCCGACCTGGTCGTGGCCGTGCGCTCCGACCAGGACAAGGGTCGCGAGGGCGAATACACGGCCTGGTGGAACCAGCTCGGCCGCCTGCGCGATACCTACCCCAAGGACTACGACCGCACCGAGGACGGCACCCTCTCGCCCCAGCACGTCATCGAGCGCCTGGGGACCCTGGCCGGCCCCGAGGCCACCTACGTGGCCGGTGTGGGCCAGCACCAGATGTGGGCCGCCCAGTTCATCGGCCACCAGCGCCCCGGTTCCTTCGTCAACTCCGGTGGACTCGGAACCATGGGCTTCTCCGTTCCCGCCGCGCTCGGTGCCAAGGTCGCCGACCCCGAGCGGGCCGTCTGGGCGGTCGACGGCGACGGTTGCTTCCAGATGACCAACCAGGAACTGGCCACCGCCGCCGTCGAGGGCATCCCCCTGAAGGTCGCGGTCGTCAACAACGGCAACCTGGGCATGGTGCGCCAGTGGCAGACCCTCTACTACGAGGGCCGCTACTCCAACACCGACCTGCAGACCTCGCCCCTGGACGAGAAGGTCCGCATCCCCGACTTCGTGCGCCTGGCCGAGGCCTACGGCTGCGTCGGCCTGCGCTGCGAGACCCCCGAGGACATCGACACCACGATCGAGAAGGCCATGGCCATCAACGACCGGCCCGTGGTCGTCGACTTCACCGTCAACCACGACGCGATGGTCTGGCCCATGGTCGGCCCCGGGGTCAGCAACGACGAGATCCAGTACGCGCGCGACATGGCGCCGGACTGGGAGCACGAGGACTAGGGCGTGTTCCGCGGACACACGCTCTGCTGCGACGAGCAGCATCCACGGAGAACGCCCTAAGGAGCAGCGCACCACCATGAGCAGTCATACGCTTTCCGTTCTGGTGGAGGACACCCCGGGTATCCTGGCTCGTGCCTCCTCCCTCTTCTCGCGCCGCGGGTTCAACATCGACTCCCTCAGCGTGAGTACCACCGAATATCCGGGCCTGTCCCGGATGACGATCGCGGTCAACTGCGACCTCCACCCCTTGGAGCAGGTGACCAAACAGCTCAACAAGCTGGTCAACGTCGTCAAGATCGTGGAGATGGACACCGCCGCGTCGGTCCAGCGCGAGCTCCTGCTCGTCAAGGTCAAGGCCGATGCGTCGAGCCGCACCCACGTGTTGCAGACGGCCGAGCTGTTCCGCGCACATGTCGTGGACGTCAGCCCGGACGTCGTCGTCATCGAGGCCACCGGCGACCCCGAGAAGCTCGATGCCCTGGTCAAGAACCTGGAACCCTTCGGGATCCGGGAGCTCGTCAAGTCAGGGCTGGTCGCCCTGGGACGCGGCCCCCGCTCGATCACCGACCGGTCCCTCCGCGCGGTCGAGCGCAGCGCCTGAGCGGCGGGGTCCCGACACGGGGGACCCCGCGCCCCGCGTCCCCACACACGTCAAGAACAAGGAGTAACCCGAAGTGGCAGCACAGATGTACTATGACGACGCCGCGGACCTCTCGCTCATCCAGGGCAAGAAGGTCGCCGTGATCGGTTACGGCAGCCAGGGTCACGCGCACGCGCTGTCGCTGCGGGACTCGGGAGTGGACGTCCGCATCGGCCTGGCCGAGGGCTCCAAGAGCCGCCCCAAGGCCGAGGAGGAGGGCCTGCGTGTCCTCACGCCCGCGGAGGCCACCGCCGAGGCCGACGTCATCATGATCCTGGTCCCCGACCACCTGCAGCGCGACCTCTACGCCAACGAGATCGCCCCGAACCTGGAGCCCGGCAACGCCCTGTTCTTCGGACACGGCTTCAGCGTCCGGTACGGCTTCGTCAAGGCCCCCGAGGGCGTTGACGTGGCCATGGTCGCCCCCAAGGGCCCCGGCCACCTGGTCCGCCGCCAGTACGAGGCCGGCCGCGGCGTGCCCTGCCTCGTCGCCGTCGAGGAAGACGCCTCCGGCCAGGCCTGGGACCTCGCGCTCTCCTGGGCCAAGGGCATCGGCGGTGCCCGGGCGGGGGTCATCAAGACCACGTTCACCGAGGAGACCGAGACCGACCTGTTCGGTGAGCAGGCCGTGCTCTGCGGCGGCACCGAGGAGCTCGTCAAGGCCGGGTTCTCCACCCTCGTCGAGGCGGGCTACCAGCCGGAGGTCGCCTACTTCGAGTGCCTGCACGAGGTCAAGCTCATCGTCGACCTCATGTACGAGGGCGGCCTGAGCAAGATGAACTGGTCCGTCTCCGACAACGCCGAGTACGGCGGCTACACCCGTGGGCCGCGCATCATCACCGAGCAGACCCGCGAGGAGATGCGCAAGATCCTCGGCGAGATCCAGGACGGCTCCTACGCCAAGGAGCTCATGGACGAGTTCGACGCGGGCAAGCCCACCTTCACCAAGCGCCGTGAGGCCGAGCAGAACGAGCAGATCGAGAAGGTCGGCGCCGAGCTGCGTCCGCTCATGAGCTGGCTCAAGGCCTGAGGTCCCGCCGGCGGGGCCGGCACAGGGTTTCCCGGCGCCGGGGCAGGCCGACGGCCCGCCCCGGCGCGTTCGTGCCGGAGCGGGGGTGGCGAAGTCGACGCCCGATTTTCGGGGGAACCCCCTAATTACTTCCCCACCCCGCTAGTAGACTTCCCTTCGGCCGTCACACCCGATCAGGGGCAGGGCCGACGTTCCTGCGCCATCGGGTCGCACCACTCGAAAAGGAACCGTTGTGCCCAAACCCGCCGTACTCGTAGCGGAGAAGCTCTCGCCCGCCGGAATCGCCCTCCTCGAAGAGGACTTCGAGGTCCGCCACGTCGACGGCTCCGACCGGTCCCAGCTCCTGCCCGCCCTCGCCGACGTCGACGCCCTCATCGTGCGCAGCGCCACGCAGGTCGACGCCGAGGCCGTGGCCGCTGCCGACCGCCTCCAGGTCGTCGCCCGCGCAGGCGTGGGGCTGGACAACGTCGACGTCGAGGCCGCAACCAAGGCCGGTGTTCTGGTCGTCAACGCTCCGACGTCCAACATCGTCAGCGCCGCCGAGCAGGCCATCAATCTGCTCCTGGCCAGCGCACGCAACACCGCCCCCGCGCACAACGCGCTCGTCAACGGCGAGTGGAAGCGCTCCAAGTACACGGGTGTCGAGCTGTACGAGAAGACGGTCGGCATCGTGGGCCTGGGGCGCATCGGTGCGCTCGTCGCCCAGCGCCTGCTCGCCTTCGGGACCGAGGTCATCGCCTACGACCCGTTCGTGCAGCCGGCCCGCGCCGCCCAGCTCGGTGTCGAGATGACCACGCTGGACGACCTGCTCCAGCGCTCGGACTTCATCAGCATCCACCTGCCCAAGAACAAGGACACCCTGGGCCTGATCAGCGACGAGGCCTTCGACAAGGTCAAGCCCTCGGTGCGCGTCATCAACGCCGCCCGCGGCGGGATCCTCGACGAGGACGCCCTCTACCGCGCCCTCAAGGACGGCCGTGTGGCCGGCGCCGGCATCGACGTGTTCGCCACAGAGCCGACGACCGACAGCCCGCTGTTCGAGTTCGAGAACGTGGTCGTGGCACCGCACCTGGGCGCCAGCACCGCCGAGGCCCAGGAGAAGGCCGGAACCCAGGTGGCGCGCTCGGTCAAGCTCGCGCTGTCCGGCGAGTTCGTGCCCGACGCCGTGAACGTGCAGGGCACCGGCGTGGCCGAGGAGGTCAAGCCGGGTCTGCCGCTGACCGAGAAGCTCGGCCGGGTCTTCACCTCCCTCGCCGGCGCGCTGGCCTCCCGCATCGACGTCGAGGTGCGCGGTGAGATCGCCGAGCACGACGTCAAGGTGCTGGAGCTGGCTGCGCTCAAGGGCGTGTTCACCGACGTGGTCGAGGACGCCGTCACCTTCGTCAACGCGCCGCTGCTCGCCAAGGAGCGCGGCGTCGAGGTCAACCTCGTCACCAGCGACGACACCGTCGACTGGCGCAACCTGATCTCCGTGCGCGGCGTGCTCGCCGACGGCACCCAGGTGTCGGTCTCGGGCACCCTGACGGGACCGCGCCAGTTCGAGAAGCTGGTCGAGGTCAACAAGTACCCGATGGAGATCGGCCTCGCCGAGCACATGGTGTTCTTCTCCTACGAGGACCGGCCCGGCATCGTCGGCCGCGTCGGCGCCGTGCTGGGCGACACCGGCGTGAACATCGCCGGCATGCAGGTGATCCGGGACCGTGAGGGCGGCAAGGCGCTCATCGCCCTGACCGTGGACACCGTCGTGCCCGACGACGTGCTGGCCTCCATCTCCGAGACGATCGAAGCCGACATCACGCGGCAGATCGACCTCGAGGACTGACGGCCTCCTTCCGCGAACGAAGGACCGCCCCTCCGGGCACTGATCCGGAGGGGCGGTCCTTCGTCGTGTGGGGCATCGGCCGGAAGGTGTCCGGATGCGGCCAGGCGTCCGTGTGGGTCCGCACACTGGAAGATCCTCGTTCTTGCTGGTGAGGGCGTATTTTCTGGTGGGATCGAACAGGATGTGGATCCCCTTCACGTTCCACTGGGAACTCTAGATTGGGTGCCTGTTTTTCATGTTCTGAGTAGAGCTTTTCCTTTTTGTCGGATTATTCTCTGGGTGTCTTCTTTCGGGCATGCCAATGATTGACGCTGTCCGGGTGTGGAGTTCCTGACCTGTGAGCTGTTCGGGTCGAACGCAACCGCATCCTGGCCCGCCTGATGGCCGATGCCCTGAGCCGGGGCCGGAATCTGCTCCGCGACGAACTGCACCGCACCCCTCACGGTCGTCCGGGAGGCCGCGGTGTTCTCCCCGGCCGAGTTTTTCGACGCTGCCGACCGCGGTGCCGTCCGGATCGACGGGGTCGCGGCTACGTGGATCGGGACACCCCTGTGCCGTTGGAGGTCTGGTCCACCAGTGCGAAGAAGCCCTCCTCCAGGTCGCCGTCCCGGGCGAGCCCGGACAGGGGCCCTCGTAGCAGTTCCGGCCGTGCGCGATCACGCCCACCCGGTCGCACGTGCGGGCGATCTGGTCGGGTTGGTGGCTGGAGACGAACACGGTCGCACCCGTTTCGGCCACCCGGCGCATCAGTGCACGCATCTCCCGCATACCGATGGGGTCCAGTTGGTCGGTTCGTCGAGCACGAGCAGACGGGGGAGCTGACCATGGCGGTGGCGATACCGAGCCGCCAGCGCATGCCCAACGAATAGGCCGAAACCTTGCGGTCGGCGATCTGGTCCATGCCGACCAGGGGCAGAAGGCGGGCCACCGCGTCGTCGGGGTCGACCCCGCACAGCTTGGAGTGCACTCGAATGTGCTGACGGGCGTTCATCCGCGACCACAGCCCCGGGCCGTTGACGAGTGCGCCGATACCCCGCAGGGAGTCACGGGTGAAGGGGTGGCCCGCCACCCCACCGGCACACTCCTGTCCCCGGTCGGGGGCTACCCGGCGGCTGCCTGGTTCGGTGAGCGGGCCAGGAACACGCGGAGCGTCGGACCGCCGGGTACTCGGGGGGAATGCGCAGGCGCATCGGTATCGCGCAGAGTCTGCTGGGCGACCCCGGGCTACTCGTCGCCGACGAGCCCACCGCCGGCTTGGACCCCGAGGCACGCATGCGTTTCCGGTCGCTCCTCGCCCATATCGGCCAGGAGCGCACCGTTGTACTCGCCACGCACATTTTGGGCGATGTGTCGCACTTGTGCTCGAGTGTGATCGTCCTTTCTGCCGGTCGTCCGAGATTCCACGGGACGGTCCGCGAAATGACCGGCGTTGCGCGCGGCCGTACCTACGAGATGCCCGTGGGTGTGCCGGTAGGAGGGCAGGCCGTGGTCGTGGGCGCGTCACCCGAGTGCTATCGGGTCGTCACCCCGGAGGCGCCTTCCGGAGGACGCCCCGTTCCACCGACGCTGGAGGACGGCTACATCGCTCTGATGCGCCTGGGCGCCGAGTAGGACCGCGGTTCCGGGGAGGAAGGGCCGCCCGCCGGGCTGTCCGTGAGGGCGTCCGAGGTCCGGCCGGGTTCATGAAGAAAGTGGAGGAGTGTGCATGCTGTCCCGATTGATTTCCCTTTTATGGTGAAAGTCGAATGTGTGATAAGTCGGCGCGGGTAATTCTCGGTAAAGTGAGCGGCGCCGACCTGCAGTTCCGTTGGATCATCCGGGCGCCATGGCATTCTGATGTGGTTTCCATTCCGCACTCTTCGGGCCCCGCGGGCCGGTTTGGTGATGCCGTGCGTATGCGCCGTCCACGTTCGCTCCTTCTGATCCTTTCGCTCCTCGCCGTGGCCTCCGCCACCACGGTGCTCCTGACCGCGATGGGCACTGTCGGGTTCTGGGATGCGGTCCGCACACTCGCCCTGGCGTCGGTGCTCGCGACCGCGGCGCTCCTGGCGGTGCTGGTCCGCCGCACCAACCAGCAGCTGCGGCAACTGCGCAGCGGCCTCGACCGCCAGGTGCGCCACATCCGCGAGATCACCGGTGAGAACCGCGTGGAGCTGCTCGGCCGCACCGCCGAGATCGCCGACCGCCTCTCGGACGTGGAGCGCACACTGCGCGAGCGGGCCGGAGCCCCCTCGAAGGACCGGGCCGGAGGCGACCCCAAGGCGTTCACGTGATCCGGGCCCTGTTCGAGGAGGCGCTGCGCACCCGCGAACCGGGCCGCGCCGCGGTCTGCACCGTCGGGGATGTCGACGTTCCTGACGGCGTGGACCTTCCGACGGAGGTCGCGCTCCACGATCTGGACGCCCGCCCGGTCAGCGACCAGCACATCCAGCGGGAGATCGCCGGTACCGGCAGCCGTCCGTGGGGGCTGGGGGTGATCCTGGCAGCCTCACCCACCGACCTGCGGCGCGCAGTCCCCCACCTGGCGGGTTTCCCGCACACGGCCCGCCTCGTGGTGCTCGTCACCGACGCCGCATCCCATCTCAACCCGCCTCTGCCGGTGCTGCCGGGGCTCGGGCCGTGGGGCGAACTCGTCGACTCGAGAGTCAGGCGCGTGGGGGACGGTGGATGGGCATCCGACCTGTCCTTCGCCTTCCCCGTGAGCGTGCCCCAGATCGTCGCGGCGCTGGTGCGCGGGATGATCGGCGGGCGGCGCGAACGCCCCCTGCCCGCCCTGGCCGCCGTCCGCGGCACGGACGCGGGGATCTGGCGCCCGGGCGACGAACGCTGCCACCGCACCGATCACGTCGACGCGCTTCTGGACACCACCGCCTCCGGGTACCAGCTCCCCGAGGACGCCCCGCCCCGGGTAGCCCGCGCGTCCCTGGGCCACACCTCCTGGGAACGCCTCGGCCGTCCCGGAGCCAAGGCCCCCACCCGGGCGACCGTCGACGACGTGCCGCCCGTTGACGAACGACTCGTCAACCCCCTCGGATTCACCCGTGAATCAGAACCATTGACCGGGAGGCTGGAGGACCGCGACGGGCGCTGGGCACTGGTCGTCGACGGCCGGACACGGTGGACCGTGCCCGACGACGGAGGCGTGACCGACGTGCACGTGGCCCAGGCCCGCGACCTGCGCGCGGTCGAGATCCGCTGGGGCCCGCACAGCGGCCCGCTGTCGGCGGTGCGTACCGTAGCGGGGCTGGCTGCGGCCGGTGTCCCCCTGGTCAGCGGCCCGGTGCCGGTCTGGGCGACCGGCCTGGGTGAGGAGCTGTGCGCGCGCTTGCGGTCGGTGCGGGTCGAGGACCTCGATGACGAGCACATCCGCGAGGAACACAGCGTCCGCACACGCCGGGCCGCCCTGCGCACGCACGGCGCCCTGGCCCGGTGGCGGCGTGTGGGTGCCGAACTGGGGTTGTGCGCCGACACCGACCCCGAGGTGTCCGTGCTCCTGTGCACGCGGCGCCCGGAGATGGTCGGGTTCGCGCTGCGCCAGGTGGAACGCCAGCGCGGCGTCCGTACCGAGACCGTGCTCGCCCTGCACGGGTTCGACCAGGAGATCTCGGAGGTGGCCGAGGCGATCCGGGCCTTCCGTGCGTCGGGCCGCGAGCTGATCGTGCACGAACCCGGGCCGTCCCTGGTCTTCGGCAACGTGCTCAACCGGTCGGCGTCGCTGGCGAGCGGGCACATGATCGCGAAGATGGACGACGACGACTGGTACGGCCCCGACCACCTCGCCGACCTCGCCGCGGCACGCACCTACGCGGGCGCCGACCTCGTGGGTTCCTCACCGGAGTTCTTCTACCTGGAGGCCCTGGACACCACGGTCCGGCTGGCCGGGGTGAGCGAGGTCTACAAGCACCACGTCACCGGGTGCACGCTCTTCCTCGACCAGGGGGTGCTGGAGGAGATCGGCGGGTTCCGGCCCCTGGCCCGGTCGGTCGACACCCAGTGCCTGGTGGGCGTGCGCCTGGCCGGCGGGCGCATCTACCGCACGCAGGGCTGCAACTTCCTGGTGCGGCGCAAGGGGGACGGGCACACCTGGACGGTCGGTGCCGGGCACTTCCTGCGCCGTGCCGGGACCGACCAGCTGCCCGGGTGGCGCCCCAGCCCGTTGTTGGAACCCGACCTCCGAGATGCGCCGGTCACGCAGGTGGCCCTGCCCTGGGGAACCCACGAGCCCGCTGCCGTGCGTGCCGGATCGGTGGTGGAGACAGGATGAGCGTACGTACGACGGCGGTCCGGTACCCCGGACCACAGGGTGGCGCGCGGCCGCAGCCCCTGCCCCGGCTGGGGGCCTGGCAACCGGAACTGGGCGTGCACGTCGTGGTCCGGGCCGAACACGGTTGCGACCCGGCCCCGCTCCTGGCCTGCCTGGCCGCGCAGACCTACCCGTCGCCGTTGACCGAGGTCACAGTGGTCGGCGACGTCGGCACCGCTGCTCTGGAGGGCGAGCGGCCCGACCGCACACAGGTGGTGCCCTCCGGGACCGATTCGCTGTGGCGCGGCGGCCCCGCGGCGCCGCCGGTGGTGCTGTGGATGGACGCGGGCGACCTGGTACCGCCGGGGTTCGTCGAGGCGCACCTGCGGGGCCACCACGCGGTCGAGGGGCTCGTCCTGTGCAGCACACCCGGGGATGCCGCCGAGGGGAAGCCCCCGGAGGCCGACCGAGGCCTGCTGTACGCACGGCCCGCGCCCCTGTGGGACGGAGCGCTGCGCAGCGGTGTGTCGGCGCCGCGGTCGTTGCTGGAGGCGTGCGCCGTCGCGGCCGGGGGAGAGCTGCCCGCGGAGGAGGCAATCCTGCTCCACCTGCTGCTACAGCACGGCGCACTCACGGCCACCGATCCCGAGGCCCGGCACTGTCCCGGGACCGGGGGCGGCACCGGGGCGAACGACCCGCTCACCCGGGCGCGCGTGGCCCACTGGGTTCCGGACGTGGACGAGGCTCACGGCCACCGCGGAGCCCACCCGCGCGTACCGATGGCCGAGGTCGTCGTCGAGACCGCCGGCGCGGACAGCGCCACGGTCGTCGACACCGTCGACCGCTTGCTCGGCGGGGACACCACGGGTTCCCGCTTCACCCTGACGGCGGTGCCCGGCTCCCCGGAAGAGGCAGACCTGCTCGCCCACTTCCGGGCCGACCCCAGGGTCAGGACCGGATCGGCCGAACCCGCGCCGGATCCGCTCGTCCCGTTCGTTCTGCGTGTGCCTGCCGCGCTGCCCGCCGAGACCGACGTGGTGCGGGTCCTGGTGGAGGAGGCCGAACGCTCCGGGGCCGACGTGGTGCGGGCGGCGGTGCCCGGATCCGACCTGGCCGGGCCCCGGTTGGAGCGCACCGCGGCCCACGCGCGATCCGCATCCGGTCGCCGGGACCATGCCCCGGTGGTGCACCCGGGCCCGCTCCCGCCCCGTGTGCGCTGGATCGACGGGGAGGTCCGGCTGCTCCAGGCCCGGGGCGCGGCGAAGCGACGTGCCGCGAAATGGGCGCGCCTGCACGAGCTCGAGCAGGAGGTCGACCGGATGCGGGGGTGGGAGCAGCGCCTGCGGTACCGGTTCGACCTGCTCACGCGTACCCGCGCGGGCCGCCTCCTGTGCCGGATCCTGGGCTAGCCGATGTGCGGACCACGGCCGGACCCCGAGCCCGGACCCGGGGGAGTGCGCCGGCCCCCGCGGCGGGGCGCTGCCGGGGATGCGGAACCAGGCGGCGGAGCGTGGTCCGGCGCGCAGTCCGACAGTGAATCTGCGAGGGGAACACCCCAGGGAGACGACCGTGACAGCGAAACGTGAGGCACCGGACGGCGGCGGGTTCGCGCCCTTGGGGGACCGGCCGGGCGTGACAGTGGTGGTCCCGGTGCACGGCGGGCCCGGATCCTGCGAGACCGACCCGCTCGGGCAGGTGCTGGACCGGATCAGGGACCGCGTCGCCCCGGGCGAGGGCATCGGAGTGCTGGTGTGCACCACCACCCGGGCGGAAGGCCCCGAACCGCCCGGCGTGCGGATCCTGACCGTCCCCGGGCCGGTCCGGCCCTGGGAGCTCGTGCGTACGGGCCTTGCCGCGGCCCAGGGCGATGTCGTCCTGCTCGCCCGCCCCGGTGCCCTGCCCGAACGCGCCGAGATCGACGGCCACGTGCGCGTCCACGAGACCGAACACGCAGCCGTCACCGTGGGGCGCGTGACCGTCGCTGCAGCCGCCGACGGTCCGCGTCCCGACGGGATGCGCGACCGGTACGCGGAGGCACTGACCTCCCACCGGCGCGACCTGCTCACCGCGGTCGGTGTCGGGGAAACGCGTGCGCCCGAGGAACTCCTGCACCGGATGCTCCAGTTCGGCGCGGCCCTCGTCCCCGGCCCGGGAACCGAGGTGCTGCAACCGGCGGAGGACGACGGCGCGGAGGCGGGGGCCCAGGACCTGCCGGGTGGACGCGACCCGGACCTGGAACACCGGGTGCCCTGGCTTCCTGCGCGCCGGGCCCGCCCCGTGCGCCTGTGGGAGGTGCCCTTCGCGGATGCGGTCGTCCTCGCCGCCCGGGCGAGCGCCGACGAGATCCGCCTCACCGCCGACCTCCTGCTGGGCGGTGCCGATCGCGACCTGCGGCTCACCCTCGTAGGGCCGTGGGGCGCGCGGGACCGGGCCACGGCGGACACGGTCCGGTTGTTGCGCGAGATCTACCGGTACGAACCCCGGGTGCACATGGCCGAACACGTTCCCGCTCCGGTGCCGGGCGCACCCTTCCGCCTGTCCGTTCCTGCCGGGGCGGAACCGGTGTACGACGCCGTCCGTGCCCTGGCCTCTGCCGCCGACGAACGCGCCGCCGGCCTACTGGTGCTGCCCTGCGGGGATCGGGGCTCCCTCCGTTGGGAACGCACCGCAGCCCTCGCACGGAACCGGTTGGCCGGGGGAGGGAAGGACGGGATCGCTCCGCCCTGGACCGCCTGCGTGCTGGACCCCGGTGTGGCACTGGAGGAAGGACCCGCGTGGCCCGCTGACGGGCCCGAACGAGTACGGGCGGCCCGCCGCGAGGCCAAGGCCCTGCGCGAGAACGCCATGCGCTGGGAGCGCCGAATCCGTGCGCTGACACGCGGGCGAGCGGCGCGGTTGCTTCTGGGGCGGAGTCGGCCACGGCCCCTGTCGAGGAGGCAGCGATGACGACGACTGTGCCCGGAGCACGAAACCGGCAGGCTCGCTCCATGGGAGGGGCCGCCGTCGCAGCTGCGAGCAGAACCGACGGAGCTGCCCCCGGGGCAGCACGAGATCCAGGAGGCGTTGTGCACGTCCTACGCTCACATTCCAAAGCCGTCTCGGCCACGATCTTCCTGACCGGGTTCTCGACCGTGGCCGCGTCGACCGCCTTCGGCGCGCTCGACCCGTGGGAGGCGGCTCAGCTGGCGGCCTGCGCGGCCTTGTTCGCGGTGTGCATGTACCTGGCTCTGACCCTCCGGCGCCTCCTGGACGAGACCGCGGCGGCCCACGCCGAGGCCGAGGAGCAGGACCTGGAACTCACGGAGGTCGCCGCGGAGAGCCGCGAAGAGCTCTCCGCACGTATGGACGGCCTCGTCGAGCGCCTGGAGAGGGCCGCCGTCCTCACGGCCGAGGTAGGCAGCGCCGGGCACGGCGGGGGACACGGCCGCAGCACCGGAAGCGGGTCGCCCGAGAGGACGGACACGCGCTCGGAGACCCCCGCGGAGCCGGTGGAGGCCGACGGCGACAGCGACGCCGGCCGTGTGTGGGCCGAGGCGACCGAGCCCGCCCGGGCGGCCCGGTGAGGTCGGGCGGGAAGCGCGGCACGCGCGAACGGTCGGTCTTCCTCTGCCGGATCGGCGAGGGCACCGAGAAGGAAGCAGCGCGGAGCTTCCCCGGAGCCCGAGTCGTGAACCTGGACACCCGGAACGTGGGCAGGCGAGGTATCGCCCGCGAGCTCGGTGAGGAGGAGCGCGGTGAACCGGTCGAACTCATGGTGCTCCTCGCCGGCTCGCCGACCGACCTTCGCAGATCCGTGCCGGCGGTGGCGGGGATCCCGTGCGCGGCCCGCTTCCGGGTCGTTCTCGGCGGGGGCTCCGACCAGTTGCCGCCGCCGGTTCCGGTGGCGCCCGGATCCGACGCCTGGCAGGGGTTGCTCGACCTGTCCGTGCACCGCACGAGCACGGGCGGATGGTCGGTCGAACTGGCCTTCCTCGATCCGGTGGAACCCTCCGGTGTGCTCGCCGCTCTGTCCCAGGCGGTGGTGGGCGGACGCCGGCAGCCCGTGGCCGGGCCAGTGGGGCGTCTGGTCGGGGTGGGCCCCGGCTCGTGGGGCCCGGGCGATGCCCTGGCCAACACCACCCGGAAGGCCGACACGGACCTGTGCATCGGAGCGTGCGGCGGCGAAGCGGAGGCCGCGGACACGGACGGGGCCGTCCTCCACCGCGTGGACCACGCCGACGTCCGCTGGGCCGGCTACGGGCGGCCGAACGTGTCCCGAGCCGGGGTTCCCTTCTCGGAACACGACGTGCCACCCGTCGACGAACGGGTGGTGAACCCGATCGGTTTCAAGAACACCTCCCGTGGAGGACGAGGGCAGCTCCTCATGAGGGACGGCCGCCTGGCCCTGGTCGCCGGCGGGTCCGAGCTCTTGCGGGTCGCGGACGACGGGACGGTGACCGATGCACAGATCGCCCGGATCAGGCACCTGCGCCAGGTCGACGTCGATTGGGGAGCCCACAGCGGCCCTCTCGCGGCCGTCCGCGCGGTCGCCTCGCTCGCTGCCGCCGGGATCCCACTCACCGGGGGAGCCCCTCCGGCCTGGTCCCAGAGCCTCGGCACGCGAATCCACACTCTGTTGTCCGAGGGGCGCTCGGCCGACCTGTCCGAGGGGCTGCCTCGGATCGAGCACAGCATCCGGTTGCGGCGTGCGGCGCTGCTCACCCATGGGGCACATGCGCGTTGGGCGGCCCTGGGGGCCGAGGCCGGCGTGCACGCCGAGATGGAGGACGAGGTGTCGGTCCTTCTGGTGACCCGGCGCCCGGAGATGCTGGGTTTCGCTCTCCGCCAGGTGGCCCGCCAGAGGTCCGTACGGATGGAACTCGTGGTCGTCCTGCACGGCTTCGATCGCGACCACCCCGCGGCGCGGCGTGAGCTGGAGTGGTTCCGGTCCTGCGGCCATGCCCTGACCGTGGTCGAGGCACCCACGCTCCTGCCGCTCGGTTCCCTGCTCAACCGTGCTGTGCACAGGGCGCACGGGACCGTCCTCGCCAAGATGGACGACGACGACTGGTACGGCCCCGACCACTTGGCCGACCTGCTGCTGGCACGCAGGTACTCCGGCGCGGACGTGGTCGGCAACGCCGCCGAGTTCGTCTACCTGCAGGAACTCGACCTGACGATCCGCAGGATCCAGCAGGACCACGAACGCGTGTCCGCCCATGTCGGGGGAGGCACCCTCCTCTTCGACCGCAGGATCTGGGAGGAGGTCGGGGGGTTCCGTCCCCTGTCGTGTGGTGAGGACAGCGCACTGCTGGGGGCCGTGGTCCGGGCGGGCGGCCGTGTCTACCGGACCCACGGCTGCAACTACGTACTCCGCAGGAAGGGCCGGGGGCACACCTGGGGCGTGGGGGCCGGCCATTTCCTCTCGGGCCCGGAGAAGTTCCAGCACATCGGCTGGCAACCCAGCGCACTCCTGGAGTCCGATCCCCGCGACCGCCCCGCCCCGGGCCGGATCGCCCGTGCCCTGGCACCGGGCTCCGCGCCGGCAAGCAACCGTGACCAGCAGCAGTTCGTGGGTGGTGGAAGCACATGACACTCGCCGAGGAGAGGGTGCGCACCGTCGGGAAGGTGCGCGCAGAGGTACCGGACGTTCCCGAACGGCCCCGT
>NZ_ANBF01000154.1 GCF_000341025.1 Nocardiopsis salina YIM 90010 | reverse complement strand
GCTGCCCGCTCTGTGTCCGGAGCGCACCCGGCTGGTGCGTGCACCGCGCCAGGGCTGGGGACGCGCCCACGCGGTGCACACCGGTGCTCTGGCCTCCGAGGCCGAGGCCCTGGTCTTCCTGGACGCGGACATGCTCTTCTTCCGAGACCACGTCGAGGCGCTCATGCGCTGGCACCACACGGCCGACGATCTGGCCGTCACCGGGCACCTGCGTTTCGTCGAGGACACCTCCGAGAGGCTGAGCCCGGACGAGGTCTTCGAAGCGATCGCCTCGGGCACCCCGGAGCTGCTGACCGACGCTCCCGGCGAGGAGCTGGCGTGGCTGCGTGAGGCGTACGACGCTTCACGGGACCTGCGCTCGGCCGGTCACTCCGTCTACTCCTACTTCATCGGCGGCACCGGCTCCGTGCGCCGGGAGTTCTATCTGTCCTGCGGGGGTATGGACCCGGAGCTCGTCCTGGGTGAGGACACCCATCTCGGGTTCCGGCTCGCCCAGGGCGGGGCGGTGTTCGTCCCCGAGACCGGGAGCAGCAGCCTCCACCTGGGCAGGCCCCAGATGGAGGAACGGAAGGAGGACGGCGCCAGGTTCCGGCGCCCCTTCGTGGGAAACCGCCTCCCCCTGTCCCCGTCGGTCCGGCAGAGCCCGGGACGGCAATGGCAGGTACCTCTGGTCGACGTCGTGGTCGACGTGGGGGAACACCGGTTCGACGACACCACCGCGACGGTGGATTCGCTCTTGGCGGGGGACGTGTCGAACATCCGCGTGACCCTGGTCGGGCACTGGCCCCGCGTGGACGCGGGCCGCCACGACCCCTTGGACGCCCCGGACCTGCACATGCGGTTGCTGCGCGAGCACTACCGTTGCGAACCCCGGGTCCGCACGGCGGCTTCACCGCCTCCACGTGACCCGGACGTTCCCCACAGGCTGACCGTGCGCCCGGGCCACACATACGCCCGGCACGCCGTCGAACGCATGATCAGGAGGATCGACCGGGCTCGGGCGGGCCTGCTCCGGGCGACCCTCCCCGGCGACGACCTGGGCGGGCCCCGGCTCGAGCGGACGGCCGCCTTCGCGCGGGCCGAGCGGCTGGCAGGCGGTGACGACCGCGATGCGGCCGTCGCCCGTACCCATGGCCTGGTGTGGATCGACGCCCGCAGGGAGCTGCTCGCCGCGCAGGGAGCAACGACCGCGGTGCCGGACGACTGGGAGCAGCGCCTGGAGGCGGTTCGGGCCGAGACCGACCGGTACCGGGCACGGGCCGACCGGCTCTCGCGACTGTGCGCCTGGTTGACGGAGAGCAGAACGGGTCGGGCCCTCAGCGGCCTGGGGACAGGGGCCAAGGGGCTGACGCGATGACGGGCGTCGGGGACGGCAGGGAG